>SXUJ01000041.1 GCA_005790565.1 Planctomycetia bacterium
CGAGCGCGTCGGCGAGTTCCTTTCCTTCGGTCTGCTCCTTCGCGTCAAGACTCTTGAGGTCTTGTTTGAGTGACTCAGCGAGTTGCGCCTTTTCGCCCGTGCGCACGGCGTCGAGTTTGTCAGCGAGATCACTCATGCGACGAATGGCGTCCCGCCGCGCATCCTCGGGAGAAGTCGGATTCGCCAACTCTTTCGCCGCGTCGCCAACCTTCGCAAGGTCTCCAAACTTTTCCTCGAGCTCCTTGTTGAGCGCCTCGTTGTCTTTGATCTCGGCAATCACTTTCTCAACCGCAGCGCGTGACTCAATGGTTGCCACTTGAATCGCGGCTGGCTCGATTGCCACTTCAACCGGAGCCGACCATGGATACGCGGGGATCCAATGATCGAGCGCGAAGCACAAGGCGATGGCCGGGAGCGCGTACCAACCGCGCGCGGGGAGCACGATGGGGAAGGTTGCGCGAATCTTCGAGGAAAGCTCTGGCTTCATCGCGGCCCGATGCGCGTCATCGATCGCCGCGCGCGCGAATGGATCCGTTGATGCTTCAAGCGCAATCGCGGAAATCAGACGTTCGTCAAGCCCAAGGCGAGCGTCGGCTTCGAGCGCGACCGACCGCTCATCAACCTGCGAAAATCGGGCGAAGACGACGCTCGTGATGACCAATGCAATCACGAGTCCACTTGCGACCGCCGTCCACGGAACCGTCATGCTCGGAATGAACTTGGAGCCTGCGACGACCAACACGCAGATGCCGAACGCCGTGACGAGCCCCCATGAGAGTCCTTCAAGCGCGCGACTCCATGCGAGGCGGCGCGAAGCGATTCGCAAAAGTTTTCGGATCGAATCCATGAGTTACCTTCTACCGGAGTCTTCGATCACGCTGCATGCCATACAGAGTCAACTGTGCAGGAATTCCTAGTACCCTATGGGAAGGTCCCGTTCGGCCAGACCTGTTCAGTATGACAGCACGGCCAGCCTTCGGTATGAGAATTGTCATGAGTGATGTGTTTCCGCCAATTTCGCCGCTTGACTCAGCTTCAAGCCCAAAGGACCCGCTTGATCACGAGGTCTGCCTCTGCTTCCATGTCTCGATTCGCAAGATGCAACACTTCATCGAGCGCGAGAAGCCTAGGGTCGCAAGTCAGTTGAGTGAATGCCTCGACGCCGGAACTGGCTGCCGCTGGTGCGTCCCATTTCTCTGCAAGATGCATCGCCAATGGCAAGCGGGCGAAGCGATCGAACTCGCGGTTTCACCCGAGGAATACGCGGAGCGGCGCGCGGCCTACAAGCGAGCTGGAGTGAAGAACGCACCCCTCGTCGACCCAACACTTCCCCCAGCTATGCCGTGAGACCTGGCCGTTGAAATCGCCGGAGTTCGAGGGCCCGGATTTCCTGCGCCAAGCGCGTCTGCGCATCGAGAAAGCGAAGACCGAGGTCAACGGTGCAACCCGTCCGAGATGGCGCCACGTGCGCGACGACGACGCGACCTTCGAGATCCGCAATAGTCGCGGGGAACTGCGCCTTCAATCGAAGACAGTCGCCCTTGAACAGGAGCACCTTGGCGCCAAGCCGCACCCGCAAGCCACCCTCGGAAATGTCTAACACCGTTCCGCAACCAACGCTTGCGCCGCCATTCAAACGCGTCAGCTCCGCAGTCGGCGAGAGATCAAACGCAACCGGCAACCGATGGAGGTTGCGCCTCTCTTCATGCACGAGACCCTTCGGAAAAGAAAGGCGGTAGCCGTATCGCCGTGCCTCACCATCGATGTCAGTGAAACGGCCCAGCACCATCGTGTCACCGTGATAAAACCCCCGATCGGCGCCAATGGAGATGTGAAGGTGCTCGCCCATTGCAAGGGGCTTTCGCTCGCTTCCCGCCGTCGGCCGACTGATCACAAAGCAGTCCTCCCTCACATCCGATACGAAACCGCAAAGGGGAGTGGGCTGCGCGACGCCATCGATGTCGGAGATTCCGATCGACGCGCAGCGGCGCGCAGCGAGCCCAAGGATTGCACGGACGCTGCTCTCAGGGGCCTCCTCAAGGCCCAACACAGCAGCGACTCGGTGGAACCAGATGCGCATACCCACTCCATCGGTCAGCGAATGAGGCATCTTCCGTACGCTCCGCCGAGACGAATGCAACGACCGGGCGTTTGCTCGCACAGGCCAACCTCAATAGGTGGTCCGAAAACAAGGCCATGAGTTGTGAATCAGACTTGTCATTGCGACTCAGTCGCAATATTGTTCCCTCTTGAGCCACTTCCTGATGTCAGCGCCCACCCACCGTCGTTCAACACCCGACAGCAAACCGCGCCCCCTCACCGAACTCAATCGTGGCGACCGCGCCATCGTGAGGGAGGCGAATCTTGACGCTGAACATGCCGCCACGCTCGCAGCGATGGGGCTCTGCGCGTCTTGTGAGTTGACCATCTGCCGCGCGTCGGGGAGGGGCAGCCCATGCATCGTCCAGATCGACGCCACCCGACTCGGGCTCGCCCCCGAGGTGGCGCAGAAGATTCTCGCGACCGTGATCACGAAACCGTGCGATTGCCCGCCAAACTCTGACTGCGGTCAAGCTCCGCGGTGATCCGCGCCACCTCCCTCGAGCGCCGCCTGTGATGCCTGACGAACGCTCCGCCTCCGCGCTCTCTTCAACCGCGTCGCGCACGATGGCCCGTATCGCGATGGTTGGAAATCCGAATGTCGGAAAGACTTCCCTGTTCAACCGACTGTGTGGCTTGCGGGCCAAGACCGCGAACTTCCCAGGCTCCACCGTGGAAGCGCATATCGGAAAGTGCACGATCGCCGAGCCGATCGTGGAGATCGTCGATCTCCCCGGTATCTACGCGATGGACCTCGCACTTCCGGAATCGAAGTTGTGTCGCGATTGCGTTGGGGGCAGACTCGAAGGACTCGAACCCGACGCGCTGCTGGTGGTGGTCGATGCAACAAATCTCCAACGCGGGCTGCGGTTTGCGCTCTCACTCGCAGCCTCACGCCGCGCGATGATCATTGCGCTGACCATGACCGATCTCGCGAACGCGCGAGGTGTCTCCATCGACCCAAACAAGCTCAGCGACGAGCTCGGCATTCCCGTGATTCGCGCGAATGGTCGCTCCGGAGTAGGTGTTGAAGAACTCGCCCGAGCACTCCATCAGGCGCGACCAATCCCCTTCGCGCACCTGGAAGCAGCGCGAGCCCCAGGATGGATCGACCGGCAGATCGAAGGGTCGCTTGGAGGCGCACACTCTGTTGGTGCTGACGAAGATTCACTCTCCGATCGACTCGATAGCGCATTCACACATCCCGTCCTCGGAACGATCTGCTTCGTCCTCCTCATGATTGGAGTCTTCGTCGCGATCTTCCGGCTCGCCGAGTGGCCGATGAATTGGATCGAGGCCGCGTTCGGATGGCTCGGCGCGGAAACGGCGGCAATCCTTCCCACGGGCGTGCTCAATAGTTTGCTCACCGATGGCATCATCGCCGGCGTCGCGGGAACCGTGGTCTTCCTGCCACAAATCGCGATCCTCTTCTTCCTCCTCGCACTCATTGAAGACACCGGGTACCTCGCGCGTGCGGCATTCGTCATGGATCGACTGATGTGCCGTTTCGGACTTCCTGGAACAGCGTTCATTCCTCTGCTGTCGAGCCACGCCTGCGCGTTGCCTGGCATCATGAGTACGCGACTCATTCCCGAACCGAAAGATCGTCTTGCCACCATTCTCGTTGCGCCGTTCATGAGTTGTTCCGCGCGAGTGGGGGTGTATGTCTTGCTCGTCACGATTCTGTTTCCGACGAACGCCCTCTATGCAGGTCTCGCCTTCGCTGCGTGCTACGCGCTCGGTGCCCTGGCTGCCCTCTTGACCGCGCTCCTCTTCCGCAAGACGATCTTGCGCGGGAAGAGCCGACCGATGGTGCTCGAGTTACCCCCCTATCGATTCCCGTGCTTTCGCACCGCGTTTTACACTTCATTCGATCGCTCGGTCGTGTTCCTGAAGAATGCAGGCGGCATCATCCTCGCCATCTGCGTTGTGATGTGGTGGATCTCTGCGTACCCGCAGTCCGAGGCACCCCCGCAAGCGCAGGCGCTCGTCGCAGAGGCATCGATCGAAGGCATCAGTGCCGACCACGCGGAGACCCTGCTGTTGGAAGCCTCTGTACTGACAGGGCAACATCAACAACAGCACTCATTCGCTGGTCAGATCGGACGCGCCGTGCAGCCGATCTTCGAACCACTTGGACTTGACGATCGCCTGACCGTTGCTGTACTCACAAGCTTTCTCGCGCGCGAAGTCTTCCGAAGCACGGTGACGGTGCTCGTCGGCACATCCGATGGCGATGACGATGACCGAGTCGCGACCGACCTTCGAAGCGCAACACGAGCCGATGGAACCCCGCTCTTTGATCCAGCGACGAGTGCAGCGCTCCTCGTCTTCTTTGTCCTCGCGATGCAATGCCTACCAACACTCGCGGTGACACGGCGCGAGACGGGAAGTTGGAAGTGGCCCGCGTTACAGTTCTTCTGGATGTCTGGCGTGGCCTACGCTGCCGCACTGCTCACGCACGCGGTCGTCGCAGGCACCTTGAACTCGGTTGGAGTACTCCTATGATCCCTTTCGAAGATTGGCAGTTCTGGGTCGCAACGATTCTTGCATTCGGCGGCCTCGTGGCGATTGTGCGCCCACTCCTACCCTCCAAACGCAGAGCGAATTCCTGTCCCTCCTGCCCGTCCAACACGCCCAAGCAGGCAACGAATCATCACGCGGCGACGCTCACTATCGACGGCAAGTCGATCCAACAGTAGGCTCCCACTTCCCATGCGTGTAGGCGTCATCATCCCAGCTGCTGGTCGATCGAGTCGCTTCGGCGCTCAAGACAAACTCGCACAAGACCTTGGCGGCCGCCCGGTCTTGCTGCGGACCGTGGAACTCTTCACGAAGCGCGATGATGTTTTCGCGATTGTGGTCGCGGGACCTCCGGATGACCTTGACACCTTCAAAGACCGCTACGGCCCTGCCTTGAGTTTCCATGGCGCGAAGGTTGTCGCGGGAGGCAACATCGATCGATGGGAGTCTGTCCGCAACGCACTCGCGCTCCTTCCCGATGACCTCACCCACATTGCAGTCCACGACGCTGCGCGCCCCTGTACATCTGCCGAACTCATTGCGCGCGTCTTTGAAGCGGCGAAGGTCGCGACGGCCGTGATTCCCGGTGTCCGCGTGACAAGTACGCTCAAACGCGTGTCGGAAGAGACTGTCGCCGCCGCCGAAGATGATGCCGTCGCGAGCGCGATTCTGGGAGATTTCGGCATGGCTGCAACGAAGGGTCGCATGGTGACCGAAACGATTTCGCGCGATCAACTGGTGCTGGCACAGACACCGCAGATCTTCGACGCGAACCTCTTTCGCCGTGCCTACGCCGCCGGAAACCTCGAAGCGACGACGGATGACGCGAGCGTGATCGAGCGTTTCGGCGGGACCGTCGTCGTGGTCGAAGGCGACAACCGCAACATCAAGATCACGACGACTGATGACCTCGCACTCGCCCGCGCCATCATGGGCATCAAGTCCACCGCGCGCGTGGCCGAGTCATACCGATTTGAGTGAAAGACGCGCCCTCGACTAGGCGGCAAGATCGCGAACGCTCGCCACATCACGCAGCGGTTGCGTTGGCCCGGTGCCCACACGGATGTAGAGTTCGCGCGCTTCGTCCCACAGAATGACGAGCGGGCCCTTGATGCTTGTTTCAAACCACACTTCGCGGGTTCCGACCTTTAGCGTTGTCCCTCGATAGAGGTGCTTCTGCACTTCCACGCGCACCGTTCGCTCCGCGCCCATCTCGAGCAAGAGTTCTCGTCGCTTGATTTCCATCGCGCGCATGCGTCGATGGATCTCCGCCATTTCAAAGGCGATCTCCGTGCATTCTTCCTTCTCGCACGCCTTCGCACTCGCGCCGAGTTCCTGGAGTTCGAGCGCGCGGTTCTCAAGCGCGGGGAGTTTCTTCGAGAGTTCCTTCGAGAGCGCCACCAGTCTCGACGCGCGCCGAGCCTCAAGCGGTCGGCAACCGACCGCCACCGTTGTGCGCGCACCGCCTTCGGACCCGATGGACTCTGCGCGGAGACTCTTTCCACACACAAGTGTTCCACCGAGCACCGCGCCACGCTCGACCTTCACATGACCGCCGACGATGAGCTCGCACCCGACAAGTTCGCGCCGAATCACCGCATCTCCGCGAACCCGGCCGCGCAGCCCGTTGAGATAGCCAACTTCGAGAGAGCCATCGACAAGCATGGCGCCGTGGCCACGCGCGGCAATCCCCATGCTCGCATGCAAGTCTCCTCCAACGAGCAGCGTCGCTGCCTCGATAAGTCCCTTGATCGTCACATCGCCCGTCGCGCGAACGATGAAATTGTCGCGAACACCTTCTGCGATGCGCACGCTCCCGACGAAATCGATGTTTCCTGTGGAGAAATCAACACTTCCCTTCACATCCATTTCATCGAGGATCGAGACGGCCCCCTTCGCAAGCGAGAGCACCCCATCACGACTCGCGACAAGCGTGCCATCAGCGTCGGCGCGCACCGTCGCATGCACGCTCTCCATGAGTTTCTTGCCACGCCGTGCCGGGAGGTTTCGACCGCAAACATCCCGTCCATCCACGCCGTCGGTTGCGGCCACGATGCGGCCGAGTGTTTCACTCTCGCTCACTTTGGTGAAGCGAACGCGATTTCGAAAGTCGATCGAGCCATCATCCTCCTGATGAAGCCCTTCCCCGTCGGCGATGCCGGCGGCGATTCGTGCATGCCATTCAATGCGCGCATCCGTGCCATGTTGCGCGGGAACGCACTCACACACAACGCCCTGCCATGCAACGGTCCCGCCTTGCGCCGCATACTCTGCTGCAGCCGTCTCAAGCGCGGCTGCGAGCGACTCATCCATCATGAGCCCGCGCTCTCGCGCAAGACCAAGCAGCGCATCACGCTGGGCAAGTTCCGTACTTGTTCCAGCGAGAATCTCCAGCGTCGCGCGACGCCCGCCCTCCGAAACTCGAAGCAGTGGAATTTGTCCAGCAGCCGGCATGCGATACCCGCTTCCCCCTCGAGTCGTCACGCGGCCTTCGCGCGCGCAAGCGTTTCTTGAATGCGCGTCAACAACAGGTCGGGCGCGAATGGTTTGACGAGATAGTTGTTTACTCCGGCGCGAATCGCCTCAATCACGCGCGTCTTCTCCGCTTCGGTCGTCACCATGATGATGCAGGACTTCCCGCCACCCGCTCGGTACGCCTTCACGAAGGAGAGTCCGTCCATATTGGGCATGTTCCAATCCACGAGGAGGAGTTCCGGCGCAAATGCGCTGACCTTCGAGAGCGCATCTTGACCGTCACACGCCTCTTCAATGTCAGTGTGACCCGCTTGCGCGAGGATGTTGCGCTGAATGTTGCGCATGGTCTTGGAATCATCGATCAGCATGACTTTCATAATGGGGATCCCTTCAAACTTCCTCAGGCCGCCTTGGTACCAACCGCGGATTCCGCCTTGCGCATCGCAACTTCCACGACGAACTTTCCCGCTGGGCATTCGAAGGGAATCACAATGCAAGTCGCGTCGCTCACCTGCTGCACTCGATGTCCTGGGCCGAGGATGACCGATGGGCAACTGATAGAAACCGACAGCCCCTCGAATCGAGCCTTCGCTGCACCAGAGATCATGTTGACCAGTTCACCGACTGCGTCAGAAAAATCTGGTGAGCTCGGATCAATGTCCGTTCCGGTGAACGCCTTGAGCACACCCCGCGCGGTGGAGAGCGGAAAACTGAGGACCACCATGCCGACGACATCGCCCGTCATACCAATCACCCCGCTCACATCACTCTGAAAACTCGGCACGGTGCAGCATGCGGATGGCTTCCCCGGGGTGACAGGCATCGAGAGCATGGTCTCGAAGACTTGGTGCGTACTAGCGATGAAATGGGTAATCGAGCGTGCGTCCATACAATCTCCTTCAGCGCCGTGCACAAGGGCTGTGCGCGAGCGGGACGCAAGCGAAATCGGCGAATCAGGCACGCAACTTCCATGCCGTTGCGCGTGCCAACCCCAAAGTAGGAGTATGCCCCACGAGTGCGCCAACTCGCGCTTCCCGCGAGGCCACGGACACCGCGCATGGAGCAATCACTCCGTTCGCGCAGCGGGTGCAACGGGTGCAGGCGCGCTCGAAAGCGCGGGCTCGAGATCCAAGAGTGCGAGCACGCTCATCGCCGTGGAATACGCAGCGCTTCGTGCGAAGACGCGATCGTTCCAGGAGCCGTCCGCATCGCGAGATTTCAACAAGACGCTCACAAAACGAGTCGCCAGCGGCGGCTGCTCCGCTTCCGGAAGCAGCGCGATAGCCGACGCTGCGTAAAGATGCGCGTAGAAAAAGTAGTACGGCGCAACTCCATACGGCGCCACATGCGTGCCCTGCTTCTTGCGTCGCTTCTCAAGCTCTAGCCAGTGCTCAAAAAATGACTCCACCGCAAATCGGAGGCGCGCGTTGTCTTGCTTTCCTGCCTTCGCAAGCGCAACTTCGGTGGCGCACATGCGACCCATGGCGCCAGGGATTTGCGATGCTTGATCGCGAATCTCTTTCTCGGTTCCATACGCGACGAATCCAGACTCCCCTCGACACATCTCGAGCGCATGCACGCTCCGCGCGATCAACTCTGGTTCTACCGCAAACCCCGCGGCCTTCGCCTCAAGCAACGCTTCGAGGCAAGGCGCAGTCATGAACGGGGACATGCTGCACGCATTTTCGATGCCCGGATTTCGTGCGTACTGCCAACCACCAACCGTCGGAATCTCGGTTTTCTTCAGTGCTTCGAGAAAAAACCTCGCACAACCGTCCACCTTTTCTGCGAGCTCGGGGGTGAGCTGCAATGCCGACTTCGCGCGCAGCAAGAACCGAAGGCCGTAACAGTGCGCCCAGTTTCGAACATCGTAGCCACCGCGATACACCGAAGGATCGAAACTGAGCAGTGGCTCCGTCTCACTCCCCGCGACAAACTCCACCGCGCGGCACAGCGCCTCTTTGCGAGGCGCATCGTTCTCAAGGCCAGGAGCCGCGAGCAACGCGAGACCAGCGATTGAAGTTCCACCAACCCGATACCCATAGGGAATATCGTTGGCCACGCGATACACGCCTTCGTAGGGCCACTCTGCCGCGACATCCGCGCCCGGCCCCTTCGATTGCATCGCGGCAATCCGTTCTACTCCGATACGAACGAGTTCATTCAGAGTTGGCGCCGCGTCACCTGCCGCGACCGACGGCGCAGCTTGCAACGCAAGGATGAAGGACACGACGCTTGCGGTGAACATCGGCATCCCTGAAGCCTAATGCATCCCAAAGCTACGCGCGAGAAACTCGGTATGCAACCGCTTCGCCTCCGCGCCGAATCGGCCAAAGCCCGCGTGCTCGCCAGGCGCGCCAGTCTCTGAGAACTCATGCATTTCCACCCGCGCGGAAGGTGTTTCGCGAGCGCGAAGTGCAGCAACAAACCGCCGTTGCGCTTGAATGGGGACCCATTCATCACCCTTGTTGTGCAACACAAGAGTCGGAATCGGACGCCATTGATCGAGGCGTCGCATTGGATCAAGTCGATCGATGCGGGTTGGATCATCGAGTTCGCGACCGCGAAGCGCGTCAAGGTCTCCGACCGTGCTTTCAAGTGCCGCCGCGCAGAAACGATGCGGGGCAAACAAGCGAAGGACCGCCGCCATGCCGCCCGCGCTCATTCCGCCAATCGCGCACTGATCGGGGTCAAAACCACCAAGTGCCTCGACCGCGTCGACGATGCCATCGACTTCAGCCGCCATCCGTTCAACAACCTCAAGCGCGCGTGGCGCTGTCTGCAACTCGGGGCTCGACCGTTCCCCGTGACCCGGAAGATCAACCGCGACTGAGCCGATCCCCTCACGCACAAGCCGCAGGAATCGCCCCGGATCGATTTCCTTGGACACCGTCCGTCCATGCATCCACAGAAGCCACGGAACCCGGGGAAGGAGCCGCGTGGGATCCGCATGATCGAAGTCTGGATGCACGACGAGCGCAGGGACCTCGCCGAACATCATGACGCGCGCTCGCTCGCGCAGACTTGCAGGGAGAGATGGAGGCAGTTCAGGCATACAGCGGGAACCGTATCATCCTCCACCGTGATCAAGATCATTGCTGGTGAGTTCCGTTCTCGCATCCTCGAAGCCCCCGAAGGCGAGGATGTCACGCGCCCCATGATGGGACGGGTGAAGGAAGCAATCTTCAATCACCTTCGCGGGCGCATTGACGGGGCTCGAATCCTCGACCTCTTCGCGGGCGTCGGCACCATGGGGCTTGAATGCGTGAGCCGGGGTGCGGCGGAGGTGGTCATGGTCGAGCGCGATCGGACCGTGCACAAGTTTCTGGACTACAACTGTAAGTTCCTCGGGGTGGAAGGTCGCGCCACAGCGGTCCTCGCCGACGCACTCGGTCCGGTCGCTCTTGCGCGAGCACCCAAACCTGTGGATATTGTCTTCCTTGATCCGCCCTACGCGTTGATGGAAGATCCGAAGACCCGCGCGAGCGTGCTTGAACAAGCTGCGCGAACGCGTGAACTGTTCGCGTCAAGCGGGTTCCTCGTCCTCCGCTCTCCCATTCGATTCGGCGCAAGCGAAGAAGCGATCCCGGGATTTCACGGACCCGAAGTACACCAATACGCGAAGACGATGTTTGTGCTGCTTTACAGCCCAAAGCGCGATTGACCGCGCCGTCATGAGCTCGGCCGATCTCCTCGGAAGACCCGCTCCCAAGATCCCTTCGCGCAAAGTTCTTCCACATACGCATCGTACTCCTTGGCGAATTGGGTGATGTCCTCGTTGAAATACTCGCGGATCACCGCCGGACCAAGTTGGCGCGCGAGCATCTGCCGTCGCTCTCCGACCGCGCCCCCTCGCCGGCTCGCGGCAAGCGTCTGCGCGATCTTGCCATCCCGCGCATCACCGAGCACCCGTTCGAGACCCGCGCGGTACTTCCCTTGACTCCCCTCGTTGAGAAAATGCACAAGCGCCCAAACTTGCGCGTAGTAGGTCAGGAGTGCCGATCGACCATTTTCGAGAAACGACTGCGGATACTCGGCGATCAGGCTCTCAAATGGGATGAGGTGTTTGCGCGCGAATCCGTCTCGAAGCTCACTGTATCGCTCGAAATTCCGCCACGGCATGAACTCAACGTTGCTCTCCCCTCGTGTGCGTCGCGAGCCCTCCATGTAACACGCGATGCCTTCTTCGAGCCAAACGGGAAGCGGCTGCTCAAAGTTCGCCTGGGTAAAGGCGTGCCAACCCTCATGTGCGACGATCGTGAAAGTATCGAATCGACCAAGGTCGTAGAGCACGCACTCGCCGTCAATCGTATATCCACCGCGACCAATCTTCTCGTAGGTCGCCGCTTCATCAGGAATGCGAAGTCGTGTGAAGGCCATCCACTCGTTGCGCGTGCCGAAGATGTAGAAGAGCGGCGCATCACGAGGCGCGGCGAGCGGGACGAGCGCCGTGCGATAGTGCTCCATCATCTGCGGCAAGAATGTAAAGACGCGATCACGCAGCATCGGATCGCGCATCGTGGAACGCAAAATCGCGCTCCCGAGGTCATACTCTGTCCCCTGAAAACCCTTCCACTCCCACGCCTTCTGAGTCGGCGCCACCCGCGTCTGCGGTCGATCCGGGATGGGGACGCTGCTCGGCGCCGCCTCGACGGCAGTCGATGCGGCCACCTGCAGCGTTGTTGCTGAAGGTGCTGCGACGGGCTTGGGCGCGCATCCGGTTCCGAGGATTGACGCAGCAATCACATGGAGCGTGAGCACTGCGATCGGATGGAAGCGCTCGAGTCGGTACATGCGTCGCTCACTCTACATCTTCGACCGACTTTCGCTGCAACAACACGCTCACAAGAGTGCGGCGATCGCACGCTCCGCCGCTCGGATGTCCGCGTCAAGGCTCGCAAGCTTCACCTTGGTTTCCTCCACCACCTCCGGAGGCGCCTTCGCAAGATAGGCTGGATTCTCGAGTTTCACGCGCATTCCGCTCGCTTGCTTCGTGCGCTCCGCGATGACCTTCCCAAGCCGCGCTCGTTCCGCGGTTGCGTCGACGGCGTCCACCAGTTCGTCGAGCAGAATCTCACTGCCCTCAAACGGAAGCGCGACGGCGCCCACGGGACGGGTCGATGGAACCGTGTCCACCGTTGCAAGGCCAGCCAGTGTTTCCACGACCCCACCTGCCTCACGAATGAGCGCGATTACTTCGGCGCACGCATGCAGCTTGATTCTGCGCTTGGGACTGACCTGCCGCTCCCCGCGTGCCGTCCGGATCGCGTCCACCAATGTTTGGACTCGCGCAAACTGCGCCACCGACTTGGTGTCACACAGAGCGGCATCAAAGCGAGGCCATGATGCAGTCGCGGCAAGTGGCGAGTCCGCAAGATGGACACCCGCAATCGCTCGACCTTCGCGCGCACCCTCGACACTCTGCCAGAGTGTCTCGGTGACGAAAGGGCAAACAGGATGCAAGAGGCGGACGAGCGCGTTGAGGGTTGTCGCGAGCACTGCTTGCTGTGTTTGATTCTGCCGGATTGTCGGCTTCACGCACTCGAGGTACCAGTCGCAGAAGTCACGCCAGATCAAGCCGTACAGCGTGTCCGCCACACGATGGAACTCGTAGGCCGCAATCGCCGTCTCGACTTCACGCGCCGCCAAAGCCAATCGCGCGAGCATCCAGCGATCGGCGAGCGACTGCGGATACTCCTGCGCATCGGCCGCTGCTTGCGAGATATTCGACAGCGCAAAGCGGGTGGCATTCCACAGTTTGTTCGCGAAGTTTCGTCCAAGGTCAAACCGCGCACTGGTGTTGCGAGCAAGTGGTTCTTCGAGGGTGGGCGTCACCGCGCCCATCGCCGCGCCGTAGCCAGAAATCATGTGTTTCCCCAGCATCTTTGGCGATGCCTGGCGTGCATCGGCGACCGTGTATCCCGCTGAAGTCGTGATCCATTTTGGCGTGAATGCATCACCGGTGTGCGGATCGACCATGTCCACGGGCAAACGCACATCCTGCGTGTCAGTCGCGATGGACACGAGCGTAAAGCGCATCGCGTCCGAACCGTGCGAATGGATGATGTCTCGAGGATCCACGCCATTCCCCAACGACTTCGACATTTTCTGTCCGTGTCCGTCTTGGATCATCGCGTGAATGAACACATGACGAAATGGAAGACGGCGCAGGAAGTACCGGTTGAACATCACCATGCGCGAAACCCAGAGGGTGATGATCTCGCGCGCGGTGCAGAGCACCGAACTGGGATTGAACCGATCGAGCAAGCCGCCCATGTCTTCCCAGCGCGAGGCATCAGGCCAACCCAAAGTCGAGAGTGGCCAGAGGGCCGAACTGAACCAAGTGTCGAGCACATCGGAATCTCGACCAAAGCCGAGCGACTCGAGCGCGGGCGCGCTCGCGTCGTCAAGCAAACAAACGAAGATCGTGCATTCCTCCACGCTCGAGGCAAGCGCGGAGAGCTCAATCTGCGCGCCATCACGAACCCGTGTCGCACGAACACTCGCGGCAGAACTCGGAAGCGCGGCAAGCGACCCGAGGTGCTGCGCGAGCGCCGTTCCTGATGCCTGCTTCGACCAAACGGGAATCTGATGCCCCCACCAGAGTTGACGAGAGATGCACCAGTCTCGAAGTTGCTCGTGCCACACCTGAAACGACTTCGCGTAGCGCGAAGGAAAAAAGCGCAAACCGCCATCGCCATCCATCGCCGGACCACCACGATGCTCTGCCGCGAGTTCGCCGTCCACCTGATCCTTCGCCATCGCACGCAACGCGCTCCCGCGAAGACGATCGTCCGTCACGCGGACATACCACTGATCGCTCAGATAAGGTTCGACCGGCACATGCGAGCGGTAGCTATGCCCGACCGAGTGGCGATACGGCTTCACTTCATCAAGCAAGCCATTCGACTTGAACCACCCGACGATGCCCTTGCGCGCAGCCTCGCGAGAGAGGCCAACAAATGCACGCGCTTCCGGAGAGACATCCGTCCAACCATGCGCATCGCTGATCGAACCAGTGGGCGCCATCACATTGATCGCCGCGAGCCCATGTCGAATGCCAAGTTCCCAGTCGTTGGGGTCGTGCGCGGGCGTGACCTTCAGGAAACCAGTCGCGAACTGCGCTTTCGCGTCGCTCGCATCTCCGCCGAGCGACACCGGCATCACCACATAGTCGTCTTCAATGATCGGAATCACTCGACCGACGATCGGCAGTCGAACCGACTTTCCGCGAAGCGCGGCCGCGCGAGGGTCCTTCGGATTGATGCCGACCGCTGTATCTCCAAGCATCGTTTCCGGCCGAGTCGTCGCGACGGTGACATGCCCACTGCCATCACTCAGTGGATACCGCAGATACCAGAAGTGTCCATCGACCTCTTCCATTTCGACTTCGTCATCGGCGAGTGCGGTTTCGGTGGCGGGATCCCAATTCACCAACCGCTTTCCTCGATAGATCAATCCATCGGTGAACAGTTCGAAGAACGCGTGGCGAACTGCGGTGGCACAGGTTGCGTCCATCGTGAAACGGGTTCGCTCAAAGTCACATGAACAACCCATCGCCGCGAGTTGCGCGAGGATCGTCGATTCGTACTCGTCCTTCCACTCCTGTACCTTCGCGATGAAGTCTGCGCGCGTGAAATCGGTCCTGCGCTTGCCCTGCAGTTGCAATCGCTTCTCGACAACCGCCTGCGTGGCAATCCCCGCGTGATCCGTCCCAGGCATCCAGAGCGTTTCGCAACCCTTCATGCGGTGGTAACGCGTCAGCAAATCTTGGAGCGTGTTGTTGAACGCGTGACCGAGGTGCAGCGCCGCCGTCACGTTCGGCGGCGGGATGAAGATTGCAAACGGCTCTGCGCCGCGAGCCGCAGGAACGCTTCCGGTTGAAACATGGAAGCACCCAGATGCCTCCCATCGCGCACGGATGACAGGTTCGACCTCCGCTGGATGGTATGCCTTTGGAAGTTCAGTTGGCACAGGCACGGAAGGAGATTGCGAAGAGTTCATCGGGAGATGGGTGGCGCGTGGGTCGAGGAAGGGTGATGATAGAGCCACGGATGCCACTCAGGAAACCGCGACTTCCTCCATCACTCTACGCCTGTGCGTCGCTTGCGCTCAGCGCGTGCGGTTCGTCGAACGCTCCACCCCAGACTCTCGAAGTCGCGAGTTCCCAAAGTGCGAAGGAGTACGCGGACGCGACAAGTGCGGTGGAAGTCCTTCTTGGCAAGGATCGGGTCGCGGAGGCCGAGGTCGTAGCTCGCTCCCTCGCCGAGCACTATCCCCGCGATGCGGCCGCCGCCGAACTCTTTGCTCGCGTGCTCGGTATACGAGCGCTTCGCGATAACGCGCGCGCTGGAAATCCGATCCTCACCGAAGCTGCCCACGCAGCCGCTCGTGCGAGCGCACTTTCACCGACTGATCTGATCCGCGCACACGCGGCGGCGCTGCTTCTCGATCGAGCCGGGCGACGGGCAGAGGCGCTTGATCGTTGGAAGTGTGTTGCGGTCCTTGCCCTCGATCAACACGACATGCGGTTTTCGGTTGCTGCGGCGATCGCACTCGCGTCGCAGAAGGAAACCGAAACATCCCTGCGACTCCTCCGGCACCTCGAAGAGTGCGGTGCATCCCGTGAGGTGCTTGCATCCACCGGCGCGCAGGTCTTCCTTGCATCAGGAACGCCCGCCCTTGCGCTCGATGGCGCGCGCGAGGCATTTTTGATCAACGCAGAAAACCTTGAATATCGTCTGCTCTACGCTCGCGTTCTTCGCTTGCAAGCACGCTCGCATGACGCAGCGCTCCTCCTGGTTGGGCTTCCCGATGCAACGCTCGCAACTCCGGTCGTCGCTGAGGAACTCGCACTGGCGCTCCACGAAGAGGAACGGTTCTCGCTCGCGGCTCAAGCATGGCAACGAACTCGCGTGCATGGCGTCAACGCGCGCTACCTCGCGGAAGAGGCGCTCGCTCGGATTCGCGCGAATGAACTCTCAATCGCGGCGCGAGTGCTCGAAGAACTGCGCGTCGCACCCGATGCCGCGAGCGATCTTTTGCGCGTCGAACAAGCACTCCGAGCCGCTGCAGCCACTCCCTGACGCCATGCTGGTCAGAGGTTTCGGCCACCATCAAGTTGCAGGATCTGCCCGGTGCAGTAGTTCGCGTCAAGCAGCAAGAATGCCGCGAGTTTCGCTGCTTCTTCAGGCGTTCCCGCGCGTTTGAGTGGAACCTGCGCGAGGTATGCCTCGCGTGCTGCAGGCGACATCGACTCTGGCCACAAAATCACGCCAGGCGCGATGCCGTTCACTCGAACGGTGGGCGCGAGTTCGACGGCGAGTTGCCGGACGAGTGCGTGCGCCGCTGCCTTCGCCATGAGGTAGGCGGTGTATCCGCGCCGGGGGACGCGGCTGGCATGCGCGTCACCGAAGAGCACGATCCCTGCACCGCTCGCCATCGACCCTCGCGTGCTCGCACCTCGCAAACTTGCGGCAAGAGCTTGGGAAAGCAACAACGGACCGATTGCATCACTCGCGAATTGCCGCGAGGCGCCTGAGGCGGTGACCGCACCAATCGGCTGACTCTCAAACGACGACGCACTGTGGACCACGCCATCGACCTCCGCCGAGGAGAGCGCAAACTGCGCGAACGCTGCGATCGACTCCGCATCGCAGAGTTCAAGCGCATGGACTTCCACCAACGGGGAACCGAGTTGCCGCGCGTCTTGAGCGGTCTGCAAACACTCATCCCGCGAGTCTCGATAGGAAAGCAGAAGCGCGCATCCGCGCCGAGCAAGTTCGAGCGCAACCGCGCGACCAACTCGCCGGGCACCACCCGTGATCACGATACGCGGTGCTGAAAATCGCGCCGGTGGTGGAGTCAATCCCTGCCTCCACCACCACCCGAATTCCCGCCGTCGCCGGTATCACCACCGCCGCCGCTGTCATGCCCATGATCTCTCGAGTCTCCATCCGGCTCGCGCAGTTCATCCCACAGATTCCCTCCTCGTCCATCGTTGGACCCCGGACTATCCGAGTCCCCCGAATCCGGAAACCCATTCGGAAACTCCGCCCCCTGCCTCGGATCGACGCTGAATCTCGAGCCAGACAGCGCCCACGCATCGACATGCTTCGTCGGCGGTGGCTTCTTCGCCGCGTGGGCGCGATGGGCGCCCGAGAGCATGGAACGGATCAAGAGTGCGCCGAACGCGCCGATCGTCAACAGCAACACCACAAGCAAGCAACCCGTCAGGAAGCTGATCTGGATGGAGGCGACGACGGCACTCGACACAGGCGCAATGTACCCGTGAGAATGCCCGTCGCGCTACCATGCAGGGCTCTCGATGACACCATCAATTCCTCAGCGAATGCAGGGAGATGATTCCCCTCCACCCAAGCGCCGGTGGTGGCGATGGAAGTTCATCTTCGTGGGTATCGCGCTGATCGGGATCGCGATTTTCACCGCAACCCGCTCGAGCGTGCTTTCATGGTACATCCTTCCCAGATTGAGCAGCGCGCTTGGCGGAACCGTGCAGGCGAGCGCGATGCACCTCGATGGGATCGGAGGGTTTTCCGTTGAAAATCTTGAGTTGCTCGCGCCCAATTGGCCCAGCGAGAGCGGGCGCATCGCACACGCCGATCGGGTCTCGATCCGATTCTCGCCGTGGAAGATTCTGCGCGGCGAAGTGGAAGTTCGATCGATTGACATTGGAACGATGACGCTGCGCATCGCGGAGCGAATATCCGATCCGGGCACCTTCAATTTCTCTTCGCTCACTCCGGAGGGAAGTCCGTCCTCGTCATCCCAACGCCCCGCGGTCACGCGGATCGAGCGACTCGCGGTCGAGAGCGGCGTGGACAGCGATGGGCAATGGGAACTCTCGGGTCGCATCGACATGCGAGGGGAACTTCACCCGAGCGTCGGCCTTTCCGATGAACTCGACTTGCGGCTCGACGGACTGGCGACCGAGCGCGCCGCCGCCCCCTTCGAGAGTGTCCACGGGCGCTTCAACCTTCGTACTTACGCATTCAACGTTGAAGTGGACGAACTGAAGTTGCGCAAGGAGTCGCTCGCGATCGCCCCGCTCGCCGCGCAGAAACTACTCGACCAACTCGATCTGCAAGGAAGCATCGAACGAGCGGCAATCTCCTTCGATGGATCCACCCCTCCGGAGGCGGAGTTGCGCCTCCGTAACATGCGAATCAGTTTTCCGGTCGAGGAACTCGGTGGCAGCTGGGCGGGATTCGCCCACGGAAAGACTCTCCCCACGACCGGACGACCTCGCATCGACTTGCGCGAAGGGGTCCTGAAGTTGACCAAGGACTCTCTGACACTAGAAGATTTGCTCGGTGATTTCAGCGCGAGCAACCCGTCGCAACCCGTGCTCAGCGTTCCCGTCCAAGCCAGCGCGAGCATTCAGATCCCCACCGATGAGTTGCTTCCTTTTGCCTGGAAGGATCGCGAGGCTTGGTTTCAAACTGCGCTCACTGCGGCGAAGATCGATGCACAGGTCTCGGTGCGAAACTTCAGTTCTCCACCCGACGGTGATGCACGCGTGCTTTACCTCCCGAAAGCCGTCACCGACGCATTTCAAGACTTCGGATTGACGAAGTGGACGGTGGACATCGAAGCCGAAGCACACCGCGCGGCTGGAACGACGACGAAGCCCGGTGCGGTCGTTTCCACCGGAGAAATCCGCCTCACTGACGCGAGTGGCGCGTACAGCAAGTTTCCGTATCCCGTGGATCAGGTGTCCGCGCTGATGCGGCTTGAGGGAGATACCGTCAAAATTGTTCGATTCAACGGGCGCGGAAGCGAGAACGCGCAGATTGAAATCTCAGGCACCCTGACGAGCCTTGCGACTGGCGCAGAGATCGAGATTGCCATCAAAGGAACGGATGCGCCACTCGACAGTCGCCTGCTGAATGCGTTCGATGATGAAGCGAAGGTCGCGCTGGAGCAGCTCTTCGACCAAAGCGCAGTCGCGAGTCTTTCGGAAGCGAACTTGCTCCCAGATGCAGCTGCGCTTGCACGCCAGAGCGAGATTGTGGCACGCCACAGCGCGGACCCACCGACCGCGCCGCTCCCGCTCGCCGAGATCGAACGCCTGAAGAGATCCATCGAGGCCGGGCCATTCAAGCTTGGCGGAAGCGCGGATCTCGACATTCGCGTGTACTCACCCCCCGGCTTCAACACAGAGGTCCAAACGACCGGCACGGTATCGGTGCACGCTGCAGGACTGGCATGTTCTCCGTTTCCCTATCCACTGCGAATTGAGAGTGGAATCATCACCGTCCTCGATGAATCGATTGTGCTCTCCGGCGGCGGGCTGCAAGGGGTCACGCCGGTTGGTGGCCGCGTCACGGTTGCCGGAAGCGTCGAGATCCTCCGCACCGATGGCGATTCCCGCGAAGTCATTCCGAAGATCACCTTGACGGCGGAGGATGACAGTGTGAACCTCGCCTTGCTCGCCGCGATTCCGCACGACACCGCTTCAAGCGCGAAACCACCCACGGGATGGCCAGGGAAAAACTTTTCGCCATCCGGTGCTCTACTCAGGGCACTCGGACTCAGCGGAACCTACTCCGCGACCGGAACCATTGGAGGTCACGCGAGCAGCGACTTCACCTTTGAAGTGCAACTCACCGACGGACGCGTGGAGCCAACCGAGAGCGGCTCGGATTGGCTGGCGACGCAGCAACTCGATTGGCCCCCTGACTTCACCCTCGACGGCGTGAAGGCGCGCCTCGACATCAACTCCCAACAGCTTCGATTGACTGAGTGCACTGCCCAGCGCGGCAACGGGCGCATCGACGTGACAGCAACCGCTTCGCTCACGGGCACCGACAGTGAACTAGAAGTTCGATTCGAGCGTATCCCGCTCGATCGCGCGTTTGAACCGCTGCTTGATGCGGACGCGGCGAAGGCCGCGGCGCTCTGGCAACGGTACTTGCCGAATGGCGAAATCGATGGGTCCTTTCATCGAAAGGTCACTGCAGACGTCACGAGCTTCGAGGGGACAATTCTGCCGCAATGGATTGAGGTCACGCTCGATGGGGATCGTGTGCGTGCATCGCTCGTCACTGGTCGCATCGATGCCAGTGGCGACAATAATTCTGCGCAAGACTTGGGATTCCGTCTCACCACCGGCGCGCGGCAGGACGGGCTCCTGCGCCTCCGAGGAGCGCTCGATGCGCACTCACTGCTTGAGGCGACGCTCACGGATGGCCGATTCGAATCGCCCGTTGTCCGCGCCGCACTTCGCGATCAATCACCCGCCCTCGCCGACCTCCTCGCGAGTGGAAAGACCACGGGACTCTTTGATCTTACGGCGACACGCGATCAGAGCTTGTCACTACAGTTGCAACCCAAGTCGCTCGCGTTTGATCATCACGACACACGAAGTACATTGACCTTTTCGCCGACTTCTAAAGTGCAACTCGCGGAGCAACAAGCGCACGGAGTTTGCGCGGCCTCGTTCGCCGGAGGAAATGTCTCTGTCGATTGGAGCGCTGATCTCACGGGCAACGCACTCCGGTCGCTTCAACTCACCGGTGACATTGCGGCGGACTCGTACTCACCGACCGTTGCGGCACTGCTCACTCCGAGCGTCGAGGCAATCACGAACTCCCTCACCTTTCACGCCAAGGGCGCGTCGACGATCCACGCCGACGAAGTAAAACTTTCGTGGAACCTCGGGTCACCAGTCACGGCTCCGGATGCGCTTGATGTGCGAGCGCATGCATCGGTCAAGGGCGCCTCGTTTGATGTCGGACCCCAACTCGCGGACTTTGAGGGAAGCGCAGACCTCACCGTGAGACAAAGGCGCGGCGCGGTTACAGAAGACTCTTTGCACTGCGAGATCGACGCCAATTCGTTCACCAGCTTCGGGCGAAGTGTCGGGAAGAGCCGTGGCGTGGTTTCGCGAGCGAGTGCGAAGGACGACCTCATCGTGAGCGCGAACGGTGATTTCCTCGGCGGGCGCTGGGCCACGGATGCAACCATTGAGCATGATGCAAATCGATGGCGTGCCCACACGCGCGTGGCGAACAGCAATTACGGTCCCATCGTTTCGCCTGGGTTCGAATCGGTGCGAAGCGATCAGAGCGGCCGCGGCGCTGCGTCGATTTCACTTTCCGGACTGCTCGATGATGGGGTGGGAACGGACATCGGCCGAGGAGGTATCGCCGTGCGTGAAGCAGTCATCGCCGAAAGCCCGCTCCTCCTGCGCATTGCGTCGCTCACGCAATTCATGATTCCGGTCTCTGGCGCGTTCAAAGAAGCCGACGCGGACTTCGCGATCAAGGGCGACCTCGCATACTTCGAACCCGTTGAGCTCCGTTCCGCCTCACTGCGAATGGACGGCCTTGGCACGGTGCGACTCTCTGACTACGCCGTCGCCATGCAGTTGCGTGTCGCCGGACAGATGGGAGTAGTCAGTGAGTTCCTCTCTCGCGTGACTCACTCTCTCCTCGGCATCAGAGTCAGCGGAACAATCACCGATCCTAAGATCGGCCTCGCCCCACTCGCGGGTGTCCTAAGCGCAGTCTCGGGCGGCGCGACTTCAAGCAGCGTGTTTCCGCTTCCCCCACCGGCGAGCCCAGTGCAACCAGCAGCGCCTTCCGCCCCGACCCCTCCTCCCGCAGCGAACGAGCCCAATTCTCCATGAGCGATTCGTCACCACCCAATGCGCCACGCCCCGAGGACGCGGCCCCTCGCCTCTCACTCGCGCAGATCGAAGCGTCCGTCGATCGATTCCTCGCCATCGCACAAGTCCAAGGCAGTGAGGAAGCGCGCGAACTGCTTGCGGAGATCATTCTCACAGGGCTCAAGCTCGTCGCCGACGGCGCTGACACCGGACAACTCAAACTTGTGCGCACAAGTTTGAAAGAGATGCGCCATGCCTATCGCACTTTCAATCCCTATCGCGGAACGCGCAAGATTTCCATCTTTGGGAGTGCTCGCACACCCGAGAGCGACCCCGACTATGCGATGTGCAAGCAGTTTTCTCGCACCGTGAGTGCCGCGGGGTGGATGGTCATCACTGGCGCGGGTGATGGCATCATGAAGGCCGGCCATGAAGGACCGGAGCTTGAGAAGTGCTTTGGCCTTCGCATCCGACTGCCGTTTGAGGCTGCGGCAAACACGCTGATCGAAGGCGATCCGAAGCTCGTGAATTTCCGCTACTTCTTCACCCGAAAACTCATGTTCATGGCGCACTCGGACGCGGTCGCCGCGTTCCCGGGAGGGTTCGGCACACAGGACGAACTCTTTGAAGCGCTCACGCTCGTGCAGACCGGAAAGTCCAATCTCGTTCCGATCGTACTGCTCGAGCACGAGGGCGGGAGCTACTGGTCTTCGTGGGAGTCGGGCATCGTCGCGAAGTTGCGCGAGAAGCACCTCATTTCGCCCGAGGACACCAAGCTCTACTCGATCCATCACGATGCGCAAGCGGCGAGTGATGAAGTCGAACGATTCTATCGACGGTACCACTCCATGCGGTATGTTGGGACGGACCTCGTGCTTCGGCTGCACTGGCAACTCACGCCGGACGAGCTTGAACGCTGGGAGTCCATCTACGCTCCACTCTTTGTTGCGAGCGGGCGCATCCGAACCACGACCGCACTCCCCGGCGAAGATGAACACCTCGACCTGCCGCGCATCGCATTTCGCTTTGACCGAAAGCACTGGGGCCATCTTCGCTCCTTTCTCAATGAGCTCAACGCCGCGCCCGCGCCCAGACCGATTGACTAGGCGACAGCATGTACCGGTTGCCCATCCCACTCCTATTGCTGCGAGTTCTTTGCGCCTTGCTACCCTGCGTTTCTCTAGCCTGTGCCGCGAAGCACTCCGCCCCCGCGCAAGCACTCAACAAGCTACCCACCGAACAACCGGTGGCGAGCGGGATCGAGGGCATGCGTTGGGTCGTGCGCGATGATCCGACGGCGCTCGAGCGTGCCCTAAAACAACTGCAATTGTCCGAGAGCATTCGCCCCTGCTCCGATGCCGAGTTGTTCACGCTCGGATTCCGAGCGTTTGTGATCCACGAGGCACAACTCGGCGCGTTGCTTGCGGCACTCGGCGGAACCCCAGCACTCGAGCGGGTCTGGTTCGGACAAGTGACGAAGTGGACGGATGTCGCCACACATTCGATCGCGGCCGATACGCTGATCTCCCTTCGCGGTCGTGCGAGTTCCGGAAGCGCGAAACTCTTCCAACTTGAGTTTCGCGGGTGGACCTTTCCAACCGTCCAAGGATCCGCGAGCACACTTGAACTCCGTGCCCTAGCCGACGCTCCAACGCTCTCTGGACTCCCAACCCGACGCGAATCGCAAGCAGCCGTGCGCGGAACACTCCTGACTGCCCCATGGAAGATCGAACTTGCGCGAAATGATGCGCTCGTACTCCTCGCAGACCCCGCCCTCGCGGTGATCCCTGACACGGGGCCCGACGCCGCGCCGCTCCCGACGGTTGCCGATGTGCTCTTGAAGAACCCGTCGTTCTCCGCGCGGAGAGAGGTATTGGTGTTCCTCCCCCGCTTCGCCGATACTCTGCCGAAACCGCTTGCCGAGGAGTCTGATCCTCCGCTTATCTCCGCACCGAACCCGTAATGCCAACGGCACCGCATCAACAATCTCCGCACCCAGTCGATGGACAATCCGCCGACGGGACCCATGCACGAAAACGACGCAGGCGGCGCGCGGCGAGCGCACTCCCGACCCTGATGACTCTCGGCAACCTCGTGTGCGGGTTCGCGGCGATCTACTACGCCTCCAAGCCGCCAGAGACGACATCGCTCTTCGGCTGGTATAGCCTCACCGTCGCCGGCGCACTGGTCTTCCTTGGCATGCTGTTCGATGCGCTTGATGGAAGCGTTGCGCGACTCACGCGTTCCACGAGCGACCTTGGCGCACAACTCGACAGCCTCGCCGATGTGGTCACCTTCGGCGTCGCGCCTGCGTTCATGATGCTTCGATTGGTCAGTGACTACTACGGCACGGCATGGGGTTCACTCGCGAGTGCTGATTCAAACGTCCATCACGGAGCATCGATCCTTGGCCCCGCAGACTCCTCCTACGCCAAGATTCTCTGGGCCATCGCTGCGTTCTATCTGTGCTCAGCGGCACTTCGACTCGCGCGATTCAATGTTGAAAACAAGTCGCCCAAGAGCGATGACCATATGTACTTCAAGGGACTGCCATCTCCTGGTGCGGGCGGCACGATCGGCGCACTCGTACTCCTGCATCAACACCTGCTGTTCATCCGACCCGATGTGGAAGCGAACATCGGATTCGCGCGGGTTGCGGCACTCGGAATTCCGCTTGTCGCTCTCATCGTTTCGATCGGCATGATCTCCTCGCTGCCGTACGTGCATTTCGCGAATCAAGTCTTGCGTGCACGCCGATCCTTCACGAGTCTCGCGAAGATCGTCCTCCCAGTCACCTTCCTGATCTGGTGGCCGCAGGAAGTGCTCGCAATTGGGTTCGTCGCCTACGCGCTGAGTGGACCAATCCTCTGGATGTGGCGCGGCCGTCGAGGCGCGTGGGGACTCGCGCCGCAGCAGGACCGAACTTCACCATGAGCACGAATGAACTTTCTGTTGTGCCCGATGCTCGGGGGCGATTCGGGGCATTCGGCGGCCGATATGTTCCAGAGACGCTCATCGCGGCGCTTGAGGAGTTGACCACCGCGTACTCCCGCGCTCGGCGTGACGCTTCTTTCATCGAAGAAGTCGACGCGCTGCTCCACGAATTCGTGGGGCGACCGACGCAGTTCACTCGAGCCGATCGCCTCACTGCGTATGCAGGCGGCGCGCGAATCTGGCTCAAACGTGAAGATCTCGCGCACACGGGCGCGCACAAGATCAACAACACGATTGGACAAGCACTCCTCGCCAAGCGCATGGGGAAGACCCGCATCATTGCGGAAACCGGCGCGGGCCAACATGGCGTGGCAACCGCAACGGCGTGCGCGCACTTCGGACTTGAGTGTTGTGTGTACATGGGAAGCGAGGATGTTCGGCGACAGAAGATGAATGTCTTCCGAATGCGCTTGATGGGCGCAGAGGTTCGCGAGGTCGACTCTGGCTCCAAGACGCTCAAGGATGCGACCAACGAAGCGCTGCGCGATTGGATGGGATCCGTTGGCGCAACGCACTACATCATTGGCTCCGTCGTCGGTCCCCACCCATTCCCCATGATGGTGCGCGATTTTCAGAGCGTGATCGGTCGAGAGTGCAGAGCACAATCCTTGCGGTCGCTTGGCCGCTTGCCCGACTGTGTCGTCGCGTGTGTGGGTGGTGGATCGAACGCCGCCGGGATCTTCGCGCCATTTGTCGATGACGCCACGGTGCGATTGGTCGGTGTCGAAGCTGGAGGACGGTCGAACGCACCGGGCGATCATGCCGCCGCCCTCACCTACGGAAGCCCCGGCGTGTTGCATGGGTCGATGAGTTATGTCCTCCAGGATTCCTGCGGACAAACCGCGCAAGTCCACAGCTGCTCGGCGGGCTTGGATTACCCAGGAGTGGGCCCCGAGCACAGCTACTGGAAGGAGATCAAGCGCGTGGAGTATGTCACGACCACCGATGCGCAAGCCCTCGAAGCGTTTCAAACGCTTGCAAAACTTGAGGGGATCATTCCAGCGCTTGAAACCTCTCACGCCGTCCATGCCGCACTTAAGCTCGCGGCACAAATGCGCAAGGACGAACACCTGGTCATCAATATCTCCGGTCGCGGCGACAAGGATGTGACGGAAGTCATGCGCCTGCTCTCCTGAGGGCGAGGTTGGAGCGCGTCCTTTGAGCGCGACCTTTGAGCGCGTCCTTTGAGCGCGACCTTTGAGCGCGAGTCTGGAATTCTGCCGCGCGAAGCGCGCGGGCAAACTCCAGCACTCGCTTTGGACTCCGCTGGGCCGAGTGAATCGGCACCAGCGGCGGTCTCGCTCAGTGCGTCGGAGTGCGGCACCCAATGCCACGGGTCCGATGTGCGCCGATCGCGAGTCCGTCGCGGCGGC
>SXUJ01000042.1 GCA_005790565.1 Planctomycetia bacterium
CCCCAGAGTTTCCGGACCTTCCAGCGCCCACGCATCCAGATGAACATGTACATGCAAGCGCCGATCACATGCGCGCCCGCAACACACCACCAGATGTCCGCAAGTGGGTACTTGGAGAACGCAGCGCGAAGAGCCTTCGCGGCGGCGCGATGCTCGATGTGATTTTCGCGGGCAGTGCATCGCGCAAAGCCGCCGGGATGGCGAGCGTCACGCTCACCTTCGAGAACCCGCTTCTTGACCGACCTCTCGCGGACAGTGAAGATCGCGTGGCGACCGAACTCGTCGCGCCTGCGCTTGTGGAGCAGGACGGCGACGGAGAGAGCGCCGAGGAAGATGCAAGTGAGAGCGTCGTCAATCGCGACCGCGTGAAGCATCGCGGTCTCGCGATCGACAGCGAGGTTGTCGAAGTCACCCGACGACTCGCAGCAGACGGGAAAAGCGACTACATCATCAATGGTCGACGGGCTCGCCTCAAGGACATTCGCGATCTCTTCCTCGACACCGGCATCGGCAACGATGCATACTCGATCATCGAGCAAGGCAAGGTCGAAGCGATGTTGGTCGCCAGCCCTGCCGAACGCCGGTCGATTCTTGAGGAAGCAGCAGGCGTTGCGAGATTTCGAGTTCGGAAGATTGAGGCGACCCGCAAACTCGACGCAGCCGAGCGAAACCTCTTGCAATTGCGCGAGCAACTCGCGTCCACAGAACGACGCCTCCGCATTGTGCGTGGTCAAGCAGAAAAGGCACGACGATTTCAAGAATTCGACAGCCGTCGCAGTGCGCTGCGGCGGGTTCTCTCGCTTGAGCAGTATCACGAATTGGTCGAGCGACTCAAAGGCCTTACGAGTGAACTTGCGAAGATCGAAACCGAGCGGCACGCGCTCTCAAGTGCACTCGCGCTTGCCGAAGAGAATCGGCAGGACGCGGAAGTCGTGCGCGCCGAGATTCAGCAGTGTTTGCACGCGCTTGAGCAGCGGCGCCTCGAACTTGTGGCCACCAGCGCGCAAGCGCGGCAACGCAGTGATTTCGCGCGTCGGACCTTGAGTGACTCGCGAACAGCGCTTGAGGAAGAACGCGCTCGGATGACAACCAGCGCTGCAGAGAACGCCAAACTTCAACAGGGCGTTGCGCATGCGGATGCGAATCTTGCGGAGTGCGCCGAAGCCGCGAAAGCCGCCGACGCGCAGACGCACACTTCCGGAGAGCGCCGCCGAGCCGCGGAGCAGACCGCACTTCTCGCCGATCAAGCTCATGCGCGCGCCAATGAAGCGGCGCTGCGACTTGATCGAGAGCGCGGGCAGTTCTCCACTCGACTCGCGGGTATCGAGGCGCGGGAGCGATCGCTCCATGAAGAGTACCTTCGGCTCGAGGCTCGTCTCGAACCATTCGCACAAGAACTCGACAGCTCGCGCGCGCAGCGGCTTCAGTTTGTCGTGCGCGGAACGGTGGCGCAGGATGAGATTGCGCTCGTGGCTGGCGAACTGGAACACCGCACAAGCGTGGCATCGAGCCTCAGCGTTTCGCACGCTGGCAAACTTCGTGAACTTGCGCAATTGCGCGACGACCGCACGGCCGTCGAGTCGCGTCGAAGAGTCCTCGATGAAATGTTGAAAGCGCACGAGGGCCTCGGGAGTGCGGTGCGTGGCGCGCTGGCGGATCGCGCGCGCTTTGGCGCCGTTGTCGGTGTCCTCTCGGATCTCGTGGAGGCGAGTCGCGCGGATGCCGAAATCGTCGAAGCCGCACTCGGCGACTTCCTCGAACTGCTCGTGGTGGAAGACGAGTCCGCGCTCGCAACCTGCGTCGAACAGGCTCGAAACGTGAAGGGCCGACTCGCATTCGTTGCCAATCAAGTGCGCGGAGGATCAGGGGCGTCGCCGCTTGCAAGCGTTGGGGCGGTCGACGGCGCGATTCCCCTTCTGCATTTCCTCGAAGTGCAGCCGAGTGCGCGCAATCTCGTTGAGCGGTTGTGTGCGCGAACCTTTGTCGCCACAGACGCCACGCAGGCATTCGCGCTCGCGTCCACCTCCCTTCACGGGTGTCGCATCGTGACGCGGACCGGTCTCGTCATCGATGAACACGGTCGATGCATCGCCAACGCCGCCGCTCGCTCCGAAGGAGCGGTCGGGGCCCTCGCTCGCCGCGCGGAATTGACCGAGTTGGTCGCACGCGGACGCGAACTTGCGCAAACCCTGAACGCCCACGAAGAAGAGGCGATTCGCCTCGAGATTGAGTCGAAGCAAGCACAGGACGAGGCGAAAGCACTCACGCTTCGCCTGCAAGAAGCGCGCCGGGCGCTGCTCGAAACGCAGCACGCGACGGAGCGACTCGATGGCATGATTCGCAGAATCGAGCGCGATCGGGAGTCCGCATCGAATGATTGCGACCTCCTGCTTGATCGACTTCGTGCCGGAGGCGAGGAGCGCGCCGAAGTGCTTGATCGACTCGAGAGCCTCGCGGCGGGTGTCGTGGAGGCGACTGGGCATGCGCGCGCGCTGCGCGCTGAAGGGGATGAGGCAAAGCGCTGCGCAAGCGAGGCTGCAGAGGCATTCTCGCAGGCGCGCGTACGCCAGACCGAAGCCGCTGGAAATCTCGAAGCAGCGCGACGAGAACGGCGACATCTTGAGGCGACGACCACCGAGCTCGAGCGGCAGGTCACACTTCTGCAGGATGGAATCAATCGCCGTTTGAGCGCGATCGAGCGCGCAGAGGCGCAGGCCGAAGAGGCGCAGACCGAGATTGAACGAACCGATGTCGCGCTCGTCGAGGTCGCGCGTGAATTTGCCACTGCAACGAGTTCGCTCGAGGGAGCGTCGAGTGCTGTGGCGGAGTGTGCGCACTTGCTCGAAGGAGCTCGGACCGAGGCATCTCGCGTCGAACGCAACGCGCATGCCGTGGAACTGTCCCGCCGCGAGCTCGAAGTTCGCCGTGAGACTCTTGAAGAGTCAACCCTCATGGAGACGCTCGTTGATCTCCCAATGCTCTACGCGGAGTATTCCGTGGAGCGCGCGCAGCCGGACTTTGTGCACATCGATCGGATCGAAGCGGGGAAGGAAGTCGAAATCCTCCGCGAGGAGATCCGTCGCCTTGGCAATGTGAATCTCGACGCGATCGAGGAGCTCACCCAACTTGAGGTGAAGAACGAGGAACTCGCGACGCAGCTCACCGACATCGATAGTGCTCGGACCCTTCTGCTCTCGCTTGTGGAGGAACTCGACCTCGCGAGTCGGAGCCGCTTTCAATCGACTTTCGAAACCGTTCGGGAGCACTTCGCTGGTCAGAACGGGATGTTCCGCCGGCTGTTCGGCGGAGGTTCGGCGGATCTGTATCTCGTGCCGCTTGAGTCTGGCGAGACCGACTGGCTCGAGAGTGGCATTGAGATTCGTGCGAAGCCGCCTGGCAAGGAGCCACGCCTCATTAGCCAGTTGAGCGGTGGCGAGAAGACGATGACGGCCGTGGCGCTGCTCATGTCGATCTTCCAGTCGAAGCCCAGCCCGTTCTGCATTCTGGATGAGGTGGACGCCGCGCTCGATGAGGCGAATGTGGAGCGATTCTGCAAGTCGCTCGAACCCTTCCTCGACAAGAGCCACTTCATCGTCATCACCCACCACAAGCGAACGATGCAGGCCTGTCATCAGCTGTATGGCATCACGATGCCGCAGCGCGGCGTGAGTCGTCGCGTGAGCGTTCGGTTTGATGAAGTCTCCGCCGATGGCCGTCTGTCCAAGGCTGCCGTTGAGCGCGCGGAGGCTGAGCCACAGGTTGATGCCGTTTCAACGAGTCCCTCCGCTGTGGTGGAACTTGAGGTGGCGCCGTTCTCCCTCGAACCAGAACCAACGCCCGCAGCGAGTCCGACGCGACGAGCATCGGATGCGCTCGCTTCCGCCTGGAACGACACTTGACAGCGCGCACGCGTAGGCGGGATGCATGAAAAACCCCGGCCTCGCATGCCGGATGGGCGTGACGAGACCGGGTTGGATGTGGCGGACGGAGTGGCGAACGATCAGTTCGTCGAGCACTTCTCGAAGAAGAGGATCTTGGGCTGATCGCTCGGAGCATTGCACTCGCTTCGATCAACGACCATAACGAAGCGGCTGTCGTCGATGACATGCTCTGACTTGGTGGCGTCCCACCTGCGCGTCACCGGGTCTTGCTTCACTTGTCGCACCTTCAAGTAAACGGTGAAGACATCGCTGCGCGTGGAGACCAGATTTGAAATCGCCTTGTAGGCTAGGGTCGCGTCCTCGGCATCGCCGAGCGGTTCATCCCAACGCACAGGCAAGTTGAGGAGCGCGGGGAAGCTCGCTTGCAGGGTGTCGAGCGGTGCGAATCGCGCCTTGGGTGCCGCTCGATCGATCGAGAATCGGTAGCCCGGAACCTGTTGGATCGCGAGGTTGAGGAACTCCCCCGGATCGATGCTATTGCTGTTCGGGTCGTAGGTGAGGTCGTAAGGATCAAGGGCGAAGAACTGCGAGCTGTAGCTTTGGCGAATACTGAGATCACCCATCGCAACAGTGGGATCAGTCAACGCAGTTCGCCGCATGAGCAGCAATTCGGAGGACGAAGCAAACCCCTTCTCCGCGCGCATGCCTGGGTAGAAACGATTCGCGCCTGGCACCATCGCCACTGGGCCGCCTGCGACATTGTCGACCTCATCCTGCGTCAAGCCACGATCGGAGTAGCTTGGCATTTCCGCGGCAGCCATCGTCGAAGGACGGATGACATCGGTAATGAAAGGGTTGCCCGAGTTGTCGGTCGAAACCGTGCCCTCGCGGTACTTGATCATCGCATCAGGAATGCGGTTGTAGACCCACGGGAGTGTGGGATTCGTGAGGTCATACTTCGGCAAGCGCGTCATCAACGGCAATGCGCGCAGAACTTCAATCGGAGCAGTGTTGATATTGACAAGGCCTGGAGTCTTAGTCCCCATGTAGTCGCCAGCGAGCGCGAATCGTCGGCGCTCAAGCCACGCATCGTCCACGGCATCGCGATCATTATCGCCGTCACGATCGAGCGTGCCGCGACCAAATCCATCGCACGCCAACGCATCCATCCAACTCAGCCCCATCGGAAGCGCAGGTTGCCCCGCGACGAACGAGAGATCATTCTCTGCCGGAGCGTTTGGTGGTGTATCGGGGTAGTACCAGCGTGCGCCGAGAACGGGCGTTCCTGGGTCGTAGGTGACGAGGTTCCCGGCGAGGTCAAAGATGCTCTGCTCGCCTGGGGCTCGCGCATGGAGGCGATTCACAAACGGCCCCTTCCCTGCGGGGAAATCGCTTGCGGGGTCCGCGTTCAACATGATTTCAGAAAAAGTCGCAACGCAAGTTGGGCTTGCGCCGGGGTTCTCGTACACATGCCCCCAAAGGAACACATCGAGTACCTCGCCAACCTGCTCGAAGTCATCGTCTTTCTGCGTGAGTTGGAGGGCGTTTCGCAAAGAGGCATAACGCTCTGCACCAGGCGCGATCGCGTTGTCGAGCCATCGAAGCCAATCTTGACTGCTCGAACCCTTGTTGCCGACGACGACATCGTAGTTGGCGCCGTTGTAGGTGATTCGCGAGTGCCCGATGCCATTCGAACTTGAAGGAATCACGGCACCGAGTGTCTCTGCATTTCGCAGGAACGGAAGCGGGCCGCTCCCGTCCATGTACACCGCGTCATGGACCGCGTTGGGCTGTGGATTGGTGCAATCCTCTTCCGCAGTCACAGTCTGCATGGAAAAGAAAACTGGTTTCGCGCGAAGGTTTCGGCCAAAGATGTCCATAAAGGTCGTGCGAGGCCAAAGACTTCTCTTGGGTCCACTTCCGGAACCATTGTTGTTGTCTGGATCATCCGCGGCAACCAACGACATCGCGTCACCGACAAAATCTACGTCACCGCCGTCAATGATGCCATCCCACGGACGGCCAACGACGCTGCCACCAGCCGAGACGGATCCGGAGCGGATTGGCTGCGAGTGCGTGGAGAAAACGAAGCGAGGGTTGATCTCCCAACTATCCACATCGCGGGAGCAAATCGAAGTCGCGTTGGCCGTCGAGGCAAGCGACGCCCATTGACCAGTAGATGGATCACGAACCCAACTTTGCGGATCCCACATCCAAGGTCGCGCGCATCGCGCGTAGGTCATGAAGAGGTCATTGGCGCCAAGTCGAATGCCGTCAACTTCCTTCTCTGCCATGCGGCACTTGTACTTCTTCGCGGGTGGTTGCAGTTGCGGATCATTGAACAGTCGACGCACCTCCGTGCGGAAGCTCTCTTCGTCGCCGGAAACATCATTCTCCAGTCGATCAACCACCATGCGCACGACGCCGCCCGGCGTTGCAACGCGCCGAATGAGCACCACCGGCTCCGTCGTATTCGATTGGTAGGTCGCGGCGATGGGATCGTTCTGCTTGCAATGCCACGCGCCGGTTGCATTGAACACCAGTGTTCGATCTTGCGCGTCAAACGGATCCGTCGCTCCGGTCGGATGACTGTCGTAGAGGCCAATGTGCTCACGGATGTTGTAAGTCCCGTTCGCATCCCCATCGCCGTCCACATCCGTCGGCGCGTATTCGATATCGAGAAAGTCCAGCATCTTGGTCGAGATCAGCAACTCTGTCTCTGCGCTCGCTGGATTCGCTGGTGGCGTGGACGCCTCGGCAGTGTCGGAGTAGATGTAATCAGGAACCGCGTAGATGATCGCGGTTGCTGGACCTGCGCTTGTCGCAGGCGGAAGCACCGGCACGAATCCGTACGGGCCAGTCGCAAAGCTGTACGGTCGGCCGTAGAACTGAATCTCGAAATCAAACAGCGGTAGCGGCGTGTCGTAGGGATTGGCGATCTGCACTGCAATGACAGCGGCAGGCTTCGAGGTATCGTCGACGAAGGTTTCTCCGCCACCATCCGCGACCGTGGTCGGAAGTTTGAGTTGGGGACTTGTGATGGACTCCACCGGTCCGCACATCGCGAACTCGGCGTTCCAATCATTGGGATAGATCTTGCTCTTGGGATACACCACGCCCAAGAACACCTCCATGATGAAAGGCTGCTTCTCCATGCCGTTGTAGAAACGACCTGGCGTGTTGGGATCAAACACGACATGATCCAAGCTTGGCTTGAACTGGCTCTCGGGGTTTCCACCTGCTGGCGTGGCCACCATCGGTGGGTCGTACCAAACCGTGACAGCCGAGCCGGGAGCCTTCACTGGCTGATCGCTTGCCGCATGGAGATTTGCGGTGTAGCTCGCGATCATCGACAGCGTCTTGAGATACTGCTCGTCTGGTTCAGTCGCCGTTGGGTCGATGGAATCGAGATAGCTTCGCCAGAAGTCAGTCGTGCCATCGCCATCGCGATCGCCATAGAAGGAAACGGATCTCTCAAGAAGTCGCGCAATGTCATTACGCCATTGCTGCTCCCGCGCTTCCCGTACGGCGGTGCCGACGGCAGTGCCATCCTCGAGCGCAAACATCGGTCGACGAAGGTCAACCTTCAACTTCTGTCGCGCATACTCCGCGCGATTCTCGGCATCGAACTGCGCGAACAGCGGATCGTCGGTGTCGGTGATGGCCGCATTGCGAGGATGGAGATAGTTGCGCTTGGCGTGGTAGAAGGGAGTGGGCCAGAGCCATGAGGGGAGTTGATCATTGCGTGCCCCATTTACTGTCGTGAGGCGGTGGCGCATGTCGACGAGAAGCTCGCGCTGGCTCAGCGGCTCAAGTGCGCGATTGGCTTCCTCGCGCTGCACAGTGGCACGCAGCATCTGGAAGCGATTCGCGTTGACTCCAAGTACCGTCGGACTGAACAAGCTGAACGCCTGCTCGAGTCGCGTGTTGGTGTAGGGCTGATTCAACCCAGCAGCCATGCGAAGTTCTACTTCGTCGGCGGCGGAGAATGGTCGGAGTCCGAGAGTTGAGGCGAGCGCCCCGTTGGGATCAACGCCGGCGAGCTTGAACCACGCGAGGCGTTCCGATGCAAGTTCGAATCGACCTGCTTGTTGCGGAAGAACGAGCGCGACATCGGGATCGACGAGCGGGAAGCCCAGTTGGTTCGCGAGTGTTTGCTGAGCAACATTGATGTCCTTCACGCCGAGCGATTTCAGCACGCTAAAGTCATTCGCGCCGGGCGCGATGATCGAGATGTCGCCATAGAGATCCGCCGAGCCAGACTCAAGCCCGTTGGGCCCTCGTCCCATGTGCATGGATGCGTTGACCGAAGTGCCGTTTCCAATCCTGAAGAGTTGTGCCCCCTGCCCGCTCCATAGCGACGGGAAGTAATCAGGAAAGTACGGCGTTGTGGCCGGATCCGAGTAATCGTTGGCTGAGTTGATCGGTGTGTCGAGAAGCCCTGCGCGATTCTGGAGGTCGTTCTTGCTCCAAACCAGCGCAAGGTCGGCGGGAGTTTGTCCCGTCGTCCCACCGGCAGGAACCATATTGCCCGAGGCATCGAAGGTCGTCTCGAAGAATCCGCCCTTTGTCGCAACATTCACATTGAGCATCGACGAGTTGTCGACGATCGAGATGCCTACGATGGTGCGCACGCCACGATCGACCGGTGTCGGTGCGAGGAACCAGAAGCTATCGGTGTAGCCATCGCCGTCCGCGTCCGCAAAGGTGCGGGTGATCATCTGTCGCGCGGTGTTGGGCTGATACTCGTCACTCACTGGTCCAAGTGCCGCGAGCTGGAAAAAATTCGGGAGCGCGGATGGCAGCCGATAGTTCACTCCATACCAGTTCGCTTGGCTTGGCGGCGCAAACCACTCATCCCGGCGCGCGGGAAAGTTCGTGACAATGTCCGTCGCGGATGCGAAAGGAGTCGGAAGGACATTCGGAAGCCACTGTTCGTAGGGCACGGCAACGCCGAACGCTTTGGTCAGATCGGTCTGCTTCAAATTGATGAGCGTGGTGCCTTCAATGTCACTGATATCTCGCACCGCTCGCCACGCGTTGTTGGCAGTCGGCAGCCAGGTCAAGTGCGTCCAATGCGAGAATCCATCGGGAACTCCATCGCCATCGAAGTCTGCGCGCTGCGGTTCCGTGCTGCGGAGCCATCGCGTGTCCCCCGTTCCGGGATTGCCGTAGGGATTCGAATCGCCCATTGGCGCGCCCAAGAGCGTGAGCAACTGCCCTGTCGGAGCTCCTGCCCCCCGAGGCCAAGCACTGTTCGGAGAGTCGAAGTCATCCGGCCAGTTTGTCCAAGGTTTCACTTCGAACGGAGTCGTGTTCGTCGGAAAATCTGGGAACGCATCGTTGTCAAAATCGCGATCGGTTTCAAATCGCGTGGCGTAGGCCGGCGTTGCCAAACGCGGCCACGACGCGCTGCCCACTTTGGTCGGCGGCGTGGTGCTGAAGTCGAGTTGTCCGAATGCGTCGGTCGGATCGATTGGCTTTGGAAAGAGACTCGCCGAGATTTCTTTCGCGACATCTCGAGCGAGACTGTGGGCTCTGCCATCCCGACCCGATGCCGCTTGCTGCGCTGTCGCAATCTGCCGACCGGATCGTGCGCGCGTGACAAACGCTGTTCCAACAATGACGAGCAGAACCAAGATCGACATCACAAACACAATGGTGTTCGCGCGGCGAGTCGAGGCTGTTAGGTGAGATGCTGGCTGCATGGATTGCTCCAAGGAAAGTGCGCAACGCTTCGAACGAATCATGGACGCGGCAACTCAACAATAAACTGAAACACTCGCCCGCCTTCAAGGCGCGCGTTGGGATCATTCAAGGTCATGGTGATGCGCACGGCGCTCGGCCACGGCGTGTAAGGGCCGTTGCCCGTCGACAATGGCGGCATCACGCTCGTGTCCTCTGAGTTGTAGCCAAAGGCGGCGGCATACACGGTTGCTGGTTGGCAAGGCGATGGCGCCCAGACTGGCTTGAGGTGTAAGTCGCAGTTACTCGGATCGATGTTGAGGAATCCTTCTGCGTTGCACACGAGGTTGAGGCTTGGCGCGGTTCCATCCGCAGGGAATGCGGCGTTGTCCACAACCAATGGCGCGTCAATGGTGCCAAAGACATCCCCGTTCCCGTTGTCGACAAAATTGACGATGTTGGAAACCGGTCGCACATTATTCGCACTCGGTGCAACTGCCGGACAGGGCTGATCGCACAGGCCAAACCACGGAGTCTGAGTGCGGCCCGCCACCACCATTCCAAGACCAGACCCGCTGCGGCCAACGCCATCGCTCCAAGTCCAATCCACGCGGAACGAGCTGCAATTCGCCGAGAGAATCGAACTCGCGAGCATGCTGTCAGCGCGACCCATGCTTGGTGGGACTTTTTCGGCGCGTGGGTAACGAAGGAACGGCTGATCTTCCCCGCCAGAGTTCATGAATGGGTCGGGGAAGCCAACACATTGCAGCATGCGTGTGCGTTGGCAGTCCACCCACGGATTCGCACTTGAGCCTAACAGGAACGGGAGCGCTCCATTGCCCGTGATCTGTCGCTTGATGTCGGCGAGCGACATCGTGCAGATATCCACGCGCGAACTCAACCAAGTTGGGTCGTAACCCGATCCGGTTGGATTCGGATTGCCCGAGGTGAACCAAGGATCGACCCACGGCCGTTGCTTCTCAGTCGAGAGGACGCTCGTCGCGTTCTTATAGTTTGCGGCGTACACGAGGTCTGGGCTCGATGGCCCTGCGCCATCCTTCGCGAGCACAAGTGCCTGGCGCAGGAGTGGCCAGTTTTCTTTCGGTGTATTCGGCTGTCCCTTGGACCCTTGAGTCGTTCCCGCAGTCCAGTTGTGCGCATCAATCGTTGAGTTGCCGAAGGCCGCCGTCGAACTCCATGGCGTGAGCGCACTTCCATCGCATCCCGTGCTGTTGAATCCGTCGGTGTCCTGATCGGCGCCGAGGTTCGGTGCGGTGACACCGTGACCGTAGTACACGCGCGCGACGCCACTCTCGGCAAGCCATGTCGACGCCACTTGATTGGTTGCGCTCGACTCTCGCGAACCCATGAACTGCTGCGAAGTGGTGCTTCGCTGCGTGAAAAAGACCAATTGATCGGCGCGGGTTCCTCCGCCACTGACGCATTGGATGACGAAGAAGCCTTCGCGCGAGAGATTCGCGAAGTCTGCGCGAATCTGCGACTCAATGGCGGCAGCAGACTGCAGCAGGCTCGAGGTTGCTTCACCCGTCCCTGCTACCTTCGACGCGCTTGAGAAGATTCGCGCAGTGGCGATCAAGATGACGACCAGCACTGCAATTGCGACGAGCAATTCGGTCAGCGTGAAGGCGTGATGGCGATTGGGGTGCGATGAAGTGCGTGCGTGCATCACAGTTCCTCCACCGTCACGTAGATCGGAATGAGCTGATTGCCGTTCGCATCGCGACCAGGAAGGAACCAGATGCCACCGATGCAACGAGTGGGATAAAACCCGTCCGGGAGTACGTCGTCGTCCGGCTGCGCACCATTGACGGGCGCGTCGATCGATTTCGCAATGGGACGGCTGAGTTTCACGCGGCCGTCGTAGGTGGTCTTTCTGCCAACGAGCACTTTGTGAATCTGCGCATTGTTGTCAATCCACAATTGACCCGGACTTTGCCAATCGTCGAATGTCTTGTTGAGGTCGAGTGGCGCAAATCCCGTCGAGCCACCCTGCGTGTTGGGGATCTGGTCTGCGGGCACCGTCGGGCTTAGGCGGGAGTCAGGCCATGTCTGATTCGGTTGACTAGCAGGAGCTGCATAGAACATCGGCAACGGTGGAGTGAACGGCGTCAGGATCGTGTTGGGTGGAAAGGCGCTGTTAATCTCGCATGGCGCGACTGAGTAGGCGCGCACTTCGCCACCAGGTGCCTGCACGCGGTAGACGAACACGCACACTTGCAGCTTGCCGCCGTAGCGACGGAACATGCATTCCCACACATACTGCGGCCGCTGGGCGAGCGTTCCGCTTGGGCCCAGCTCCGATCCCTGTGGCCAGTACCGTTCGCGCTGCGTGATGATGACATCGGGCTCGATGAGCCGTTGGTTCAAGACATTTGCACCTGCTGATGCAGGCCCGTTCGCGAGCACGCGAGGGTAGAGCGGATACTTCGTCTGGTTATACGGAATGCCCCACAAGACGCTCTGTGCGAGCGGCCAACCGAGAAACAGTTCTGAAGCGCGCGAGTTGAAGGTGTAGGTCGGAAGACCGATCTGCATGCGAGTGACTTCACTCGAGAAGATGTCGATCGCGCCTTCGTCGAACGGCGTATTGGGATCGTCAAACAGGAATCCTGGGCGCATCCAAGGCCAGTCACCCTTGATCGTGCTAATCGCAGGCGCGCCGATGGGCTGAATCTGAAACGGAGTCTGCGTCGGGTTGAAATCTTGAAAGCCACCGAAGTCAGATGGCGTCAATCGCGCACGGAGAAGTCCGAGCGCGTTCTTGGCAACGACCGGACCAAGAATGTCATCCGTCGATTGCCGTTGCATCACAATACCCGCTGGGAACAGCGCAGAAATCGAGATGACGCCGATCCCAAGAATGAAGATCGCCAGAAGCATCTCCACCAAGGAGAACGCGCGGGAGTTTCGTGGGAGAGCAAGTGCGATCGGTTGAATCATCGTCCGCGCACCTCCGGTACGCCGCTGTAACGGTTGAACTGAATGCGATCGGAGAAGACGGAGATGTAGCCGCCGGGGCCTGTCAACTCATTGAGGATCCCGGCGTAGTTTCCTGAGTCATCCCAGACGACCGACTTGCGTTCGCGCGCGGCGCGGTCGTCGTACACGGCAAGGAATGGAACGAAGACGAGGTTGTTTTCGTCATCGACATGGTCTTGCAGCCAATAGAGTTCGTAGTTGCCGGAGTTGCAGGATCCAAGCGTCACATCCTGCGGATCAGCAGGCGGGATGACTGCATCGCCGTTGCGATTCCAGTCGACATAGCATTTGTGATCGCCTGCGGAAGCGTTGGGTGGGCGCGTGAGGAAGGAGCCATCCGCTCCGAAGAACACGCCGAACTGTCGCGAGAATCTCGGGGTTTCCTGGCAACCATTCATAATGAACGGCATCTCGCCCTGCGTCACCCACACGAAGTCACTCGCGTTGCCGGCACCAACCGAGGAATCCCCTTCGTACAGCGGTCCCGCAACCTTGACGCCCTCGGTCAACTTGATCGATTGCACATCTGTGACCGGAACGAATCGCTCGGCAACATTAGGCCCGGCGCTCGAAGGAGAACCAAACTGTACGAGGTCCCCTGTCGATCGCACGACGATGCACTCGGTGAGTTGCGGAAGATGCGGTTTGGTCGCGTCCCAGCTTGCTCGGAAAACGACCGCGGTCGGAAGGTTGTCGCGGATCGCCGCCGCTCGCGCACTTGCGAGGACACTCGTGACAGCGTTCGTCGCTGTGGCGACCCGTGCGCCTGCGCTGAGTTTCCGTGAGGAAGTCACCGTCACGACGGCGAGAATACCGATGATCGCGATGACCACCATCAATTCCACCAAGGTGAATGCATGCACTCGTTGGTGTGGCATGGGTTGGGATGATCGTGGCGTTGAATGCATGGTTCGTTCCTTCCGAGCGGAACTCAATCACGGCGCATAGCTGTAAAGGTTGTCATCATCGCGAACCGTCGAAATCGTCTGCCCTGGAAGTGGCTTCAAGAATCGTCCGTTCGGTCCGGCGCTCACAAAGAGCACCTTTCGGTCTCGACACACCACGTCCATCCCAGCACTCGCGCCGCTGTTTGGCTTTTCTCCAGGTGTACGCACGGTGCCATCCGCGTCCGGTCCGCCCCAGAGTGTCTGATCAGCGGGCACCCATTCGCGTCCAGGGAAGACCGCGACGATGGGATTCCCCCACGCATCCACGATCTCCTTGAGCTCGTAGAAGGTCGGCGCGTTGAGCCCAGGCACTTGCATGCGCCGATACATGTCGGCGGGAAGTTGCAGGAGCATCGCTTGGGTCGATGGTTGAATCGACATCATGTCGATCAGGTGCGCGGTGCGGCGGAATGGTTCCGAGCGTGGATGAGGAATGTCGCCCGGAGGTGAGGCGATCGAAGAATAGGGCTTCGGAAGCGTCGCCCATGCGTAGTTTGGCGGCGACGGCGGAGTGGGAGGGGCTGCGGGTGCTTGTTGGGTATCCCAAGATTCTCCGGCAGGCGGAACGCCTGTCCCGGTGGGCGTCGAAAAATTCGTGACTCGCCGATCGAGCGCACGCTCGTACTCTTCAACCGCTGCACTCAGTGTCGTCAGCGCGGCTTCGGTCTTTCGTTGCTCTCCTGCTCGAGCCACTGCGCTTGAAACTGCGAGCACGAGGCTCGCGACAATGACGATGATGCCGATGACGACGAGCAGTTCAAGGAGCGTGAACGATCGCTGGGTGCGAACGACTCTCTGATTGCGTGGTGCTGGACTGCGCTTGAGGTTGATTCGCGTCATCGCCCTGTCTCCACGAGGTTGTCTTCATTGAAGAGATCGGTATCCGCGCGAACCGTGGCGTTGAACCGCCGATTTGGTCCAGCGCTGAACAACGCGAAGGTTGCGCCAACGAGCGATGCGCTCGTTGACGCATCCCCGACGGCATCGGCGATTCCGGTTGCGGTTTCAGTCGTTCCAAACTGCCATGGTCGCAAGGCCACGACATCACCGAGATTGAGTTGAGGATTGGGGCTCTTGAGATCGGTGCCAAGGTAGGGTCGGCGATAGAAGGTAATCGGTTGCCCCCAGTAATCCACGAGCACCTTGGGCAACGCGTCGAAGTTCGCTACCCCCTGATCCTGCATCACCAAGATTGGAGAACCATCCGTGTTGTAGCCCGCGAGACCGGCGAGTGACGACTCGTCCTTCAAATCGAGGTACGGTCCAAACACTCGTCCCTCGAGCACTGCGGTGTTGCCCGACGCGGCGGGGTTCGAGGAGAGACGCAGTGGGTTGCGATATCGGTAGTAACCTCGAGCGCTCTGGGGAAGCGTGGTGAGCCAAGGATTGTCGATCGCCCCCCAACATCCATCGCTCGTGGGCGCACGGAATCCGAGTGCGGGCAACTCCCGAGACCCTGGGGTGTTCGCGGCCGGCACACCAACGCCGCCGTACCCATCTTCAAGGCGATTGCCGTACCCCAAGAGATACTCCGCAATCGTCGTGTAAGACTTGAAGGTCTGTGAATTCACGACCGGCGGAACAAGCACATCGCGCCCCTGTCCGTTCGCGAACGAGTCACGCAGACCAAGCGCAGGCGGCACATACCCATGATCGGTCCGGAATGCCTCAATGCCCTCTGAGATGCTACTCATGAGGAATGTCGTGCTCGCGATCTGCGCGCGCCGAGCGCCCACACCAATGACCGTGCTCAGGACACCAAGCAACACCACGATGATGCCAATGGTCACGAGCAACTCCGTGAGTGTGAACGCCCTCACGGCTCTGTCATGTTGGGTGGGTTGCGGCATCGGTTGCGTTTCCATTCGAATCTGATTCCGAGGAAGTTGCAGTGCGTGATGGGTCGACGGATGTCCTTGGAACCACTACTTCTTGGGACTCGAAACAGACTCGATCATCGACACGAGTGGAAGGAAGAGCGCGAGCACGATCATGAGCACGATGCCGCCAAGGACAACGACCATGAACGGCTCGAGCAAACTCAAGAGGCTCGCGACGGCGACATCGACCTCTTCGTCGTAGTTGTCCGCAACCTTCATAAGCATGAGATCGAGATCGCCGGTCTCCTCACCGACATCGATCATGTTCACGACGATCGCGTCGACGACTTTGGATTCGCGCAAGGGGGTCGCGAATGACTCGCCTTCCCGAATGGAATCATGCACCTTGGTGAGTGCCTTCTCGAACACATAATTGCCCGAGGTGTCCCGGGTGATGAGGACCGCTTCAAGGATGGGAACACCCGCACTGATGAGCGTGCCGAGCGTCCGCGTGAATCGCGCCACGGCGGTCTTGCGCACCAGCGTACCGATCACTGGAATGCGGATCACAATGTGATCGGTCGCGGCCCGCCCGAACTCAGTCTTGCGAATGAGCTTAAAGAAAAGAAACACCAGCACTGGCGAGAGCGCAATCCACACAGCGCCCGGAATGGATTGGTCCTTAGTGGCAGTGCCTGCGACCCACTTACTCGCGTCGATGAGGAACACCGTGAGACCAGGAAGCTCGACATCGAAGTCTTCGAAGATGTCTTGGAATTTCGGGATGACGAAGTACATGATGCCCGTCACGATCGCGATCGCGATGAGAATGACGACGGTTGGGTAGATGAGCGCGCCGGTAATGCGGCGCTTGAGCCGTTGCCCTTTCTCCATGAACTCAGCGAGTCGCTGAAGAATCGTGTCGAGCACACCGCCGACCTCGCCGGCAGCAACCATCTTGCAGTAGAGGCGATTGAAGGCGCGGGGAAACTTCTGCATCGCCTCGGAAAGACTTTCGCCACTCTCGACTGCCTCGCAAACACCCTGCAGCGTCGTCTTGAGCGAACTCGGGCGTTGCTGACTCTCGAGAATCTGGAGTGATCGCAAGAGCGGAAGACCTGCGTCTTGGAGCGTCGAAAGTTGGCGAGTGAAGAGTGTCAACTTCTTTGTCGAGACTCCGCCGAATGAAAGATTGAGACTCATCCCCTTCTTCTTTTTCGCTTCGCGCTTGGCGCCTGCCTTCTTTCCGTCGTCGCCGAAGCCGCCCTTTACCTTCTGCTCACGGACTGCAGTGGGGAAGAAACCAAGTTCGCGAATCTTCTTCGCGGCTTCGTCTGCAGAATTGGCTTCGACAGAGCCCTTCTGGCTCTTTCCGGAGGCGTTCATCGCTTCGTATGTGTAGTTCGACATAGCTCGAAATCCTTCGCTCAAACGGGCGTATTCGCCCGCAGTCCAGCCTTGATCGGTCTCGGTCAATCTTCGACGATCGTCTCTCGGACGACTTCGTCGAGGGTGGTCAGTCCGTCGTAGATACCAAGCAGCCCGCTCTCGCGGAGCGTTCGCATTCCGCGCCGCTTCGCTTCACTTCGCAGCACCGTTGTCGATGCCTGTTTCATCACAAGTTCGCGCATCGCGTCGTCCATCTGCATGATTTCGAAGATGGCCATTCGTGCGCGATAGCCAGTCTTGAGACAGTTGTCGCAACCCTTGCCGCGGAAGAAGGTGCGCCCTTCCACCATGTTCGGACGAAGCGCGAGCTCAAGGAGTTGCTCTTCAGTGGGGACGAACGCCGTCTTGCACTTCGTGCAGATTCGACGAACGAGTCGTTGCGCAATAATCGCTTCAATCGTCGCCGTCAGAAGAAAACTCTCGACTCCGAGATCCACCAAACGCAGAATCGTGCTTGGGGCATCGTTTGTGTGTAGCGTGGTGAAGACCAAGTGGCCGGTGAGCGATGCTTGAATGGCGATCTGTGCGGTTTCAAGGTCGCGAACCTCGCCGACGAGGATGATGTCGGGATCTTGGCGCAAGAACGAACGAAGCAATCGTGCGAAGGTCAACTCTTGGTCCGTGTTCACTTGGCACTGAATGAGACCCACGATGTCGTACTCGACCGGGTCTTCCGCCGTGAGGATCTTCACCTCCGGATCATTGAGGTCATTCAGCGCGGCGTAGAGCGTCGTGGTCTTTCCAGATCCGGTGGGCCCCGTCACGACGACGATGCCATTGGGACGCTGAATGATTCCGCGCACCTTCTCGAGTTCGTCAGGTCGGAACCCGACTTTGTCGAGGGACAGTTGGACATTCGATCGATCGAGAATACGCATCACGACCGACTCGCCGAACATCGTCGGCAGCACAGCGACGCGCAAATCGATAGGTGTTTCGCCGATCGACAACTCGATACGACCGTCCTGCGGAAGCCGTCGCTCGGCGATGTCGAGTTTCGACATGACTTTCACACGACTGCAGACCGCCATCGCGAGGTGCTTCGGCAACGGGTGCATCTCATAGAGGACGCCGTCGATTCGGTACCGCACCTTGAACTCATCTTCGAATGGCTCGAAATGCACATCCGACGCCTTATCCCGAATCGCGATCATGAGCGTCTGATTCACGAGGTCGACGATCTTGTTATCACCGGCAGCGGAGACCAGATTGGCGAGGTCGATCGAATCGCCGCGGCCAGAGAGGCCTTTTAGCCCCTCCGAACTCGCCGCTTCCGCAAACACTTTGCCGAGATCCGTCTTCTTCCCTGCATAATGCTTGGCGATGAGCGCTTCGATCTCGGCTGGCCGCGCGACGACGGCGTTCACGCGGCGGAACCCGAGGAGCATCTTGAGATCATCGAGCGCGGAAAAATTCTCCGGGCTCTTCATCGCCACGGTGATGCTTCGTGACTGCGCGTCAAACTCGAGGGGCATCACTTGGTAGGTGATTGCTGATTCTGGGCGGAGTGCTTCAAGTACCTCTGGTGCGATCGTCGCCGTCGAGAGATCAACAAAGTCGATCCCCTTCTGCCCGGCGAGTGCCATCAGCAGGTCGTCTTCGCTGACGAGGCCGAGGTCGACCATGATTCGGCCGAGCAGTTCGCCCTTCTTCGTGGTTTGTTGGAGCGCGAGTGCTTCGTGTACCTGCTCTCTGGTCACCTTCCCAAGCTTGATCAGTGCGCGACCAATTCGGCGTCCTTTGAGTTCCTCGATAGGGAGATTCGGCATGACGGGTGATCCGGTCTACGAGAGGATGAACAGGAGGTCGTGGGTGTGGCGAACCAAGGCAACGGGTACACCCGAAGTGTCTGTCCTATACGGTGGTTCTGCCATCGCGAAACCACAACAGAACGCACAATACCATTGGACACTTGGATTGGTGTGCAGGCACAATGTCTCAAAGAAGCGGTTTGAACGCAAACTCGATGCTTCGTTCGAATGCACGGAAGGAGACTGGACTCCGGCCTCAGACAACACCTGCCGCACCACGGAATGGTCGCCCGTGCAGCCGTCAGGTCGCATCATGTGCTTCGTCGAGTTCCGCCCGCCCGACGGTCCCGCCGGCACGGTGGATCTTCTCGCTGAATCCGCCGGCATCCTTGCACTTATCGACCGCTTCTTCGGCCGAGATCCAACCCTTGCTATAGAGATCCCACAGGTGGGAATCGAGCAACTGCATTCCAAACTTCTTCCCCGTCTGGATGGCGGAGTCGATGCGGAAAGTCTTGTTCTCACGCACGAGGTTGGAGATCGCGGGAGTGACAACCATGAATTCATAGGCGGCGACGCGACCAGCCTTGTCGCAGCGAGCGCAGAGCTGCTGCGAGAGCACTGCGATGAGCGAGGTCGAAAGCTGCACTCGCACCTGCGCCTGCTGGGTCGTCGGGAAGGCGTCGATGATTCGGTTGATCGTTCCGGACGCGCTTGCGGTATGCAAGGTCGCAAAGACCAAGTGTCCCGTTTCAGCCGCGCGAATGGCCGCTTCAATGGTCTCGAGATCTCGCATTTCGCCGACGAGAATCACATCGGGGTCAGATCGAAGCACGCGACGAAGCGCCTCGGTGAAGGTGGGGACATCGCGGCCGACTTCACGCTGATTGATGACCGACTTCTTGTGGTAGTGGTAGTACTCAATCGGATCTTCGATGGTGACGACATGTCGGTCGTACTCTTCATTGATGAAGTTGAGCATCGTGGCGAGAGTGGTCGACTTTCCCGAACCGGTAGGCCCCGTCACGAGAAAGAGTCCGCGCGGACGACGGCATAGATCTTGCACAATCTTGGGCAATCCGATGTCGTCGAAGGTCAGCAACTTGTTGGGAATCAAGCGCAAGACTATGGAGATATCGCCGCGCTGACGGAAAATCGAAGCACGAAAACGCGCCGCGGAGCCGAACGCGAAACCAAAGTCGGTACCGCCAACCTCCGCGAGTTCCTGCTGATTCTTCTCGGGCGTGATGGACTTCATCAACGCTGTGCAATCATCAGAGTCGAGCACTTTGGTTGCAAGACTCTTCAACTTGCCGTGCAAGCGAAGCGTCGGCGGACGACCGATCGAGATGTGGAGATCGGAGGCTCCGTTGCGCACGATGGTGTCGAGCAGTCGGTCAATCTGGATAGTGGACATAGGGACCTGTCTTGCAAATTTGTTCTCGCCCAACCGCGAGAATCCTGTGTGTACACATCAATCGTCAAGCGAACCTGAGCCAACGACTTCATTGGGATCGAAGCCATCCATCTGCGCGAAGTTTGCCACTTCCTCGGGTGTCGTGTCGCCCTTTAGGATCTTGCGCTTCCCGTCAAAGACGAGGCTCCGCATGCCGCCACGGATGGCTGCGGTGCGAATCTTGGAGACGCTCGACCGTCCGAACGCGAGGTCACGCAACTCCGCGTTCATGATCATCAGTTCGAAAATAGCTTTTCGGCCGCGATAGCCGGTGCTGTCGCAATTGGGGCATCCAACCGGCTTCTGGATGTTCCCGAGTGCGCGCTCGTCCTCGGAAATGCCCACAAGTCGGAGCAGTTTTTGGTCCGGCGTGGGATTCGCGGTGCGGCATTTCGGGCAGAGCATTCGAACGAGCCGTTGTGCCATGACCGCTTGGATCGCGCTTGCCACGAGGAACGGTTTCACGCCCATGTCGATGAGACGGGTGATCGCGCTCGGCGCATCATTCGTGTGCAGCGTCGAGAACACAAGGTGCCCTGTGAGCGCAGCCTGAATGGCGATATCCGCGACTTCACGATCGCGGATTTCACCCACAAGAATGATGTTGGGAGCCTGACGCAACATCGAGCGAAGAATTGCGGGGAAGGTGAGTCCGATCGAATCGCGGACCTGAACTTGATTGATTCCCTTGAAGGCGTACTCGACGGGATCTTCCGCAGTGATGATCTTCTTGTCGGGCCGATTGAGCGTGTCAAGCGCGGAGTAGAGCGTGGTCGTCTTTCCCGAACCAGTCGGACCGGTGACGAGGAAAATACCGTTGGGTCGGCGAATGATCTTGTTGAAGACATCGAGATTGTCTTGCTCGAAGCCAAGGTTCACCAAACCGATGCGCGCACTGTCGGGGCGAAGAATACGGAGAACGATGCTCTCGCCGTGCACGGCAGGGCAAGCACTCACGCGGAAGTCGACTCCGCTCTCGCCAATGATCTTCTTGATGCGACCATCCTGGGGAATGCGTCGCTCTGAAATGTTCACGCCAGCGAGCAGCTTGAAACGCGCGAGCAGCGCGGACTGCAGGGATTTTGGGAAGAACTCGCGTTCGATGCAGACACCGTCGATGCGGTACCGCAACATCACGCCTTCTTTGCGCGGCTCAACATGAATGTCGCTTGCGCGACCGTTCACCGCTTCCACAATGATGCGGTCACAGAGTCGGACGATGCGGCTCTCTTCCGCGTCAACATCGATGGATTTGTCGACGGAACGATCCACCGATCGATCGACGGACTTGTCCACCGACTTATCGAGCGAGTCACTGAGAAGTTGTCCCTTGGGCTTCGACGAGGACTTTTCGCCTTCGACCAGCAGCCGAATCTGCTCGCGGCTCGCAACCGCCATGCGGAGACGATCCAATCCGAGGCGGAAGGAAATTGTCTGCTCAAACTCCACATCAAGCGGATCATGCACAAGGAGAGTGAGTTCGTTCCCCTTCTTCTCGAGCGGAAGGACGAGATAGCGACGGATGATGTCTTCAGGGATGAGAGATCGCTGGACGCGATTCGCCTGCTCCGCCCGATCGAGGTTCAGAAACTCAAGCCCAAACTGCTCGGCCAGGGCTCGCGCGATATCGACTTCGGTGACCCCGTGCTGTTCAACGAGTACCTCGCCGGTTCGCTTGCCACTTCGCGAAGCCTCTTGGATCGCGGATTGGACCTTCTCTGCGGTCGTGACGCCGAAATCGACCAGGATCTCGCCTATCTTCTTCTTGTTCTTGCGTGCCATAGGGAGAGTGTGGGATTCGACGAACTTCAGCGTTGCTCGGACTACGGAGAATGCCCTCGTAAGGACGCACGCCAAACTCAGGAACTCCCACATTGGGAGAATTGAGCCGAGCGTCGTAGTATGACTGCCTCCGGTCCATGCCGCAACCGCGCTTCAAGAAGTCTTGAGGGGTTGAAGCGGACTACCGTGCCTGATGAATGAGAACGAGCCTCGTGCATGGCTGATGCCAACCATCCCGAATCCCAGCGAGTGCTCGTGACGGCGGGTCCGACCGAGGAACCGATCGACGCGGTGCGGTTCATCGGCAATCGTTCGAGTGGGAAGCTCGGTTGTGCCATCGCGAATGCATTCGTGGAGGGGGATCATGAAACGACTCTCCTCTTGGGACCCGTTGGCAATCCGCCTTCGATCAATCCTCGCGTTCGAGTCAAACGGTTCCGTACCGCGCAGGACCTCAACGACCTCATGCGATTCGAGTGGCCGTCGCACGATCTACTTATCATGGCCGCGGCGGTTGCCGACTTCCGTCCACTGCTTCGATTACCAGGCAAGGTGCGACGAGGTGACGGTCCCTTGCGCATCGAACTCACGGCAGTTCCCGACCTCGTCGCGGGGCTCGGCGACATCACGCGCATCGATCAACGCCGCGTTGCTTTCGCACTTGAGGCACGCGAAGGGATGCTCGACGCTGCGCGGCGAAAATTGCGCGCGAAGGGCGTCGATGCCGTCGTGGCGAATCCACTCGAGACGATGGAGTCTTCCGGCATCGACGCGACCCTCCTGTGGAGTTCCGGCGAAACATGCGCAGCGGGATGGATGACCAAGGAGGCTTTTTCCCACTGGCTTGTGCAGCAACTCGTTCCGCGCGCGGCAATGCCATAGCGGAATGCGCTACGCTGCTCGCCTATGCAACTCGCAATGATTGGTCTCGGGCGCATGGGCGCAAACATGGTTCGTCGATTGCTACGCGGCGGCCACCAAGTCGTCGTCTTTGATGTGCACGCGGAGTCAGCCAACGCGCTCGCGAGTGAAGGCGCAGTCGTGGCGACGAGTCTCGCGGATCTGTGCGCCAAACTGCAAGGCCCCCGCCATGTATGGATGATGCTGCCAGTGGCGTTCGTCGAGCAGACCATCAAGGCGCTGACCCCCCTCCTTTCCAAGGGCGATTGCATCATCGATGGGGGCAACAGTTGCTATGTCGATGACATCGCGCATGCGAAGAATCTCGCGCAGGCGGGGATTTTCTTTCTCGATTGTGGAACGAGCGGCGGCGGGTGGGGGCTCGAGCGGGGCTACTGCATGATGATTGGCGGTGAGAAGGAACCGGTCGCTCGAATGGACAGCGCGTTCCGCACCCTTGCCCCTGGCATGGGCAGTGTGGATCGCACGCCTGGCGCCGACAAACTCGGCACTTCCGAACTCGGGTATCTCCACTGTGGACCGGCTGGGTCGGGGCACTTTGTGAAGATTGTGCACAACGGTATCGAGTACGGCATGATGCAGGCGTACGCGGAGGGGCTCGACATCATCAAGCACGCGAATGCGGGCAAGCACACTCGCGACAACGACGCGGAGACGACGCCGCTTCGCAATCCCGAGCACTACATGTATGAGATTGACCTAGCGGCTGTCACGCAGGTCTGGCGACGAGGGAGCGTGGTCGGGTCATGGTTACTCGATCTCACCGCGGCGGCACTTGCCGCTGATCCCCAACTCGAGAAGTTCGGTGGCAAGGTCAGCGATTCTGGTGAGGGGCGTTGGACACTGGCGGCAGCCAATGACGAAGGTGTTCCGGCTCCAGTCTTGACTGCAGCGTTGTTTGCGCGATTCAGTTCGCGTGGCAACGCAAACTTTGCGAATCAGGTGCTCTCCGCGCAACGATTTGCGTTTGGTGGGCATCTCGAGAAGAAAGATTGATCGTTCGATCCGTTGGGCTTGTGGCGAAACTGGCAGACGCAGCGGACTTAAAATCCGCAGCCCTCAAAAGCGTGTGGGTTCGACTCCCACCAAGCCCACTTCGCGCGGTACACCCTCGCGTCGGTTGAGACAAGCGATAATGTGAGCTATCCCCATGCGTGTTCCCCTGCTCTTTCTAATCCTCGCGTTTACTGCATGCACCATCGCCTGCGATCCGCCGAGCGTTCCAGAGGTCGCCGTGCAATATTCAAAGTCAGGCTTCAACATCACCCCACTCTCACGCGTCGCCGTTGCCGAGCTCGCGAAGAAGCTCGATCCAGAGGCGTTTCGCATCACGCAAGAGAGCGGCACTGAGCGCGCATTCTGCGGCACGCTGCTCGACAACAAGAAATCCGGCGAGTACTGCTGCGTGGTGTGTGGCTTGCCGCTGTTTTCGAGTTCGCATAAGTTCAACTCCGGCACAGGTTGGCCGAGTTTCTTTCAGCCATCGGACGCGGCGCATGTGGCAACGCACCGCGACAGCAGCCTCGGCATGGACCGGGTCGAAATCAACTGCGCTCGTTGCGCTGCCCATCTTGGGCATGTCTTCGAAGATGGGCCGAAGCCCACCGGTCTTCGGTTCTGCCTCAACGGCGCATCTCTCAAGTTTTACGAATCCGGCGAATCGCGCCCCAAGGAGTCTCTTCCAGTGACGACTGAAACGGCGTACTTTGCGGGCGGCTGCTTTTGGGGCATCGAACATTACTTCCAGCGTGCACCTGGCGTGC
>SXUJ01000043.1 GCA_005790565.1 Planctomycetia bacterium
CTGAAGTCGCACTCCACGATTGTCTACTCGAACAATCACGGCTTGTGCGCGCACGAGTTCATTCTCGACTTCCGGCCATTCGACAAGAGTGCGGGGATCAAGATCGACGATGTCGCGAAGCGACTGATGGACTATGGATTCCACGCGCCAACCATGAGTTGGCCGGTACCAGGCACGCTCATGATCGAGCCCACCGAGAGTGAATCGAAGGCGGAACTTGATCGATTCTGCGACGCGCTCATCGGGATTCGCGCGGAGATTCGCGAGATCGAAGAGGGTCGGTCGCCGCGCGACGATAATGTCCTCAAGCACGCGCCGCATACCGTGGCCGCTGTGAGCGCGACGCAGTGGACGCATGCGTACTCACGCGAAAGCGCGGCGTATCCCGCCCCGTGGCTCAAGGACTTCAAGTTCTGGCCCGCCGTTGGTCGCGTCGACAACCCATACGGTGACCGCAACCTCGTCTGCGCGTGCGAGCCAATGAGCTCGTACTCCTAACCGCCCGCGCTTCATTCAGCGTCGTGGAACTTCTTGTGGTTCACGTGGCTCGGCCTTGAGTTGCTCTACTTTCCACTGAGGAAGCCGGAACTCCCAGTCCTTGTGCGCTTCGTGCCACGCTGCCCAGTCAGGAATCTCGGGGTCGCCCTGGTACTTGTGTTTCGCGTTGACATCGCCATTGAGGCCGGCGTCCCGCGCTGGGGCTCCCTCGTGCGGCGTCACTTCGAATCGCGCCCACATGCGACCCTGCTCTGTCACGCAGTACACCACAAGTTTCGCACGCAATGAGTCGAAGACGAGTGTGTGGGTGACAGCGTCCGCGCTTTGCGCAAGCTTGGGTTTCCGCACATCATCAAACTCAAGTCGTGACAACCAAGACGGAAACACCGACTCCGCCTCGCGCAGCCGTTCCGGAGTCCATGCCTCCACTGCGTCCTCTGCGATCGTCGCCGTCCACTGTTTCCCGTAGGCCTCGCGCGACAGAGTGAGACCACCGATCTGGGCTGTGTGCACTTCACTCGCGGGCAGCGACAGAAGCGTTGCGTCCACCCAACGCTGTGGTTCCGTGTCGATCGAAACAGAACCTCGGCAACGCCAGCACTGGTCCTCGCTCAAGAGTCGCATGTATTGGCTACGCGGACTCCCGCGCTCTTGACCGACGACATACTCCGCGAATGGCGCGCTTGACGAACTTCCATCGGGTGTATCGAACAAGCGAACGAGTGCGCCTCCACCAGGTTCCGTGCTTGGCCACGCGAGCGAAAGTTCGCCAAACTTCTCGCGCTTCGCGGTCATGGCTACATCCTTCTCCAGCGTTGCAAGGCCATTGACAAGCCCCGCCACCTGCGCGGTCAACGCAAGGTACCCATCGCTCGTCGCCACGCGCCATGAGCCATCGAGACTTCGCGTCAGAGTGATCGATTCTTGACCGCGCAGAAGTTCAATGCGCGTGATAGAGCCGACGCGCTGCGCGAGCCCCGTCGCGAAGACGCCGGAACTCTCGGTTTGGTCGCGTGGGTTCCCAAGAGTCAAGAGATACGCGCTCGTCGCGAGTGTCACGACGACGACCGCGATGACAGTGACTTTTCCCTTCATATGGTCGCCCTCTGCTCGCCGCTCGCGTGCGCACGCTGTCGCCGCCAACGCAAGAGTGTCCATGCGATCAGAATCACTGCGACCGCTGCGGGCCAGATCACGACATGAAGGAGCATGAGTTGCCGACCGAGTTGATCGATCTCCTCGCGCATCGAGAACTGCACATCACGCAATTCGCGCTTGGCGGCACGCACTTTCACTTCCAGCGACTTCAGCTCTTGCGCCTGCTCAGGAGAGAGCGTGATCATGCCTTGAGGAGCCAGGTCCACGCCGTCTCCCTTGAGGCGCTGCAAGTCGGCAATCTTGAACTCCGTCTGCTGAATGTCATTGCGCAGCGCGGCTTCCCGTTTGAGGTAGCGCGCTTCAGCCGCCTTGCGAATCAAACCCACTTGCGTGAATGGCCTGCGAAAGTCTCCGCGCGCGCGCAGATCGGCGAGCGTCGAGGAACCACTCATGTGCTCGATCATGTTGATGACGAGCGCGCCGTTGTCGGCAATCGTCCTCTGCCCTTGCTCGGAGAACTGCACCCAAGTGCGATCATCAAGCAGATCCGCGTCTGCCACGAGCAGGAGATTCGCATTGCCCTTCGCGCGTTGTCCACTTTCGTCAGTGAACGCGCTTTCGAGCGGACCGCGGATACGCGCAGCGAGCGTGCGCGCGATGTCATCGCTCACAAAATCGCGGATCAGTTGATCCGCCGAGCCGAAATATCCAATCTTCATGGGCTGAAGAAGTTGCGAGTCCTTCGTCGTGGACACAATCGGGACCATGCTGGTTGTGCCACCGGGAAGTGACTCAATCGAGCCGGCGCTCATGATGTTTAGCGTGGAGAGTGGCGAAGTGACTGGGTCCTTTGATGACAGATTCTCTTTGCGCAGCGAGAGCCACACGGGATAATCGAGATCCATCACCACGCCCGCAGGGGTACGCGACTGAATGCGCGTTGAGGTCCCGCGATCCGCGACCACCATGTGCCCGCCATTGGTCGTGTCAGTAGGGAACTGCAACCCCCACGACGCGAGAAGCGGGCCAACATCGAAATCACTTCCGCTTCCTGTCTTCCCATGCTCGCCAGCGTTCGGATCGGATTCGCACCACGGGTCAAGAAAGACAATCGTCGGCTTCCCACTCAGCACCCATCCATCCACGGCGCGTAGTGTGCCTTCGGAGAGTTCGCGCGGCTGAACGACGACGAGTACGCTCAACTCGGGTGCGATCGCCGTCACATCACTCGGCACTGTGATGAAATCGAACAGCTGCTTGAGTTGCTGCGTGATGACGGGCTCGCGGCCTTGCACACCTGGGTGTTCCGGATCAAATCGCTCGATAGGGAGTGTGGAGAGCCAACCGATCTTCGTCTTCGATTCGCGACCAATCGTCACAATGCGCCGTGCAATCTCATACTCAAGAAATGGTTCCTGCTCCGGCGCGAGATACGGGATTACTTCCGTGCGATCGGTCGATCCACGCACGACGAGTCCGAGTGTGAGCGTGCGCCCCATCCCGTCGACCGAAAGTGGAGCCAGGCCAACGGACCGTGCAACCTCTTCTGCTTCGGAGAATGGCTGCGGGTCGATCTCCTTCAAGCGCAACTTGTCGCTCGAAACCGCGCATATCTCAATGAGGAATTCGCGCACGCGCTGCGCGTATGCCCGAAGCTGCGGCGCATCGGCGCCTTGTTCTGCCGTCCAATACAACTCCAACTGCACCGGTTCATCCAGTTCCGCTGCGAGTTTCTCCATGCCAGGGGAAACGCTGTACAGACCCTCTTGCGTCAAGTCGATTCGGGTTGACCGGAGCAGCGACCAGACGACGACATTCATTGCCGCGAAGCCGAGGACAGCCGCGATGACGACGAAGAGTGTGTAATTGCGTTTGTCAGCGCGAGCCATAGGAAGTATCCGCACCTCTCCATCGAGGATTCAATCACTCTTCTTCCAATCGATCACGGCAGTGTTCAACCAGAGGAAAACGGTCATGCCGCCCACGAAGTAAAGCACGTCACGCAAATCGACCACGCCGCGCATGAGTGCATCAAAGTGGGTCAAGGCGCTCGTTGATGCGAGGGCTTCGATCACTCCCTTGGAAGCAAAGGTACGC
>SXUJ01000044.1 GCA_005790565.1 Planctomycetia bacterium
GAAACGGGCGGGCATGTCATCACGCCGCTCCCATGCGCAACGCCCACCGTCCCTGGTTCATGCACACTTCCCGTCTTTGGCATTGACGCGGCAATCGTCGACGAGACGGGATCCGAAATGCCGGCAAACACCGGCGGATTACTGGTGATTCGCAAACCGTGGCCTGCGATGCTCCGGGGCATTCATGGCGATCGCCAGCGATTCATCGACACCTACTGGTCGCGCGTCGAAGGCATGTACCTCGCGGGCGATGGTGCTCGACGGGATGAACGCGGCTATTTCTGGATCATGGGTCGCATCGATGATGTCATCAATGTCTCCGGACATCGACTCGGCACGATGGAAGTCGAAAGCGCACTCGTGTCGCACCCCGCGGTCGTGGAAGCCGCCGTCGTCGGCATGCCGCACGAAATCAAGGGAACTGGCATCGCTGCATTCGTGACGCTCAGCCTCCAAGCCACCGCGAGCGATGCACTCAAGGGCGAGTTGCGAGAGCATGTCGCGAGCGTTCTTGGGGCGATTGCGAAGCCAGACATGCTCCGCTTCACCGGCGCGCTGCCCAAGACTCGATCGGGCAAGATCATGCGAAGACTTCTGCGGGATGTCGCGGCGGGGCGCGAATCCACGCAAGACACTTCCACGCTTGATGACTTTGGCGCACTCGCTGCGTTGCGAGGAAATGACGAGTGAGAAAGCGCGCCGATCCGCCTGCCTCGCATGCCGATGCCGCTCCACGCGCGACAGCTGCGGAACACGCGCGCCTTCGCGCACAGCACGCGAGTGAACGGGCAGAGGATTACTGCGAAGCGATTCAAGATGCGATCGACGCAACCGGCGTCAGTCGCGTCGTGCATCTCGCCCGCCGATTTGGACTGTCGCATGTGACCGTGAGCCGAACCATCGCGAGGTTGCAGCGCGAGGGGCTTCTCGAAACAGCGCCTTACAAACCAATCCTCCTCACACCCAAAGGCCGGAGGCTCGCCGAAGCTGCGCGCGCGCGACATGAACTTGTCCACGCGTTTCTCCTGCAGCTCGGAGTCGACGATGCCACGGCGCGCATCGACGCGGAGGGCATCGAACATCATGTGAGCCCAGCGACGATAGAGGCCTTCGCGAAGTTCCTCACCAAGCACCGAGCCTAGCCCGCTCGACTATCCTCTCGCATCGACATGCCCCACACCGACGCTCCGTTCATGCTTTCCGTTTCCGGCGCTCGCGGCATCGTGGGTGCGAGCATGACTCCCATTGTTGCGAGCAAGTTCGCTGCAGCGTTTGGCTCGCACCTGCAGATTGCGTCCGCGCAAGGAAGTCCACGGCGAATCAGGCTTGCGCTCGGGCGTGATGGCCGCGCGGGCGGCATGGCCTTCGCGCATGCGGTGAAAGGCGCGCTGGCGGCAGTCGGATGCGATGTCATCGACTTCGGCATCGCAATGACCCCCACCGTCGGTGTCATGATTCGCGAACTCAAACTTGACGGAGGCATGGTCGTCACCGCGAGCCACAATCCACTCGAGTGGAACGGGTTGAAGTGCCTCAACGAGGATGGACTCGCGCCCCCGAAGTCCGAAGCCGACGCGATCATTGATCGCTTTCGGGGCGAGCAATTCGCCTTCGTCAGCGCCACACACATTGGAAGCTCGACAACCCGAGCTGATGCCGATGCGACGCATGTCGCGAAAGTGCTCGCATTACTAACCCCCGAGCGCGTGAAGAACATCGCCTCACGGAACTTCAAAGTTGTGCTGGACAGCGTGAATGCCTCGGGCTGCGTTCCGGGGCGCATGCTGCTCGAACAACTTGGCTGTCAACTCGTCCACCTGAACGGCGAGCCCACTGGCGTGTTTTCGCATCGACCCGAGCCGATCGAGGAGAATCTCGCGCAACTCTGCGCGCTCGTTGGAAGCACTCATGGCTCGGCGATTGGGTTCGCCCAAGACCCCGACGCGGATCGACTCGCGATCGTGGATGAACAAGGTCGATTCATCGGCGAGGAATACACACTCGTACTCTGCGCCGAGGCGATGCTCGCTCGCGCAGGCGCGACGACGATGGCCGCGAACCTCTCTACTTCACGCATGATTGATGATGTCGCGGCGCGCTATCCAGGCGCGACTGTCCTGCGAACCGCCGTTGGCGAGGCGCATGTTGTGGGCGCGCTCAAGCCTGCCGGCGGACGCATCGGTGGCGAAGGCAATGGCGGAGTCATCGTTCCGGAGGTCTGTTTCGTCCGTGACTCGCTCTCTGCGATGGCGTTGGTGCTCGACCTTCTGGCATCGCGCCAAGCCCAATCGCTTTCGCAGTTGATCGGCCTGATGCCGAAGTACGCGATGCTCAAGACGAAGTTGGATCTGGCGGCAATTGGGGGTAGCGCTTCGGTTGGCGGCGCACTCAGCAAGGTGAAGTGCGCCTTTCGCGATGCGCGGGTCAACGATGTCGATGGCGTCCGCATTGACTTCGACGACGGATGGGTGCACCTTCGTGCGTCAAACACGGAGCCGATCGTGCGAGTCATCGCAGAAGCCACGACCGAGGCACGCGCGCAGGAGTTGGTCAAGCGTTGTCGCATTGCCGCAGGGCTCTAACCAAGTACACTTCAAGCGCATGATTCGTGCCCCCTTCCCAACGCGTATCCCTGCACTCCTTGCGAGCTTGCTCGTATGCGCCTTGCAGGGTTGCGGCACCGGCGTCCGCAGCGACCCCACCAAGGCGACGCGGCCGTATCCGTTCGAACTCTCGCAGTCTCGAGTGCTCAACGCACAAGTCCTCAATGTTGATTCGAACATGGTGATCGTGAACGCCACTTTGGAGGAGTTCAACGAAGTGGACGTGTGGCTCAATCAGCGCTACCTCCAACATGTCGCGCATATCTCCCCCGGAGAAACGATTCGACTCAATGTCGAGGATTTCTGGGATCACCGAGGCGAAGCACCCTTCCCTGGCGGGATCTTCCGACGATTCCAGCCCACGCCGATTCGCCTCGTGCAGTTTCAAACTAGCGCCAAGGAACCGCTCCTTGGCCTCGTTTCTATTCCGACCGAGCGCGAACTTGAGCGGGCAAGACTCGCGACTGGTCATTAATCACGAGACGAGTGCGACGCGATGGTGATGCAGTACTGCGTCCGCTGCGCGCGCCTAGAGTCCAAGCTGCGCGCGCCTAGAGTCCAAGCTGCGCGCGCTTGGCATCCCACTCCGCGCGTTCTCTGGAGTTTTCCGTCGCAAGCGGTTGCCCGCTCTTCAACGCCGCGATCTCGAGCGCCGTGAGTTGCATCGCGTGCAATCGGTAATCCTCAAACGCTTCACACGCCATAGGCACGATTGGCTTGATCAGCGCAAACATCGCGCGCGCGAAATCCTGAATCTCGAGTTGCGCGTGGTCGTCCATCCGCAGCGAAAGGAAGTGGAAGATGTTGTGCAGATCGCACTTCCAGTACCACTCCGTGTAGAGGCTCACAGGCAGCGCCGCGCGCGCCAGTTCCCGTGCCACGCCCTGCTCAATGAGATTGAGGTACTTCGCGTAATGCGCCTCGGCATCCGCGAGAAGCTCCAAGAACTGTTCGGCGGTGCCTACTTCGATCGTGCCATCCGAGCCCTGTCGATTCGACTTTGACTGCTTCCGAACGCTCGCCACCGACGGTCGGTAGAAGCGATCCGGCATGATGGAGTAACGCGCAGAGCACTCGTTGACATTCGCCGTGCGATGTCGAATCCACTGCCGAGCGATGAAGATCGGCATCGCAATGTGAAACTTAAACTCCACCATTTCGAGCGGCGTGGTATGCCGATGCCGCAACAGGTAGCGGACAAGTCCGCGATCCTCATTGACATGCTTCGTTCCATCGCCATACGAAACTCTCGCGGCCTGCACGATCGCGAAATCCGCCGTCTTTCCCTCCGGCACGAGCCGTGGCATCGCATCGCACAACGCGACGAAACCGTGCTCGTGGACGGGAATAGTCCATCGGGCGCTCCCGCCCATCACATCCACAAGCGGCGTCTCGGGAATCGTGCGGACGATGGGGCGGACGGGCGCACCCGCGATCATTTCGGGAGGAACAGTCGGCGTGGCTGTCGCGCATGGCTCGGTAGGCACATCAGAGGGCATTTCCGCATTATGCCAACATTTGCGCGCGCGATTGCCGCCGTTGGTGTCGAAAAAATCACGACTGACTGGGCGGGTTCGAAGCTCGAATCTCGACGGCGGCATCACTCAACGAACTCGCAGCCTCTGGGAGCGCGCCCACTTCTGTCGGTTTCCCGTCGACGCGAAGAATCGGTTGGACGCTGCGGTCGATCGACCACTCGACGCGAACGGTCTCAAGAGCGACCATGATTGCCGCGCGACTCGATTCCGTTTGACCCGCCAGTAGTTCTTCCGCACTGAGCGGGAATGCCCGCTGCTCTCTCGCGTAGTGCACAACCGCATCCGCGACTAGACGCAAGCGCGCACTTGTGACCTTCGCGTCGTCTTTCACGCGACCCACAATACGCCATGCGAAAAACGATGTGCCGATTGCCGCGAGTACGAATAGCACAACAATGAGTTGGACGAGGCGCTTGCCTTGCATACGCGGAGGGTATCCGCAGCCCTCGGTGCTCGTCAGCACAGAGAAGCTACATGCGCATGCCGTCGAACGAAATGCGCTGCTTCTTGCGATGCGGATCGGGTTCAGGGACCGCACTGAGAAGCGCCTGCGTATAGGCCTGCTTCGGTCGTTCAATCACTTCGGCGCGCGAACCTTCCTCGACAATCTTGCCGTTGTACATGACTGCGACGCGATCACAGATGTGATGAATCACCGCCATGTCATGCGAGATGAACAGGTAGGAGAGACCAAACTCCGACTGCAGGTCTTTGAGGAGATTCAGAATCTGCGACTGAATGGACACATCAAGCGCACTTGTCGGCTCGTCGCACACGATGAGTTTCGGGTTGAGCGAGAGTGCACGCGCGATACCGATTCGTTGTCGTTGGCCGCCTGAAAACTCGTGGGGGTATCGGTCGGCGGCTTGCTTCCAGAGTCCACACTTCACAAGAAGCTCTTCGACGCGGGTTCGCGTCTCCTCCGTCGATTTCGTCAGCCCATGCACCTCGAGCGGTTCGCCAATGATGCTCCCCACTCGCATGCGAGGATTGAGACTCCCCCCAGGATCTTGAAAGATGATTTGCATCTGCCGACGCAGCGATCGCAATTGTGTCGCGGACGCATCGAAGACGGAATTGCCTTCGAACCGAACCTCGCCACCCGTGGCCTTGATGAGGCGAAGGATCGTGCGACCAACGGTAGTCTTCCCGCACCCCGACTCTCCGACAAGTCCGAGTGTCTCGCCGCGAGCGATGGTAAAACTCACATCATCCACAGCCTTAAAGTGCCCGACCGTGCGCTGAAGGAGTCCCTTGCGGATGGGAAACCAAGTGCGGAGGTTCTTCACCTCAAGAAGAGCGGATGTATTCGGGTCAGAAGGCACGGGCCATACTGTACCGAAGCCAATCTCAATCCACCAAGGAAATCGCTGCGGGAAACAGAATCCGGTTCGAGGCCTCCCGGTCGCGCATCTCCAACACCGATCGCGCCCTCCGACCTTCACGGCATGACCTGAGCGCTCGCGCTGCCGGTCAGTACAAACGCACGACGATCTGAATCGTACGACCGTCGGCGAGTTGGCATGTAAGTGGGACCTCGCGAGGCAATGCGCCTTGCGGATTTGCCGCGCGAAGCACGCGCGCGTACAGCTCGTCAATCGTCTGGATCGGCTGCCCCATTACTTCGACGATCGCGTCGCCCTTGTCGAGAAGTTGATCTACATCAGAGCCTACGCGAAGCGCCTCAATCAACACCCCTGGATGATGGGTTGTCTCAAGGCGGGCCGCTGAAGCAACATTGCTCGTCACAAGACTCTCAAATCCGGCGCGTCGAAGCGCGGCAAGCAAGGCTGGCGACGCGCGGAGCGCTGGATCGAGTTCCGTCAGGGTTGCGCTCAAATCCAATTCATCCAACCCATTCGTCTCGAGATTCGGTCGCACGACAGAAAACTTCACGGTAGAGCCTGGGAGCTTCGAGCTGATGAGCGCGGGAATCTGCCCATCCTCCGTGATCCGTTTCCCGTCAATCGACACGATGACATCGCCAATCCGTAGTCCCGCAGCGTCCGCAGGCGACGACTCACTGACGAAGCTCACCACCGCGCCATCTCCGTTGTACTCGCTCGCAAGGACGCGCATCGCCGCGTTATCCAGGCGCACGCCCGAGCGAATCATCGCGACCGGCGCGACGCTCACGCCGAGGTAACCCTTCTTCACTTCACCGCCTTCAATAATCTGCGTGACAACGGAGTCGATCATCGCAATGGGGATTGCGAGACCGATGCCCGCGAACTGCCCCTGGCCGACGGAGTTCCCGCGCCCCGTGGCGATCGCGGTATTCATTCCAATCACACCCCCACGAATGTCCGTCAGTGGACCTCCGGAGTTTCCTGTATTGATCGCAGCGTCGGTCTGAATGAAGTTCTCGTAATCGATGTCCGCAAGTCCCGCGCTCCGACCAAGTCCACTCACGATGCCACGCGACATCGAGAAACGAAAGTCGAAAGGCGACCCAAACGCGAAGACCTGATCGCCTTGTCGCACGCCATCGCTGTCGCCCCGAAGCGATGCATGGAGTCGACCCGGGGCAACCGCAAGCACTGCGATATCGGTATGGAGGTCCAATCCAACGAGCGTCGCGTTGCGCATCTCCCCATCGTGAAGTTGAACTTGGATGCGATCCGCCCCGTCCACGACATGCGCATTCGTGACGATGTGTCCCTCCTCGTCCCAAATCCAGCCGCTTCCGCTCGATGCATAGGACTCGGAGAATCGACGACGCTGCATGGTCGTCTCGGTGCTTACATGCACGACCGACGGCTCCACGAGCGTGGCAATGTCGCGCTGCGCCTGATTGATCCGCGCCAGCACATCCGTTTGATCGAGCCGCTGCGACGCCGCTTGCACACGCGAGAGCGTCTGCGCGTCGGCGCTGTTGCGAATGACTGCCGGCGCTGCGACGAGGACCGCTGCGACGGCGGCGAGGACTACGACTGCGGGTCCATAGGTCGTCATAGTTTTCATAGGAAACTCCTGAAACAGCGATCAAACACTCTTGGCGTGCACTCGGATGCATCCATTTCGATCGATCAACGCATCCGACGACGAAACTCCACTGCCTCTTCTTCGCTCAGGGAGTACGGATGTTCGCCCAACATGCCGCTTCGAACGCGCTCTCGCCACAATTTCGCCATTCCGTCGAGCATTTCTCCCATCTGCACCAACGGTAACGCGAAAGGTGGCTGCCGTGGCGTCAGTCCGAGCAGGTCTGAGGTCACGACGACTTGCCCATGACAAGCGGACCCTGCACCGCAACCGATCACCGGAACGGGGGATCGCTTTACGATTTCCGCCGTCACCTCGACGGGCGTTGCTTCAATGAGGAGCATTGTCGCGCCAGCGTCAAGCATCACCCGCGCGTCTTCCACTAAGTCCACCGCGCCCTGGGCAGTTTTCCCTGCAGCGTAATAGCCGCCCTGCACCTTCGCGTGCTGCGGCCGCGACCCAATGTGCGCGACCACCGGAATGCCAGCTCGAGCGAGGCGCGTCACCAACGGTGCGAACGAGCGATCCACTTCGAGCTTCACGCAATCCGCAACGCCTTCGGTCATGAAACGGCCCGCGTTGCGCACCCCTTCCGCATCATCCGCCTGATAGCTCATGAACGGCATGTCTGCCATGACCAAGCATCGAGGCGCGCCGCGCTTCACCGCGGCCGTGAGCATGATCATAAAATCAAGCGGCGCGTGGAGTGTGTTTGGAAAGCCGAGAATCATTTCCGCCGCCGTGTCGCCCACAAGAAGCACCGGGACACCCGCGCGTTCGAGCCACCGCGCAGTTGTCGCGTCGTAACACGTAAGACATGCAAACTTCAATCCTTCGCGCGCCGCTCGTTGAATCGTGCGAATACTCACAGGCGCGATGCTCGAATCTGGTCCGCACCATCGTGGCTGCGTGATTTGCTCCTCGCTCTGCTGCGAGGCGGCTTGGGGCGGATCTCGCGTGGGTTGCATGAGTAGATACTATTCGAGCGCAAGGCGCGTCAGAATGGTCTCCGCGTCGGATTTGGAAGCACATTGTCTCGGCCGCAAACGATCCAATCCGCAATCTCGGTCGCTTCACTGAGCGACGCGCGCGCCAACTCGACATCAAAGCAAGGAGTCAGTACCTGTCCGGATTCGAGGTGCTCGAGGGTGGGAACGGCGTCTCCTGCAACCAGCACGGTCGCCGTCCGACCCGGAAGCAGGAGGCCCGAAATCCCGGGCGTGACACCGTGGAGCGGAAACAGATCGACGCCCTTTGCAATCGCGTCGGGTGCCGCCTTCGACCGCTCGAGAATGGCAATCTCGTTCGTGAGGGCGGCGAGGAGTTCCGCGTCATTGGCCGCTCGCGCCTCATGAAACTTCGCGACGAGTTGTTGCCCGATCGCTTCCCGCTCGCGCTCGGCAATGAGCCACTGGGCACCTTCAAAAGACGCGAGCGCGCGGCGATGCAGCGGGCTGAAACACGACAGAAACACATGCGTGATCTGCTCGGGCGCAAGGCCAGACCGCTCGGCGAGTTTGGGCAGAAGTATCTGCGCCGGAAGCGAGGGGTCGACAAGAATGCGCGCTCCGCCGCTCACAATGAGGGTGGTAGTCGCGTGCGGCGCGCGAACGGCTCCCCGTTCATTCCAGAACGGATTCGATGCGAGCGTGCCAATAGAAATGATACGAAAGGTCGCGGACATGAGCACTACTCCGCGAGTCCATCGCGTGCGAGGCGGCCAAGGGCGCTTGTCGGATCACGGCGCATCTTCGCGAGCGCGTCAACCACGGGCGGAGGAACGAGCGTCGCAAGCGCATCGAGCGATCCGCCAAGGGCGGCGATCTGTTTGATCAAACTCGAACTCGTGTAGGCATAACTTTCGCCCGTCACGATGAAAACGGTTTCAATACCTGCGACCTGCCGATTCGTAATGGCGAGTTGGCATTCGGCGGCGAGGTCGGTGATATTGCGGATGCCTCGGATGATGGCACTCGCGCCGACGCTCCGCGCGTAATCCACCGTCAGTCCGGCGTAATGCTCGACCCGAATCGGCGCCCCCTCCTTCTCGCTCGCAAGGAGTTCTCTCACAAGTTGTTTCGCGAGGTCCACGCGTTCCTCGAACGAGAACATCGCTTCCTTATTCGGGTTACGACCGATCGCAAGGACGACCTCATCAAACAGCCGTCGACTGCGCCGGAGGATGTCGAGGTGGCCAAAGGTGATCGGATCGAACGATCCGGTGTAAATCCCGAGATGATGCGCGTGTGAACCCGTCACGGATGCTCCAAGGGGTGAAGGTGCCCATCTTAGGGGTTGCTGACGGTCTGAATCCATCTAGAACGCACAGGTAGACCTGCAACACAACCCGCTGTCATCACTTCACTTGCATGAGGGGTGTCTGCATGTGATCCTCTAACTGTCAGGTGCGCGTCTGGGACTCCGCGTGCCTGATGGGTTTCGACCCTGGATCGGCCCTGCATCGGAACGCCTCCCCGATCAGGGCCTTTGAGGAGAGACAGGCCTCGCGGCACGCAATTCCGCGAGGCC
>SXUJ01000004.1 GCA_005790565.1 Planctomycetia bacterium
GAGGCGCTTCGGCGCATCGACGAGGAGATTGCGAGTGGGCGCTATCGATCTCCCAAGCACACGGCCATTTGGTGGGACTTCCCGACGAACACCATCCTTGCACCTGTCACGAGTGACAAGGAGGTCGACCTTCTGAAGAAACTTGTCGAAGAGACATTCGATGTGCGCATTGCGCCCCGAAGCAGCGGAACGCTCGCCTATGACACGCTCGGCGATCGCGGATTGAGTGCGGCGTTTGATGATGCGCAACCGGAGGCGTTCTCGCTGCCGCCGCTCGATATTGACGGAGCGGTGGATCAAGGACAACGCAAGAGTCGAACTCGACCCGATGTGCCGTGGGCGTCGACGGCGGGGGAGTCGAAGGACTTTCTTGGAAACACCTTCCTCTTCTGGCTCTGCTGGCACGCAGAAGTGAAGGAAGGGCTGCTTGAGACCGAGGCAGGAGAGTTCGCGATCGTCATCGATCGCTCCATCGACCTCGAGTGCGCGTGGGGGTTGAGCGGCAAGACGACGGTGCATGGAAGTGGTGCCCTGCGGCGAATGGAAACCGTGCAGGCACTGAAAGGCGGGAAGTGGCCGCGCAAGGTTGGGATGTCACTGCATGCGTTCGGACAAACCTATGAGTTCGTGTTGCAGGGCGATCGCATGGAGATTGCCGCGCTGAAACTTCCGAAGCCCGAAGAGAAACCCCAGAGCCTTCGACAGGCCATCGAGATGCGGCTCGACTTGCTCATCAGCTTTGAGCGCGCATTCAGTTCGCTCTACGCGGCGTTTGTCCGTGACCGATTTAGCCCCGCTTGGCCAACGCGCCGGGGGCAGATTGACCAGTGGGTGACCGAACTCGGAAGCACGCGCAAGAGCGTGTCGTTCGTGGAAACGGCGTAGTCGTCCGTCACGCCGTTCGTGCGGCTTGGATGAATGCTCGTACGCGAGCTGGATCCTTGACGCCCTTGCTCGACTCGACGCCGCTGCTGACATCCACGCCATCCGGTCGGAGGAGGCGCACCGCCGCCGCAACATTTCCGGCGTCCAAGCCGCCCGCGAGGAGGATCGGTGTGCGAAGGCTTGCGCGCGACGCCGTGAGCGACTCGTGATCAAAGGTGTTGCCGCTCCCGCCTCGCGCGCCATCGAGTACGAGTCGCGCGAGACCGCACGCATCCCACTGCGCAACACTCGCCGGAGTTGCGGCGAATCCCTTCATCACTCGAGAAAAACGAAATCGGAGGCAGAGTGCGTGAAGTTCTTCCGGCGTTTCGTCGCCATGGAACTGCACCGTGTCAAAGGCGCGAGCAGCCTCGAACGACGACGCATCTACTCCCCGTGCGATGAGCGCAACCGACTCTGCTCTTCCCGCGAGCGATTCGCGAATGCTCTGCGCGACGGCGAGCGAAACCGCGCGCGGGCTTGAGGGAATGAGGACGACGCCGACGAGATCAGCGCCTGCGGCAACGGCCTCCTGCGCCATCGCGGCGGTGGTTACGCCGCAGATTTTCACGAGGAGATGGCGCGGCGCTGTGGGAGAAATCAACCGACTTCATCCATAAGGGAGTGGTAGTACCGTTGGCGATCGTTGGGGAGGAGGGACTCGCGAATATCCGCGAGTACGCCGCGGGCGCGGGTCGCATCCCCGAGCGTTCTTGCCAACACCGTTGCGAGAAGCAACTTCACTTCTTCGCTTCGTCGATCGTTTGGAAACTTCACGATGAAAAGCGTGAGCGCATGAGCGCCCGTCGCGGGGTCGCCGTCGGAAACCAACTGGGTTGCGAGGTCGATTTGCACCTCCGCGCTGAGCACCGCATCCACGCGATCCGCCAGTAATCGACGATAGCGATCCGCGGCCCTGCTGAATTCGCGCTGCGAATGCAGAGTGGCGATCTCCGCGCGATACCCGCGTTCGGTTTCACTCTGTGTGGAAGCGGCACCCGTGGCGACTCGCGAGGGCGGAGACGCGGACGCACTTGGCGCACTCCACACGTTGCCATCTCGCATCGCGGCGCGAAACGCTCGGCGCCGTTGCCATTGCGAAAGCGCATGGAGCAGATCCGTTTCGGTGCGCGGCAGTTGCTTCGCGTAGAGCAGCACCAAACCAAGGGCAATCCCGAACGCCATTCCTGCAAGGTGCGCGAAATTTCCAACCGACGACCGACGCACCGAAGTAATCTCGAGAAGCGCATCGACGAGATCAATGGCGACATAGAGCATGATGAAGAACGATGCGGGGATTGCGACCACCCCAAGCCCAATCAGGCTGAGCCCGTAGATGTTTGCGCCTGGGAATAGGGCAATGAACAGACCCGCGACGGTAGACACGCTTCCCGAAGCACCGATCACCGCGCCGTGGGAGACCAGGATTTGTGCGGCGCCTGCGATTGCACCACCAAGGAGATACGCAGCAAGGAATCGCAGCCGTCCGAGGCGAGCTTCCGCCGCGAGTCCAAAGGTCCACAGAAAGAACATGTTCCCAAGCAGATGCCACATGCTGTTGGGGTCGTGGAGGAATTGGTAGGTGATGAGATTCCACCACTCAAACGCGCGCCAGTCGAGCGCGAGGCGGTCGTAGAACTGTTCCAGGCTCCAGAGACCACTGCGCGCGCCCCAGAACCCCGCCGCATACGCCGCGACGTTCAGGGCGAGGAGGACGGGAACAACGACGATTCGGCGGCGGTGGCGAGACGACAGTCGATCTGTTCCGAGTGGGAGAAACACGCGCCGGAGGGTACGCGCAGAGGTCTGACTTTGTACCCAGGCGACCCCCGAATCTGAGAAATGTACACACGGTCTGCACGGAGCTTTGCTAGGATCGCGGTTCCGCCGAGACATGATCTCGGCTCCGAGTGAGGCGCGCCTTTCTCATCGAACGCAGGCCTCGTTTGGGCGATTGAGATTGAACGGAAGTTCGACCCAGAGATTGAACCATGTCGACCGCAACACCCGCCGCGCCTGCTCCTACTCCCTCCGCGCCTACCGCGATCTATGACAAGGGGCTCGCAAACACGATCGTCGCTGACACACAGATGTCGTTCATCGATGGCGGGAAGGGCGTGCTTGAGTATGTCGGGATTGACATCGACACGCTCGCCCGCAAGTCAACCTATGAGGAGACGGTTTACCTCCTCTGGAACACAAAGCTCCCAAGCAAGGCGGAACTTGATTCCTTGCGCAGTGCGCTGCAGTCGGAGTATGAGATTCCACAGGGCATATACGAGATGATTCGCGGGATGCCGCGAGATGCGGTGCCGATGCACGCGCTCCGGACGCTCGTCTCTGCGCTCGCGCTCTACGACACCGAAGCCGACGCGGACGGTATCGAAGCGAGTAAGCGTAAGGCACTCCGACTTGTCGCCAAGACACCAACACTGATTGCGAACTTCGATCGACACCGTTCAGGCAAGGACTTCGTCCGTCCGAATCCATGCTTTGATATCGCAACCAACTTTCTCTGGATGCTCAACGGGGAGAAGCCAACCGAGGCCATGTCGCGCGGTTTGGATATCTGCTTGATTCTGCACGCGGACCACGGGCTGAATGCTTCAACCTTTGCGGCCCGAGTCACGATCGCGACACTTTCGGATCTCTATAGCGCCATGACGACCGCTGTGGGCACGCTGAAGGGGCCACTCCATGGCGGCGCGAATGAAGAAGTCATGGTGATGCTCGATGAAATCGGCTCGATGGACAAGGTCGATGGGTATGTCGCGGGCAAACTTGAGCGCAAGGAACTCATCATGGGCTTTGGGCATCGCGTCTATAAGGCGTACGACCCACGGGCGACCTATCTCAAGACTTTCGCCAAGCAGATCGCGACGGACACCGGCAATCTTCGACTGTTCGAGATGAGTCAGCGCATCGAGTCGCTTGTGCTTGATGCGAAGGCGGGCAAGGGGATCTTTCCCAATGTCGACTTCTACAGCGCGACAACCTATCACTGCCTCGGCATCAAGACGGATCTTTTCACCTGCATGTTTGCGCTGAGCCGCATGTCAGGCTGGTGCGGTCACTGCATCGAACAGTTGCAAGACAACCGACTGATTCGCCCACAAGCGAAGTACACCGGACCACACGGTGTGGAATACACGGCACGCTAAATGTGTTTGAGCGCCCGCGCAGTCTTCTTGCGCTGAAGCGCCGCAATACGCTGCATTCGCTTTCGATTCCGCGGGGCCGAATGAATCGGCACCAGCGGAGGAGTGGCTCCGTGGGTGCGTGGGGTCGCGTGTCCACGACACGCAGCGCGTTACTGTTTCGGGCTTGCCTGTGGGTAGAGCAGCACGCGGTCATGTGCGAGGAGTGCAACATCATCGCGACCATCGCCCGTGAAATCGGCGATGAGGCACGCGCTCGGTTCAAACTCGCGCGGTTCGCCGCCTTGGAACAGTCGCGTCTCGAACACTTTGAAACTCGTGCCGGGGACGAGGACGCCGTTCTCTGAGAAACTCAGAATGCTCAGCGCTTGTTCGCCGGCGTCGAGGGAGACGAGATCGAGGAATCCATCCCCGTTCACATCACCCGCAGCGAGTTCGTGATCGAGTTGGTTGGGGCGATCCCCGCGACGGCTTCCGCGCTCTTCGAGCGTGACGCGGTTCCCACCGACCCGAGCGATCGCGAATCCGTCATCGCCAATGAGCAGGACATCCGGCACCGCGTTGCCGGAAAACGCTCCGGTTCGGATGGGACCAAACTTGAAGCCGCTCACGGTGAGCGCCTCTGCCTGCTGCCACTTTTCGCCTTGTTTCTCGAAGAAAACGAGTTGCGCGTTCTCCTTGTCGCCGGCAATCAACTGATTGCCCTGTGCGGCAATCGAAACGAGTTTGGCGTCGCTTCGCGCGGCGTTCACTTGAGTCACAACTTGCCAGCCCGGTGGCGTTGCTGCGGAATCAAAGCGAAGCGCGCGGATGAAGTTGCGATCGGCAACGACGAGTTCCGCCTTCCCATCACCTTGCACATCAAACAACGCCGTGTTGGAACCGTTCGCCGCTTGCACGAGTCCAAACTGCGCCATGTCTTTCGACTCAAGCGCCGTAAACCCCGCGTCGGTCGCACGCAGCATGGTCATGGGCTTGTCCTGCGTGTAGAGCAGGAGATCGACCTTGCCATCCTGATCGGCATCGCAAGCCATGACAGTTTCCGGTGCCTTCACGAGCGCGCCGAGCTTGACGACCTCCGGCGCAGTCGTGCCGGATCCATCCACCGCGAGAAGTTCGAGTTGATAGTTCTTGCCGTCCTTGGTGACCACCGCGAGGCGCGGGCCGGTTTCGAGATGGACGAGCGCGATGACGAGCGGCGTGCTTCCGGCACTCAACGCCATTGCCGTTGGAAAGGTGAGCGTGCCATTCTCCCAGTGGCTTCGTCCGACGACGCCTTCCTTTTCGCTGAGCACGAACACTTCTGTGCCAAGCGGACCACCGGTCGGGCCAGCATCGATGCCCGTGAGTTCGGCGAAGGATGGCTGTGCGCGAGATGGTTGGAGCCCGCGCTCCTTGACCTGCCGAAAGACGAGGACCGCGCTGCTCGTTGGATCAGTTGCGAGCACATCGAGGAGGCCATCGCCATCGAGATCCGCGGTCGCGTAGGACCGCTTCTTTCCCGATTCGCCGGCGCCGAAGACTTCGAGCGCGGCTTCACCGTCCGCATTTGATCCGGTGACGACTTCTTCGATCACGATCCGCTTGCTCGGCCGCTCGATGAGCGCCAGAAGAGATTTTTTTGCACCGGGAAGTTGCAGCGCGGTTGCTTCGCGCAGTGGGGGCAATTCAAATCGGCGCTGTGAGCCGAGTTGGTGCTTTCCGTTCTCTTCACTTCCGAGCCAAAGGCGAACGGGCGCGGCGTTGTCCGGTGCGACTGCCGCGAGATCGGTGGAACCTTCGCCGTCGAAGTCGCCCACGAGTAACGCCACGAGAGGATCTCCGCTTGCGAGTTCCGTTGCTTCGCCAAGTTTGGATCCTTCGAGCGGCCAAATCGTGGGTTTCCCGTTGACGAGTGCGGCGAGTTCTGGCTTCGCGTCATCGAGAAGATCCGCAATCAAGAACCCATCGCGAGCTTGCGAGAGTCCCTTGACCGGAATGCGCCGAGCCACTTCAAACGATCCGAGTTTGGTTTGCCGGAGAAACACGATCGTTCCCGGTTGTCCGGCGTAGACCAAGTCCATGAGGCCATCGCTATCGAAGTCATATGGAATCACCGCGGTCACTTGATGCGAGACGGGGACTTCGACGCGATGGAATCGCCAGAGCGGGGGGGCTTCGTTGATGCCGATCGTAGATTCGATCGGGTCATCCGGCGACGCTCCCTTCTTCTGCTCGTGCAACTCGATTCGGCTCTTCGCATTGTTGACGGCGATGAGATCCATCAGGCCATCGCCATTCATATCGCTCGCGGCGATTGGTCCCGCGCCTCGATCGATCTTGAGGACGTCCAGTCCTTCGAATCCATAGTGCGCGGCCGTTTCTTGGTCGTCAATGGAGGCGCTCGTCACGGCAGACGCGGCGAGCGTGAGGGCGCAGAAGGGAATCGTGAGCGCGCGGAGCATGGAAAGCGAAGGCATATTGGTTTCGTGGGAGAAATGTGGTCTGTTCGCGGGAGAGCTGGAAACGAGCGCGGGCAGTGCCGGTACGGAGTTCAGAAGTGGTATCGTAACGCTGATCGCCGCTTCATTGACGCACCCCAACTCCACTATGCGACAGCCATCGTTCTTCCCAGTCGGATTTCTTCCACGCTCGACCTCGCTTCGCCCGTCGGCACGTTGGTGCGCCGCCGTACTCGCCGTCACCGGATGGTGGGGCGCGAGTGCCTTCGCGCAGTCGAGCGCATCCGCGCCATCTGCGGCGGGATCGGTTGCGGCGTCGAACGCAGCCCGCGACACCGTGCGTTTGCGCCTCGGCGGCACGGTTCAAGGAACTATTCTGAAGCGGACGGATCGCAAGGTTTGGATCGATGTTGGACCTGGTGTGCTTGAGTTTTCGATGGACGATGTGCTTGAGATTGTGAGCGATGCCGCGGATGCGAGCGCGAACAAGACAGCGGTCGACATATTCTCGACCGCGACTGGCCTGAGTGACCTTCCGCCGCGCGAACAGACCAAGCTCATCGGTCCTGCGGTCATCAAGGTCTCGACGCCAGGCGGGCTCGGATCAGGCGTCATTCTTTCGGGCGACGGATTCGCCGTGACGAATGCGCATGTGGTTCAGGGTGAAACGAACATTCGCGCCACTGTTTGGTTTGCCCAAACAGACGGCACACTCAAGCGAACCGATATTGATGCCGTCGAGTTGATTGCAGTGAACAGTCAGGTGGACCTCGCACTCATTCGGCTGAAGCATCCCGATGGTGGCGTCTTTGAATTCGCGCCTGTGCAGGACGCGGAGAAACTCGAAGCGGGGCAGGCGGTTTTCGCGATTGGAAATCCCCTTGGACTTGAGCGGTCGTTGACACAAGGGGTGATTTCAACCACGCAGCGCAACTTCGATGGGCTGACCTACATTCAGACGGACACGCCGATCAACCCTGGAAACTCCGGTGGGCCACTCTTCAACACGAAGGGCGAGATCATCGGGATTACAAACATGGGGATTCGTGGAGGGGAAGCGCTCGGATTTGCGATTCCCGCACGGTATGTGAAGGATTTCATTCGAAATCGAGAGGCATTCGCATATGACCGGAATAATCCCAACTCTGGCCACAACTATCTGAAGCCACCGACGAGATCAAACTTCGACGCGCCGCCTCTTCTCAAGGATGGATCCTCCCTTGACGGCGCATCGCACTCGTAGTTGCGCACCCACGCTCCCGACCTCGGAATTCATGCAGTTTCTGGAAACCCCAATGAACACGCGAACCTCTCTCTGTAGTTTTCTCGCATCGCTCACGGCATCCTCCGCCTTGCTCGCGGGTGACGCACTCGACATTCGTGACCTTGCGCCCAAGAACAGCTTTGTCGTGGTTGGCATCGCCGACCTGCCAGCGAGCGTTGAGCGCTTCAAGTCAACCTCCATGGGGCAGATGTGGAATGCGCCCGAGTTCAAGGAAAGTGTCGACCTGTTGCATGCCGCTTGGGATTCTGTAGTCAAGGAACGAGCGGCCGAGGGAGGATTCGATGTCGCCGATCTCACTTGGCCAAAGTCTGCAGGGCTGAGCATCGCGGGCGAGCTTGACGAAGAAACGGGATTGGAAGTTCCCGCCACGGTTTTCTTCGTGGATTGGGCGGATGCAGGGGAGAAGAGCAACAAGTGGCTCGAATCCGCGCTTGCGAATGCGGAGAAAACGGCGAAGGGTGCAGGCAACAGCGTGGCCTTCGAAGAAATCCGTGGCCGCCGCGTGCTGGTTATCTCGGAGGCGGACGCGGAGGCCGATGAACTCGGAATGGATGCGGGGGACACCGAAGGCGGCGCTCCCGATGAGTTTGCCCCGCAGATGTTCGGCATGAGTCCGTTTGATTTCAACACGACGCTGTACGCCGTCGACAAGGGGCGCGTGCTGGGTGCGTCGTCTTCGGCTGCGATGAGCGATCTTTTGGCGAAGCTGGATGCCGCGAACACGAGCACCGACGCCGTGTCGAGTAATCCAGCGTTTTCCGGCGCACTTGAATTGGCCGGCGCCGCATCCGATGCATACGCCGTCGTGTTGCTCGAGAACCTCTCCGCGCTCGCGTCAAACTCACCAGAGATGGCGATGGCGCAGCCATTCATGAAGCAGATCTTTGGGGATGTGCAGGCGATTTCCGCCAATCTCACTGCGCGCGATGGGACGATTGAGCTGGCCGCGGCGGTGTACATTCCGAGCAAGAAGACAGGGCTTCCGGCCTTGTTTGATTTGGGGACGGAACTCGCCGCGCCGCCCGCGATTGTGCCTGCCGACGCCGTCAGTTACTCGCGATTCAATGTGCGCTTTGACGCGATCCTCCCGACCCTTGATGAGATCGCCGCGGCACTTCCGCCCGAGTTCGGCGACATGATCAAGATGCAAATCGAGTCGTATCGACCGGCGCTGACGAGCGCATTCGCCGCGATCGGTCCGGACATTCACATGTTCGGTTCGCTCCCTCCCATCGGGGGTGAAGACGCGGCGAAGTCGGTGACCGCGATTCGGATGAAGCCTGGAAAGGAAGGCGAGCAGGCGGTGAGCGACATGCTGAACCTCTTTCCGCTCGGTCTTGAGAGCCGCGACTTCAATGGCATGACGATTCTCTCCGATGAGTTTTCTTCCTTCGCCGTTGGGATCGGCGGCGGCTGGCTCGCGCTGGGAAACAGCGGAAGTGTCGAGCAGGCACTTCGCGCGGTTGACGCGAAGGATGCGGCGACGAATCTCTCCGCGGACGCGACCTACTCCTCTGCAATGCAGGCACTCGGCGGCGGTGAAGTCGTCGCTGCGGGATGGATCAATCTTCCTCGCCGATTCGAACAAACCGCGGCGATGATGAAGACGCTGCAGGAAGAGATAGAAGGGATGGCGAGCGGGGATGATGGAGAGAGCGGCGAGGTTCCGCTGCTCGGCATGGATCGCGACGCGCTTCCGGGCGTGGAGGCGTTCTTGGATCCCGCGCTCATCAAGCGTTACCTCGGACAACAAGTTTGGGATGTGCGTTCGTCGGCGCAGGGCTATCGCGCCCGCTTCATGTTGCTCCCCCCAAGCGCATCGACGACACCCTAATCGATTTTCCCACGCGCCAATTGTTGCGCGAGGCTGGCATACGCGGCTCCCCCGATGATCCAAAGGTCATCGTGGGAGCCGCCTTCAATCTCATGCAATGTCGCGCTGGGCGCGCTGCGCGCGATGCGTCGCGCTTCATCCAGCGGGCTCGTTGGATCGCGTGTTCCCGCGAGAATTCCGAGCGGCACAGACAGCCGAGCGGCGGACGCGCTTGTGGGTTCAAGTCGGACTCCGCAGAGGCGCGTGAGCGCGAGTGCGGGTCGAAGGAGCGCGGCGCGCGGCATGGCGCGCGCGTCAAGTCGCGCGCCAATCGGCGTTGCGAGTTGCTCGTAGGGCGCGATGGCGAGGACGCCTTGCACGCGCGTGGCAAGTGTGGGCTCGAGTGCGCTTCGAATCGCGATGACCGCGCCAAGCGAGTGCCCCACGAGAATGACGCGGGTCAGCTGGAGTTGCTCGACAAGTTCAGCGATGAGTTTCGGTTCGTTCGTGCCAAGCGTCGTACCCTTTCCGCTCGCGTCGCCATGACCGGGTAGATCGATGAGCGTAAGGCTGCGAGCGATGGGGAGCCACGGCTGAACCCGTCGTAGCGAATCGATGCGATTGCGTGCGTACCCGTGGAGGAGCAGGACATCGACTCCTTCGGCGCGGAGGTCGATCTTCCAAACATCGAACTGCGAGCCGAGAAGCGTCACGCGTGTATCGGCTGCGTCAAGCCCCATCGCGGCGGGGTCGCACGCAAATCCCCGTGCCAATGCCCATCCGACGCTTCGCCGAGGAGGATGGAGTGCCTCCCAAGCGATGGCGGCGACTGAACCGCCCCATGCGAGCAATGCGCTCGTTGCGAGAAATGCAGCTCCGCCAACAATGGGTTCCACCCGAGGAAGAGTATCGCGGCGCGGTCGTGCTGCGCGATCACTCCGCTTCAAACATCCGGCGGTTGCTTCCGCCTTCGCCGACTTTTGCTTGCGCCTCGCGTCGACACTTTGGGCATCGGCCCTTGTATGCGCTCCCGTCAGGCGTCTTGGTCAGTCGCCCGTACGCATTGCAGCATCGAAACCAAATCATGAGAAACGAACGGGGTGGCGTTCCATTCGATCCGTCACTCGCGTTGGGATGGCTCGCGTTTCCATTGGGCATGGAGTCCCTCGCAATCGCGTTAGATGCGCGCACTCAGTGTCGACGCCCGCAGTGCGATGTCACGGAGCGTCGTGTCGAGGGCGCTCGATCGATGGGCGCGTTCCACTTCATGCTCAAGCAGCGGCAGGTTGGCTCGGACATTCCACGCCGCCGCACGCGCTGCGGCTGCGGCGAGGTCGATCGCGATCGCGAGGTCGCTCTTGAGGCTTTCCGCTGTTGTGCCGATGAGCGGCTCAAGCTGTCCGAGCACACTGGATGCGGTTTCGATCACGGACTGTGGTGCTTGGATGGCATCTTCGACCGCCGCGTTCCAACCGAGCTCTCGCGCGGCATCATCTTTGGGCAGTTTCCAAAGTGCATTCAGCGCGCGGTAGGCGGCAGCATCGAGATCTGCCAATCGAAGCGCGGTCTTTCGCAAGTCGGTCAGTCCCGTGAGCGCGGCGCGGTGGGCTGGCGCGAAGGATGCAAACTTCGACTTCGAAAGCGCGAAGGAAACGACCATCTCGCCGAGTGCCGCGCTTTGTGCGAGGAGAAGCCCTGCGACTGCACCGCCTCCAGGGACTGGGATGGGCGCGGCAAGTGCGTCGAGGAACGCAGCGACCGTTTGCGCCGCGAGGGCGTGCTCCACGCGCGGGCCGTGGGGTGGCTGGGCGTCGGCGTTCATACGGTGCGAATCTCCGCATTCGTGTCGCGCTTGAGTTGATCGAGCATGGAGGCCACTCTTGGTTCAATCTCTTCGGCGCGAAGGGTTCCGTCCGTGCGTCGGAATCGGAGGCGAGCCGTGACGGACTTCTTTCCTTCGCCGATCTGTTTACCTCGAAAGACTCCGATGAACTCTATGGATTCGAGATCGAGGAGTGACGCCTCGCGCATCGATCGCTCGATCGAGTTCCAGGAGACCGCCTCTGCAACGACCGCGCTGACATCACGGTCTGTTGCGGGGAATTGCGGCAGCTCGGTTGCACTCGATTCTGGGGGAAACTGTGCGAGCAGGGGTCGAAGTTCGAGTTCGGCGCACGCCACCGCGCGATCGAGCCCATGCGCTTTCTGCAATTGTGGTTGCATGACGCCCGCGAGGCCAACGACAACTCCGTTCACGAGAACGCGCGCGCCCGCTTGCAACCACGGGGGGCAATCTTTTGTCAGCGGAAGGAACGCAAGGCACGCACCTTGGCCTGTGAGGACTCGCAACACGCGTTCGACGCTCGCGCGGATGAAGCGATACGCCGCTTGCGCATCGCGCGTTCCGTCGCATGCGTCAGCGAGCAAAGCGAGCGTCGGTCGCTCGCGGTGCGCATTGCCTTCCCAGTGAAACGCGCTTGCGAACTCAAAGATCGCGAGGCTCGGAGTGCCGTTCGATTGATTGTGTTCCTTCACATTCATCAGGGAGGACAACACGCTCGTGCGAAGCGCAGGTTCACCTGCGGTTGCATCGTCGACTGCGAGCATGGCGGCGGAGGCGGGAAGAAAGATCGATGCCGCCTTCTCGCTGACGAGGGAGTGCGTGATGCTCTCCACAAAGCCAATCGAAACGAGCGCTGCCTTCACTGCTCGCGTGCCGCGCTCGACTGGGTTTGGGCTGGGTAATCGCACGCGGATGAACTCCGCGACGGGGATGCTCTCGATGCCGTCGAGGCGACAGATCTCTTCGATCAGATCGATTTCTCGTTCAATATCGACGCGCCGAGGGGGCACGACGCAATCGATGTATGAGCCATCCGCCCGCAGTTTCGGTTGAAACTCCAACTTCTCAAGCAACTCTACGATGCGTGCATCACTGATGTTCGTTCCGAGCACGGCGCGACATCGCGACGGGCGCAGTGACGCCAGTCGAGCCGGCGGCAGGGCGATTCCATCCGAAACGACGCCACCGCAGAGCGTGCCGCCAGCAATCTCAAGAATCAGTGATGCAAGTCGCGTCGCCGCGGCGTCGATCTCCGCAGGGTGCACTTGTCGCTCGAATCGATACGACGAATCACTCGAAATGCCGTGGCGCCGACTTGACGCGCGAACGCGAACCGGATCAAAGGTCGCTGCTTCAAGCACGATATCCGTGGTGTTCGGTGTGACGCTCGCGAGCGCTCCGCCCTTGATGCCGGCGAGAGCAATGGGGCGAGTCGCATCCGCGATGACAAAGTCCGAAGCCGTGAGCGAGAGGGGCTTCGCGTCGGCTCCGAGAGGGAGGAACTTTTCGCCCTCGCGGGCCTCGCGGATCTGGATCTGTGCACCTTCGAGTGTGGCGAGATCGAAGACATGGGTTGGTTGCCCAAGCTCAAAGAGCACGAAGTTGGTGGCATCGACGATGTTGTTGCGCGGGACCTGCCCAATGGCGATGAGTCGCTGTGCGAGCCACGCGGGGCTTGGCCCGACTTTCACTCCCTTGATGACGCGCGCGGTATATCGAGGACAAAATGTCTGCGCCGTGTTCGTCACGGTGATCGGCATCACGGCAGGTGCATCCCCGTCAGGCAGGATGGCAGTAGGAGCCTTGAGTGTGCGCCCAGTTGAAGCCGCGATTTCGCGGGCCATACCCACATGCGAGAGGCAGTCTCCGCGGTTGGAGGTGGTCTCGATTTCTTGCCAAGGCTCCCCGTTGTCCGCAACGCCATCGCCATCAAGCGGCAGTCCGAGTGCGGTGAGCACTCGTGCCTGCTCAACAGCACACGCCGGGGGAAGCAGGTAGTCATTGATCCAGAGCACACTCGTACGCATAGAGTGGGAAGGTAACCTCAACTCAAGGCCCACAGGATGAGGGCGGAGGTGCTACTGTGGCGTCCATGCCCGTGCGTTCGTCGCTGATGGTTTCGTTCTTGCTCGCAGGCGCGCCGATCGTCTCGATTGCGTCGATGCTGTCGAGCAGTGGATGCGCCTCCACGCCCCCTCCAACGGCAGATCTTGCCTCGGAAGCGGAGACTGATCGGCTGGGCGCGCTGCCCCGTGACTTTTCGATTGAACTCGCGGTTGAAGTCGGAACTGGGGTTGCTGTCAGTGCTCGCGCAGAAGAGCGGGCAGCCGTGTACGCATTACTCGCCGACGGATCGCTCCATGCTGAGGCGGACATTTCGCAACTCAAAGGGAAGCGGCCAGCTCGTGTCCGGCGACTGTCGCGCGAGCAGGAGAGCGATTTATGGCGGCTCGTCGTCGATGGTGGCTTTGGCGAGAGTGCGAAGAGCGATACCCGTGGGAATGTGTGGACGGAGCAGCCTTCAGCGGGAACGATTCTGGTCAAGGTTCGTGTCGGGGCAAATGGCGAACGGTGGTGCTTTCTCCGGCAGTACGCGCCTGCAACCGATGATGAACGCGCCGCACGGCGGCTTACCCGAGCACTTGCGAATCTCGCGTGGATGAGTGACGAGCCACTCGCCGAAACCGCAGAGTTTCCCGTGCGGTACGACCTTGGCGCGGATCCCTACGCATCGATGCAGCAGCCCGACTTGATCGGGCGTGCTCTTCCGTCGCTGCCAAGCGCAACCTCTGGGACGCAACCACAGTGATGTCACAGGTTCGCGGGTTGATTGGAGCAGCGATTGTCGTCGGCTCGCTCTTTGGGGTCGGAGTCCCCGCCTGTGAGTCACAACCCCATGTTGCAAAGATTGACCGGACCGCAGGGTTGAGTTTCGACTTCTACTGGACCGATCCAGCGGAGGGGCGCGCCATGCGCGCGAAGCTTCAGACCGACGGAACCTACTCATTCGCTGGTGGAACGAGCGCAACCTATGACGACTTCGATTGGTCCACGCTGCTCACCGAGGAGCAAATCACGACGCTGCGTACGAAGCTGAACGCGGCGGGTCTGCGGCAGGGCAGCGGTGATCGGCTTGGAGAAGGCTCCTGTCAGATTACATTCAACTCTCGAACGAACGGCGAAAAATGTTCGATGCATGGGTCTGGAGAGACGCCGGAGATCGTGGAGTTCCGAGCGTATCTCGTGCTTCTCTCCTTGCGACGATTTGCCGACACGATGGATGCACTGCCGAAGGGCAACTCCACGACGGCGCCGAAATAGAAAAGGGAGCGTGTGCTGAGGCAGTGCACAGGCTCCCCGGAGAGTGGTCGAAGGGAGGAGATCGTCTCTACAATCGGCGTTGCAGAACAACACCCAGTCTTGAGGTCCACGCACAGCGCTCTTGGCGTCGCGTCCGCCGTCCCTGGCGGTCAAATCATCCTTGATTCACGCGCCGTGCTTCGATCACAAACTGATCACCGAGGCGCAGAGGCGGTTGGCGCATTTGTGATGAACTGAGCCTGCGAGATTCTGACTAGTCGCTTGCGCTTGTTCCCGTGCGCGTCCATGCGTCGGGGCTAGGTGGAGGTGCGGTCCGTGCAGCCGCCACGCATGGAGAAGTCGGGCCACCTTGCGGCTCTTTCATCCACTGACTGATTTGGAGGATTTTCAGGATTCGACCCCCTCTAAGTATTGTGTCCTTCGCGTTGCTGTTGGTTCCAATGCATGGATTCAACGGCGGTTAGGGCTTTGGGCGCTCGGCAGTTACTGTCAACGCGGGTGAAAAGCCGCGCGACGGATGTCACCGGAGTCCTGTGGCCGCGCACCTGATCGAACCTCGATGAACCTGAAGCCGATCCATGGGGGCTCATTCCATGCTCACATACTTCCAATCTCTGCCGCTGCCGCAAACACGGGGCCATCACCAAGCGAACCGGTTGGAAGTTCAACGAGCGTGCCTGCTATCGAGACTTTACGCATGGAATGGCGTAGAAACGAATCAGCTTCGATCTGCCCGATGCCGAGGGTGGCGAACATCTCAGGGAGGCCAGCGGTGCCCGAGTCCCAAGTGCTAGGGATGGCGATACTTGGTCCTCGTGTGTGAGCCGAGGGGACGCTAAACGGGGAGTTTCCCCGAGGAAAGGAACCGAGCGTTGCAAGCCTTGCCTTGGCGTGTTACCCGCCCGTGCATCTCTTCGTCCGCAAACGAGCGACTGCCGAGATTGCGGATGATTTGGCACAAGAGTGGTTTCACCGCGCCATAAATTTACGAAATCTCGAAAGGATTGCCCTAGAAGTGGGTTTTTTCCTACGCATCGCTGAACACCTGTTGAAGCGGCGCGCTGGTCAGAAATCTCGATTTCATGAAGTTCTCAGACGGAGCGGGCGAGTGGACTCCGCACTCTCTGAGAGCCGAAACTGGGATGCCAGCGCCGACGACAGCAGGTGGTTTGAGGCATCCGTGAACGAGAGTCAGGGCAGCCTTGCACTCGAAGCGGAAGCGTTGGACGAGGCACTTCGCCTCCTTCCATCCCACCTCAGCGCAGCAGTGCGAATGATTGCCTGCGACGGTCTTTCGTATGAGGCCGCCGCGAATGCTCTTGGAGTTCCTGCTTCATTCGTCAACAACTGGTAACACCGTGGCCTTCAAAGACTCAGAAAGATCACCGAGGCGTCCAATGGAATCACTAACAAATCACCCGCGCATTGTGAGTTTCGCTTCTCCAAGGGCGCTGCAAGAATCTCCCCAAGGCCAATCGCACCTCGCGGAAGCGTCCGCGTCGAAGGCTCGTGTTCGGGAGAAGTTGATCGAGCGACTCGAAACTGCGCTAGCAAACGCCGATACGCCAATTGAAACCGCACCTATGACGGCTTCCCGTTCGGTCGCGGTGATTCCTGCACCGTGAACCTCTTCGTTTGGCTCACCTAGGCGCTCGGATTCCTCCGAGCGCCTATTGCATTTGCGGTTCGCGTAGGATTCGTCGCACATGAGCGAGCAATCCGAATCCGCGTCGCCGATCGTCGGGATCGACCTCGGAACCACGAACTCACTCATTGCCATTTGCGATGAAGCAGGACCCAGAGTGCTCGGCGGTGTCGTGAGTGCGCTCGTCCCTTCCGTGGTGTTTTTCGAAACCGATGGGAGCCGAGTCGTTGGTGCCGAGGCAGTCGCGCGAGGCACGAACGCTCCGTCGCGCATGGTTTCGAGTTCGAAACGCTTCATCGGGCGAACTGCGAGTGAGATGCGCGCATTCGCTGCCGCGAGCGGAGTCGAGCTCTGCGAGGGACCGCGAGGTTTGGCCGGATTTGTGATCGACGGTGCGCGCGTGCTTCCGCAAGAAGTCTCTGCGGAGATTCTCGGGGCTCTGCGCGCACGCGCCGAATCGGAACTGGGGGTTCCGATTGATCGAGCCGTCATTACTGTTCCCGCGTACTTCGACGACGCGCAGCGCCAAGCGACCCGGGATGCCGCGAGGCTCGCTGGATTGCGCGTTGCGCGACTTGTGAATGAGCCCACTGCGGCGAGCCTGGCCTACGGGCTTGGGCGGGCTGCGCAGGCTGGAGAACTCGTCGTGATCTACGATCTCGGCGGCGGGACCTTCGATTGCACGCTGCTTGAAATCGTCCCGAAAACAGAGGGTTTGGAAACGGACTGCTTCCAAGTCCTCGCGACGGCGGGTGACACCGAACTCGGCGGCGATGACATTGATCGCGCAATCGTCGACTACTGGAATCGGCATCCGTCAGGGCCCAGGCTCGCCGACTCGGCGCGGTGCTTGGCAGTCGCCGCGCGTCTCAAATGCGCGCTCTCGACAACGGCGTTCGCGGAGGAGTCCATCACGCTCGGTGGCCAGTCCATCACGCTCGCGCTGACGCAGTCGGAGCTCGATTCGATCGCGGCTCCGTTTGTCGATCGCACGCTGGCGTGCTGCCGCCGTGTGCTCCGTGACGCGAAAGTTTCGACTGACGCGATCGCGCGGGTGGTCCTTGTCGGAGGTTCAACGAGACTCTCGCTCGTACGGCGCGAAGTTGCGAAGTGTTTCGGCCAAGACCTTTACCTCGCGCTCGATCCGGATCGGGTCGTTGCGCTTGGGGCGGCCATTCAAGGAGCGATTCTCTCGGGGAATAGGCGCGATCTCCTTCTCCTCGATGTCCTCCCGCTTTCGCTCGGACTCGAAACCGTAGGCGGCGCGACGACGAAACTCCTCATGCGCAATACGCCCATTCCGGCACGCGCGACGGAAAAATTTTCAACATCGATGGACGGGCAGACGAGCGTGAAACTGCAGGTGGTGCAGGGGGAACGAGAATTCGTCGAGCACTGCCGATCGCTCGGTACTTTCCACCTTACTGGCATTCCGCCGATGCCCGCGGGCATTCCGCAACTTGAAGTGGTGTTTCTGGTGGATCAGAATGGGGTGCTCTCGGTTCGCGCCGTCGAGCGCCGCAGCGGAGTGACGGCGGTGCTGCAGGTCATTCCCTCCTACGGTCTCACGGAAGAAGAAGCTTCGCGGATGGACAGTGAGAGCATTACCCACGCACGCGAGGACATGCGTCGCCATCGGGTGACCGATCTCTGCGTCCACACCAAGCTCGATATCAAGTGGATTTCGGATGCGCTCAAGCGAGTGCGGAGTGCACTTGAGGCGAGCTATGTCCTCGATCTTGAACGGCGATTGGCGCAGCTCTCGGCGATGGTGAGCGCCGCAGAGGCGGACATGGATTCGGTTGATCCCGAGGCGTTTTCGAGCCTCAAGCAGGGGCTTGATGTTGCGAGCATTCGTGTGCACGAATGCGCAATCGCACACTCGATTCGGGGGACATCGATAGGGTAGGATGCGCGTGTGAAGGAGACGCAAGATGCATCTCGAACGACTTCCGCGATGCTCGTCGCGCTCGCGGATCCCCAGAACGCTGTCGCTTGGGAAGCGTTTGATGCGCGCTACCGTCCCATTCTGATCGGCTTCGCGCGGAACCTTGGCTACAACGATCATGACGCTGCCGAAGCGGCGCAGGAGACCATACTGCGTTTCTTGATCGAATGGCGCGACGGAAGATACGACAAGTCCCGGGGGCGTTTGGGCGCGTGGCTTGTGGGCATCATGCGATTTCGACTTCTTGATCAGCGCCGACAGCGTGCGACTGCCAACATTGGCCGCGGTGAGAGTGCAATGGTCGACATGAATGATGATGCATCCCTGTCACAGGTGTGGGAACGCGAGCGTCGGGAGTCAGTCTTGCGCGAGAGTCTTGAAGAATTGCGCCGGACGAGTCGAAGCGATCCCAAGACCGTCAAGGCATTCGAGATGCTCGTCTATCACACGCTCGCACCGAAGGTGGTCGCGGATGAACTTGGCATGAGTCTCCATGATGTCTACCTCGCGAAGAGTCGTGTGGCGGCGCGCCTGCGGGAGATCGTCGCTCGCCTTGAACTCGCCTACAGCGAGGAGCCTGCGTGAGACGGCCGGAGTTGACCGATGTCGGTCCCGGAGATGGTTGTATCGGAATCGAACGACTCGAGGCGATTGCAGCCGCGGATGATGCAACGCCATCGGAGTCCGGCCACCTCTCGCTCTGCGCGCGTTGTTCCGAACTTCTTGAGGCGATCAAGGGCGACAACGCGTTTCTCGCGGAAGTGAAGGGTGTCGGACCGATTCGCCGTTCCCTCGTCGCACCCGACGCGATCGACGATGGACCTGTCCCGGGTTACAAGTTGATCGGCGAATTGCATCGGGGAGGGCAAGGGGTTGTGTATCGAGCAGAGCAACTCGCGACAAGGCGCAGTTGTGCGGTAAAGCGGTTACTCGGCGGAGGCCTCGCGTCGGGGCGCGCACGGAGAAGGTTTGAGCGAGAAGTTGAACTCGTTGCGAACATGCGGCATCCTGGCGTTGTCACGCTCTACGAGAGTGGGCTGGCTCGGGACGGAGAGCCATTCTTTGCGATGGAACTCGTGGTGGGCGAGCGATTCGATTCCTACATTCGGATGAGCGTGCTCACCCCGAGGCAGGTCGTGGAACTCTTCCGAAGCGTCGTGGACGCTGTCGCCTATGCCCACCGCCGTGGTGTCATTCATCGGGATCTCAAGCCAGGGAATGTGCTCGTCGACACCGACGGGCACCCCCGAGTCCTTGACTTCGGGCTGGCGCGCCCAATGGAAAACTCGGCAGTCGGCATGTTGGATGGATTCGGCCTCGCCGGCGGAGAAACTGTCGCGGGTGAGTTCCTCGGCACTTTTGCGTACGCGGCGCCTGAGCAACTCCGTGGTGATCCTGACGCGATTGATTCGCGTATCGATGTCTATGCACTCGGGGTGATGTTGTATGAAGCGCTCTGCGGGAGTAAGCCGTTTGCATCAGCGGCGAGTGTTGCGGATCTCTTGTTGCAACGACTCGAAGCAAAGCCGAGGCGTCCCTCCGAGATTTCTCCAGGGATTGACCGAGATCTCGATGTCATCGCGCTCAAACTTCTTGATCCCGAGCCCGACCGTCGTTACGGAACTGCCGATGAACTCCGCGATGAATTGGACCGGTACCTTCAGGGCAAGCCGATTCTCGCCCGCGAAGACAGCTTCGTGTATGTCGCGGTAAAGACGATTCGGCGGCACTGGGCCGCATCGAGTGTTGCGGGGGGAGTGCTCCTGCTCATCGTTGGCGCTTCCATCGCCCTTTCGATTGCTTACGCGACGACGGACATCGCGCTTGGCAAAGCGCAGAAGTCATTGAGTTCCCTGAAAAACTCGATGACAAATGTGGATCCTGAACTCGGACGCGGATCAAGCCAACTCGGCGTGAATGAGTTTCTCGCGCTTGTGACCGAACAAGTGAATCAGGAACTCGGAGATGATCCGGAACTGCTCTCGGGCATTCTCGTCACACTCGGACTGGTGCATCTTGGTTTCGATGACGCGGTGGGCGCGCAGGATGCGATCGAGCGAGCGCACGCGATGCGATTCGACGCATTCGCGCAAGGAGCCTGCACCAAGGAAGAACTCGCGGAAGTCGAGTTCGCGCTGGCGCGATTGCGTTTCAACCTCGGCGACTACACCGCGAGCGAGCGCGCCTATCACGCTGCGTTCGTCTTGTACGAAGAGTCAGTGGGTCCCCACGCACTCGCCACGGTTGAGACGCTGCGGCAACTTGCGAGCGCTTATCGCGCGCAAGGCAAGTTTCAGGAAGCGCGGCAATTCTTGAAGTCCGCATTCGATCGCAGCGCGTCACTTGAAGTTTCGCGCGAGGCGGCCATTTCGAAGGCTGCAATTCTCAATGGCATGGCCGCCCTCGGGCGCGCCGAGGGCGACTTTGCGTCAACGCTTGGACTCTATCAAGAGGCGCTTGACGCGCTCGCGCCGTATGTGGAGCCCGATGATTTTCGGGTTGGGCGCACGCTCTACAGCATCGCGCTCATGCAGGACGCGATCGGAGAGCAGGCGTCTGCGACGGAAAACGCGCGAGAGGCGCACCGCATTCTGTTGCTTCGAAAGGGGCCAGAAGCGAAGACCACCAAAGAAGCTGCCGCGTTGCTTGCGCGGCTATCTTCGGGGACTCTGTAAAGTGAGCGGTCGTCGATCAGGCTCGCCTTGACCGGCGCGCAAGTCCGGCGAGCGCCAGCAACGCGAGCGCGCCTGGCGCGGGCACACCTTCGATACCGACAGTTCGGATGGAGTACTCGCCGCCAACGTTCGCGGGATCGACCGCCCAACCCGTAAGTGCGTCGAAGTTTCCGAATCCGATGACGCCGGTTGGCATGTTCGGCCAGATGAGTCCACTGGTGCTTAGTGGATTGACTCCGCGCATCGAGATGGCGATGTAGTAGAGGCCGGGATCGGTGAGGACGAACCCTGATCCGTCGTTGGACTGCGATTGCACCATAGCGCCGTTCATGCTGGAGGAAAAGTCGGCATTGCCGAGGACTCCGAAGGCGTGCGGGTTAGTGACCGATCCACTTCCCTTGAAGACAAAGAGTTGGCTGTCAAACGCCGCTGAGCCTCCGCTCTCGCCCCCAGCGGTCGAAATCCTGAAGATTGTCGGTGCGGTGATCTGGATGAGGAACATGTCGGAGTAGTCCGGCGCTGCGTTCCCGAAGCCGGTTGTGCTCAGGCGCCCCTTGATCTCCATCACGGTGCCCGTCTGGGTGACCGCCTGCGCCATGCTCGCTGAATTGCCCGCGTCGACCCAGAGGTCATTGTCCCAGGTTGGACCGGCGTAACTCGCGCGAGCGAGAGTGAGGGCGAAAACGAACGCGGAACCAACAGAAAGACCGCGCGAAAGCGTTGAACTCTTGGCAATCATCTTGTGCTCTCCAAAAAAGGGGGGGGTCGGAATCATGCCTAGTATGCATCCCGGACGACGGGGATCCAAGCGCGATTCGAAAAAGTTCCTCTAGAACACTTCCGATTTTGGCGGAGTGATCTATCATCTGCGTTCGACTTTCGTCCGAAGTTTCGCTTCCTGGCCTCTGTTTCCCGCACCTACACCCCGGAATAGTCCGGGAAGAACCGCGATCATCGCGAAGGCTCCCCTCGAATGGTGAATCCGTCTGCCGCCCCACTCCGGGCGCCGAGTGCTCCGACCGTTTCCTCCGCGTCGAGCGTGGCCTCCACCACGAATGGGACTGCTTCTCCGCGGTCGAGCCAATTGCGAGCGTCGATGGAGCGTGGATGGACGATCGATGATTCGGCGGATCTCTACAACTTGCGAGGCTGGGCGAAGGGATTCTTCGATGTGAACGCGCAAGGGCATGTCGTCGTGCGTCCCACGCGCGAGACGGGGCGTGAGATCGATCTGTTTGAGGTGGTGCAAGGATTGCGTGAGCGCGGATTGCGCACCCCCGCACTCTTGCACTTCAGCGACTTGCTCCGCACGCGCATGACCGACATGCACGACGCATTCGCGACAGCGATTCGCGACAATGGATACAAGGGTTCCTACAACGCGGTCTATCCAATCAAGGTGAATCAGCAGCGGCGTGTCGTGCATGATGTGCGCGAGTTCGGCATGCCGCTCGGATTCGGCATTGAGGTTGGCTCGAAACCAGAGCTCCTCGCGGTGATGGGATTGACGAGTGACTCTCCGGATCGATTGATCATCTGCAATGGCTTCAAGGAGGAGCGATACATCGAATTCACGATGCTCGCTGCGAAACTTGGTCGACGCATTATTCCAGTGATCGAGAACATCACGGAGCTTCGATTGATCGTGAAGTACGCCGAAATGCTCGAGATTCGGCCGCGCATTGGAGTGCGAGTCAATCTCTCCACGCAGGGCGCGGGCCGGTGGCGGCACAGCTCCGGCATCAAGGCAAAGTTTGGACTGAGCGTGAACGAAGTCCTTGAAGCGGTGGAATACCTTGGAACGAAGGGCATGAAGGATTGCCTTCAATTGCTCCATTGCCACATGGGCTCGCAGATCCATGACATTCGACAGGTCAATTCCGGCGTGAATGAACTCGCTCGCATCTACACCGAACTCGCGAAGATGGGGTGCAGCATGCAGTACCTCGATGTTGGTGGCGGATTAGGCATCGACTACGACGGGAGCCAGACCAACTTTGAGTTCTCAACGAATTACACGCTTGCGGAGTATGCGTCAAATGTCGTGTACAAGGTGATGAGCGTGTGTGACGAAGAGGGGGTTTCGCATCCGACGATCATTACGGAGAGTGGTCGCGCGATGGTCGCGCAGCAAAGCGTGCTCGTCTTCGATGTTCTTGGCGCCAACAGTGTCGATCGATTCAAGGCACCGACCTCGCTCGAGGGCGTACCCCTCGCCGACGGTGAGATTCCGCGACCGATCGTCGATCTCTTTGAAGCGTTTAGCGCGGTGAGTGAGCGACGGTTACTTGAGTGCTATCACGATGCCCTCCAAGCCCGCGATGAGGCGATGAATCTCTTCAGCGTGGGATATCTCTCGCTCGAACATCGCGCGATCGTTGAGCGATTGTTCTGGGCGACTTGCGCGAAGATCCGCGACAAGGCGCGGGAAATGCCCGCCGTTCCCGAGGAACTTGGCGACATCGAGGACGCGACGAGCGACACCTACTTCTGCAATCTGTCGATCTTCCAGTCCCTGCCAGATATTTGGGCGATCAATCAGCTGTTCCCGATCATGCCGATCCATCGCTTGACCGAGCGTCCCACGCGCAAGGCCACCATCGCGGACATCACTTGCGATTCGGACGGCAAGATCGATCGGTTTGTCGACAACCACGATGTTCGAAAGTCCGTCGAAGTCCATTCGATTGAAAATGGCGATCAGTACTACCTCGGCGCGTTCCTGGTGGGCGCGTATCAAGAGACCCTTGGCGACCTGCACAACCTCTTCGGTGATACGCATGTGGCGCACATTCGACTCGACGAAAACGGGAACTGGTGGATTGACGAAACCGTCGAAGGCGATAGCGTTCGCGAAGTGCTCTCGTATGTGCAGTACGACGTGAATCGCCTTTCGCAGGCGATTCGACACGAATGCGAGCGCGCCGTTCGCGACCGCCACATGTCCGTCGCGGAATCCAATGCGCTCGTCCGCGCCTATGAATCGGGGCTCGCGGGATACACCTACCTCGAGACGGAAAACGGCGCGGCGATGTAGAGCCACGCGGCATCGTCTCGATGCGAGTTTTCGGCGGTGCTCCTACTTTCTGCGCACCCTTGGTTTCAGGGGAAGTGGCGCCGCGAACCTCCGTCTTGGAGCGATTATCTGAAGATAGGCTTGCGCGCTCGCGGGACGGCGGCCAAGACCCTTCCTCGGGCTTCGTCGGCACGATCGGTGACTCTTGTACGACTTGCACCGACCGTTGTGCGTTGTTCTCTTTACGCTCCATCATCGATGGCTGATACACAGGTCGTCCCATGGGGAAACTCCGCGGGCGGAAGTTTGGGAGTGGTTCCAGAACTCACGGACATCGCTGAACTCCCCGCCGGAAACGCGTTTGTCATCGCGAAGCGGGGCGACGGTACGGTCTTTGGCCCTAGAGACAACTCGCTTGGCCAGTGCAACATTCCTGTCGGCCTCACCAGCGTCGCCACAATCGCTGCGGGATACAGCCATTCCATCGCACTTCGCACAGACTCCAGCGTGGTCTGCGCGGGATCGAACAGTGATGGCGAATCCATCGTGCCGTCCATCCAAGGAGTGGTTGGCATCGCCGCGGGTGAGAACGTTAGCCTCGCGCTTCTCAGTAGCGCGACTCTCGCGGCTTGGGGCTACAACGGAAATGGGGAGTGCAACATCCCGATTGGACACACTGGTGTCAGTGCCATTGCTGCTGGAGGTCATCACGGGATCTCGCTGCGCGGCAAGGGAACTGTGCGGTGCTGGGGGCACAATCTCGAAGGTCAGTGTGCCGTGCCGACTGGTTTGCGCGGAGTGGTTGGCATTGCTCAGGAGTGCTCCATACGGCGGCGCTCAAGGGTGACGGAACCGTCGTCTGTTGGGGATGGAATGGCGATGGGTATCGCCATGTTCCGGCAGGAGCCTCTGGAGTTGGAGCAGTGACTGCAACGGCGATGGTATGGAAGACTCATGTGAGATTCTGCTTGATCCACTCAGTGACTGCGACGCGTATGGCATCCTCAACCGCGTCGACATCGCACTGCTCCTGAACAAATGGGGACCTCTGCCCTAACGCTCCGCGCGTCGTTGCGCACCGAGTGCATTCTTGCCCGTACCCTTCGCGAGATGGATTCGTGGCGTGATGTTTCAATCTGGCAATCGCTCTGCGATGAGAATGTCGCTGGCGCACCGCTTCTGCGTGTACTTGAGGCGGAATCGGAGTTCACGCCGGCCCTCATCGCAAGGCTGCGCCGACAGTTTGATTCATCGCGCATCTCCGCGGCCATTGAGTTGATCCAAGCGCGTCGGCGCGCGGTAGGAAAGCTGGATTTTGCAGCGCGGTGCAACGCGGACTGCGGGGGAGTGGAGATGGCGAGTTCCTCTCGATGTGCGCTCTGGAAGGCCGAGCGCTTTCGGGACGCGCGATTGCGTCACTTGCCGATTCTCGATCTCTGCAGTGGCATGGGCTCGGACTTGAAGTCTCTCGTCGACCTCTGTGGCGAAGCGCGCGTCCTCGGTGTCGAGCATGACCCGCTTCGAGCGTGGATGGCGCGCGGGAATGCGCGCACCCGGGTACGCGAGGCGGATGTGGCGAGTCAGGAGATTCAATCGATGCTGAGCGACTCGCTCGTGCACTGCGATCCTCCACGCCGAGACCAGTCCGGTCGAGTGTGGAAGCGCGGCGCGCAGACCAGTGATGAGTTTGAACTTGCGTCCTTACTTGGATGGATGCGTCGGAGCAGCGGGGGTGCGCTCAAGCTTGGTCCTGGTATCGCGCGTGAATTGGTTCGTGCGGATGATGTCGAGTGCGAATTCGTCGAGGTGCACGGCACGATGGAGCAGTGCGTCGTGTGGACGGGCGCGCTCGCGACGCACGCGGGCGTGATGCGCGCGACTCGGTTAGGAAGGGAGTCGCATAGTCGTGTTGGCAGTCCGCGAGCTGTTCCGCAAGCGGAGGCACTCGGCGCATTCGTCTTCGAGCCTTGCGCCGCAATCGAGCGCGCTGGACTTCTGGGTGATCTCGCCGAGGAACTCCGCGCAGGTGAAATCGCGCACGGTCTCGGATTACTCACCGCAGCACAGGCGTGTGATTCGCCATGGGCGGAGTGTTTCGAGATGGTGGGAGCAATCGCGCGATCACCGCAAGAAGCAGTCGCCAAGCGAAGCGCCGAGAGTGCACAGGAGGAGTTTCGCAGCGTGCGTGTGCGAGGGAAAGCACTCGACGCTTTCGGCGGAGTCGATCGCGTCACGAAATCTCTCGCATGCGAATCCGACGGCACACTCGTCCTTCATGCATGGCGAAGCGGCGCCAAGAGCGCGTGCGTCGTCACGCGCATCGTTGGATGAGACGCAAGCGCGCGACTCGAATGGCCGAGGGCTCCGTGGTGAGTGACGCGACACTCGTGGGCAGCGGAGCCGAGGTCGTCACACAGGAGGCATCGGTCGATGGGCCGCGACACATCCGAACCCATAAGTTCGCCGCTCTGAGATTCGTGCGAACGACAACCGCTGCGTCGAATCACAACCGCTCAACCGCCGCTACAGAAGAAGAGCGCGGCTTCGACGCAATAGTCATCCCACGCATCCGAGCAGCAGGTTGGATCAACGCTGCAGACGAAGAGGCAACACGCACTATCGGCGCAGAAGGGCGTGAGATGCGCGGTATAGCAACCGCCCGTGCGCGGACTGCCACATCCAACGCCACCGCCACATGCGTCGCACACATCGCCAGCGATGCCCGCACAAGTGTTGTCCCACTCAATCGTGCAGCAGTAATCGTCGATCGCGCAGACATCCTTGCAACACGCCTTGTCGTTGCAATTCGCGTTGTCGTGCGGATAGCAGCAGGACCCTGCTTCTGGCGTGCCGCACTCAGGTTGCGGGCAGGCGCCATTGGGTCCGTTGCACTCCGGGTTGATCTTCGCTTCCATCGCGCAGAACTGATCCCACGCGACTTCGCAGCAGATCACATCGAGCAGGCAGACCGCAGCGCAGCACACGGCATCACTACACGCGGGGGTCTCCTTCGCTTCGCAGCACGGACCTGCGCAATCATCGCCGCAGTCAAGGTCGCACTGCGAGCATGCAGTCTGCGTCCTCGAGAGATCGACGCACGCCTGATCCCACTCCACCGTGCAGCAGTAGTCATCCACCGCGCACACTGCGCCGCAGCAACTCGCGTCGTTGCAACTTGGTCGAGCGTGCACTTCGCAGCAGCTACCGCCGCCGATGTCGCCGCAGTCTGGCACGCTTGCTGCGCAGCGGAGTAAGGCTTCGTCCGCGCAGAGTTGATCCCAGTCACTGAAGCAGCAGTACATGAATGCGGGATCGTCACAAACGGTCGTGCAGCACGCCGCGTCGGTGCAACCAGCGAAACCATGCGGCGTGAAGCACGAACCGGAAATCACGAGTCCGCAGCCGCCCTCGCAGGTTTCAATCGCGTCGCGGACGCAGCCCGTATCCCATTCTCCGCTGCAGCAATACGGGTCGTATCGACAGACCGCCGTGCAGCACACCGAGTCGTTGCAGTTGGGTTTCGTGTGCTCTTCGATGCAACTGCCTGCGCAGCTATCGCCGCAACCTGGCGTGGCACAGCAGTAGATGCGCGAGAGGGCAGCGCAGGATTCATCCCACGCAATCGTGCAGCAAGTTTCGTCGATCGAGCAGACGCCCGCACAGCAGGTTTCGTCATCGCATCCAGCATTGGCGTGCGCTTTGAAGCAATCACCAAAGCACGGGCACGGCCAGCTTGGGCGGGGCACGCAATGGAGTCCAGCGCTCGCTACGCAGTTCACATCCCAGCGCGCAGTGCAGCAAACGGGATCGAGCCGACAAACGATGTTGCAGCAAGTGGGATCATCGCAACCAGGAGTGGTATGGCCAACGCCGCACTTGCCGCTTCCAGGGCAACCGGCGACGGAGTAACAAATGCCTTGCGCGACATAGACGCAGTTCGCGTCCCAGCCCAACTGGCAGCAGTACGGCTCAACCTGACAGACCGCAGTGCAGCAGAATTCATCGGCGCATCCTGGCTCTGGATGGACGAGGTATGGATCGCCTCGGTTGGGGCAGTTGGGCGGACGATCGCAGAAATTGGATGCGTTCGCCGCGCAGGTTTCATCCCACGCCCGTGAGCAGCAGGTTGGATCGAAGTTGCAGATCAGTGAGCAGCAACCAGCGTCGGAGCATCCGGCGATTCGGCTCGGAACGCCACATGGGCGAGAGAGGAACGATCCGCAGGCGCTGCCGATTTCACACACGCTGTAGGCGTTCAATACGCAGAACATGTCCCACTGCAATTCGCAGCACCGTGGGTCGAAAGTGCACACGCTATCGCAGCACTCGGGGTCGTAGCAACTTGGTCCAAAGTGTGGATAGAAGCAACTCTCGCTCTCGATGTCGCCGCAACCATTGCAATGGGAGGCGGCGAGATCCGCGCAGCCGGCATCCCATTCAAACGTGCAGCAGACGCTGTCGACGATGCAGACTTGTTCGCAGCAACCCGGATCGTCGCACCCTGGTGAGTTGTGCCGCACATAGCAACTGCCGTAGGCGTCGGAGCAGCTTGGGACGAAGATGGCGCACATCGTCTCCGCTTGACGAGCGCAGGTGTAGTCCCATTCAACCACGCAGCAGAAACCATCCACTGCGCAAACATCGTTGCAGCACCGGAAGTCGTTGCAGCCGACGCTCGCATGCGCAGACTTGCAGGCGCCTGCGGTGGGATCGCCGCAGGTGCATTGCGTCAGCCCACAGTTGGAGTTTGCGGATTGAGCGCAATAGAAGTCCCATCGATCTTCGCAGCAGTACTGATCCGTGGCGCAAACGAGTTCGCAGCACGTCGCGTCACTGCAGTAGGGACTTGCGTGTTCGTAGCAGCAACTCCCTGCGTTGGGATTGCCGCAGTCTGGGCAGAGTTGATTTGCCCAATCGACGCAGATCTGATCCCAAGTACTCTCGCAGCAGTGCGCATCAACCGTGCAAACGGTCGAACAGCAGTTGGAGTCGCTGCAACCAGCCGCCTCATGCGGGATCTTGCAGCTGGGTGCGCCTGGGGCGCCGCAACCGACGCACATCGCATCCGCGAGATTGACGCAACTTTCGTCCCACGCCACGCTGCAGCAGCCAGGATCGGCGGCGCACACGACCTCGCAACACGCGCCGTCACGGCATGAGCCGCTTCCGTGCGCGACGAAGCAACTCTCCGCAACTGCGCCGCACGCGGTGCAGAACTTCGATGCGAGAGAAACGCAGAGTTCATCCCACGCGACAGCGCAGCACATCGGTTCGACGGCGCAGACCGTCGCGCAGCAATTCGGATTTGAACATCCGGCTTCGATGATGCTTGCCTCGAAGCAACTGTGCGTTGCACTCGAGCAAACGGCCTGCCCGTTGGCGTTCGCGGTGAGCGCGAGTGCCGCAAGGAGGGTGGTGAGGAGGGAGAGCAGAGAATGAAATCGCATGGAGAACTGCAAAGAGGAGAGAAGCGCATGCGCGCGAAAGGTCATGGTGTCGAGAGAATGCGCACAGCGCCCGCATCGAGGCCTGCATCGTTGTTGAACGGGATGCCAACGCCTGTCAGGCCGCTGATGGAGCCGAGGGAAAAGCCGAACTGATCGCCAGATTTGGGCACGATGGCTGTGTGCTCAGTCGAAAAGACCGGAACCTGCGAAGTCGCAAGTTTGCGGAAGGTGAAGACACTTCCCGCGTTCTGCCGGAGTATCCCGTCGACCGTCTGGTCGCGACCAGGCGCGCCGATGCTGATGACAAGGTCTGTGCCGCTGGAAGCAGCGTTGATGGAGACGCTCGAACCAAACGCGTCGCCTGCTTGCAGGTCCGGTCGAAAGATCTTGTTTCGAATCGTCCAGGTGTTCGCGGCCGTTCGCTCCACGAGCCACGCCGCGCCCTTCCCACCGTCGGAGCCCGGTGCGCCGATCAAGAGCCAGTTGTCGTGAATGTCGACAGCTTCGCCGAATCGATCTCCGATCACTGCTTGTGAGGAGCCAATGGCGATCTTGCGTGGTCCGCCGAACCCCGTCGCGCCCGTTGTCGCTCGGTAGTAGGTCCACACCGCACCTCGGTCGCTTGAGGTTCCAGGTGCGCCGAAGACCACGAACGCGCGGGTTGGGGTTGACCCGATGGCCGGACAGACGGGATCGACCGCCACGCTCCACCCGACTTCGTCGCCGAGCAGGGTTGTTGTCGAACCGCGCAGGTTTCCGCTTTGCACGATCGTGCCAGAATCATTCTGGCGGAAGACATACATCGATCCCTTGCCCAAGTTCGAACCAGGGGCGCCGACGAAAACCTGATCCCCCGCGTCGGTGCCAATGCGTGTCATCGCAACGGAGAAACCAAAGTAGGCATTGGTTTTGGTGGTATCTGGCGTGATCGCCTGCGGGATCACGCGATGTTTCTGCACCCAACCCGAGCCCGTTTCCTCGTAGGTATATGCGGCGCCTTCGTTCACCCAATTCGCGCCTGAAGTGGCCTGCGCGCGATACGCACCGGCCACCGCAAGATTTGCACTCGGCACGCTTCCCGCACCCTGTCGCTTGAAGACGGCGACGCTGCTCCCGAACATGGCGTACTGTCGTGGATCGCTCGGTCGGAGGACCGCGAGGCCACCCCATGTGGTACCAACGCGCGCGTAGAGAATCGCCGCTCCCGCAGAGTCCATGGATCCGTCAGCGCCATCATCATGCGGCTCACCCGCGATCATGTATGGAAATGGGTCGGCGTTGCGCGCGTCCATCGAGACGCTCCAACCCAGCGTGTCGAGAATGTCTGGGTCGATCGAACCAACGACTGGACTTGTGATGGGGCACTCATCCGGAACGCTATTGCCGTCGGCATCAAGGGAAAGGCCGGTTGCGATGTCGCACGCATCAGGAATGCCGTTGCTGTTGCAGTCGGGAGCCGCGCCGGTGTCGAGTTCATATTGGTCGTCGATGCCGTTGGCATTGCAATCGCTTTGGATCCCGCCCGAGCAGCGGAACTGCGCAATCGACAGCGCGGTGAGGTTGATCGTGCGCGCGTTATTCGCGCCCACGCCAGGCGTATTTCCGGCGACACCCGTGGCTACACCGTCATAGACGACGGACGGATTGGAGAAGTGCGGGATGCGAACGCCAGGGTCGTACGCCATCACGGTTCGCCAGAGAGATCCCGAGTTTCCGGTGAAGCGGAAACCGACGGAGTAGGGGTAGTAGCCGCCTGTTCCGCAACCTCCACCATCTCCTGGTGCGTGGCAGCACCCGAAGTTGTGTCCGACTTCGTGCGCGAGCGTGTAGCCGCCGAGGCAGCCGAGATTAGTTGCGCCGAAGCCGGAATTCGGGCTGTTATTGAAGAGGGCGGCCACGCCGCAAGCACCAGTTCCAGTGGAAACGATGTGCATGAGATCGGCGCCGAGGTCATTGCGCCGCGTGGCCATTCCCGCGTCGGAACTGAGCCAATCAAGATCGCTGAACAAGCTCGCGGAACTCGAACGGTCGGTGCTCTCAAGTCCGACGACGCGCACGCGTGTGATGCACCGTGCATTCGACAGTGCCGTATTGAGATTCGCAATCGCCGCGGCGATTTCCGCCTCAGCGGCCGCGACGCTACCAGCCGCAGTGATGACATCGGTGTTGTAGAAGACGGCAATGTCGACGAGCCCCGCCGAATCAGCGCAACCGCCTGCGACGCCGCCGTCGGCGGGTTGCTCGTCATCCGTACTCAATCCATGGGCATCGTGCGTCGGATCGTGTGGCTTCTGGTGTCCACCTTGCCCAAACGGAACATCGAAGGCTCCACCGCAATCGCCAGTATCGGTGAACGGTTCCATGATCTGACTGTCGCGTCCATCCCCGTGATAGCGAACGCCTTGTTCGCCGCGATGCGCTTCGCCGGAAAGTTGTCCGTGCGTGAACACGATGGCCGCCGACGCAAGTTCACTCTCTTCACGGAACTGCCATTCGTAGATTCGACCATCGAGCAGCCACCGCTTCTCGACGAGCGTCATGCCAATCTCAACGCCATCGGCAAACGGAAACACCACGGCATCGCCAATCGCGAGGTCGCGGAACTCATCGACGCTCAACTCGGCAATGCCCTCGTTGCGGACGGCCGCGCGTTCGAAGGCGATCGCTTCGCGTTGCTTGACATGGTCGATTCGCTTTGGCTCGTCCGCCTCGACGGCGTTCGCGCCAACGAGTGAGAGCGCGACCATGAGTGCCGTGCAAGCAGTGAGTGCGATCGCGCGCGAGTGTCGACGCATGTTGATCTGGAGAGGGCGGCGGAGGGACATGGGAAGAAACTCAGGGTTCAAGCGGACAAGCGAGCAGCGGGGGAGATTGGCGCGCATTTCGAGGAGAGCACCGGCCAAGGGACACGGCCGCAAAGCCCGTTATTGTGCCCTAAATTCGGTCTCAACAGGATGCATCCAATCGGGGAGTTTTCCAAACGCGTACGGGGCGGAAAGGTCGTGATTTCTTGTGGTTGTGTGCGTGCATCCCTACGCTCAGTGGCGAGGGGAGTTCACCCATTCATCGTGCATTCGCATTGCGCTGCGGCGACGCGTGCTTTGCGTCGACGACGCTTGCGCCCAATTCGCCAAACTTGCGTTCGCGTCGGGTGAAGTCGCGGATCGCAGCATGGAGGTCGCTTGCGGCGAAGTCTGGCCAGAGAACATCGGTCACATGGATTTCGGCGTAACTGATCTGCCAGAGCAAGAAGTTCGAAACGCGAAACGATCCCGCGGTTCGGACGAGCAGATCCGGGTCAGGAATCCCAGCGGTGTAAAGGTGCTCTGCGATCGTGCGGTCGGTCACATCTTCGGCGCGCAACGATCCTTGTTCCACCTTGAAGGCAATCTGCTGCGCGGCGGCTGCAATTTCTGTCCGAGAACCGTAATTCATTGCCAAACACAGCGTCAACCCGCGCGACCGAGCGGTCGCTGCCTCGGTTTCATCAAGCTCATCAAGCACTCGAGGCGGAAGTCCCTCGCGCGATCCGATTCGCCGAAACCGAATGTCTTGCTCCACCATCAGCGGCCGTTCGAGCGCGAGAAACTCTGCGCAAAGCTCCATCAATCCCGCGACTTCCTCCTTCGGGCGCTTCCAGTTTTCGCTCGAAAACGAATAGAGGGTGAGGGCCTCGATTTTCAATCGCACGCACTCCGTCACGATCTTGCGAACGGTGGCTGCGCCCTCGCGATGGCCGACGAGCCGGGGCATGCCCCGAGAGGTCGCCCAACGTCCATTTCCGTCCATGATCGCGGCAATGTGTCGCGGGAGATGGGTTCGCTGAAGGTCGTCAAGCGGCGCGGGGACAGGTTGGAGACTCGGCGTTCGATGCAGCATCGGAGGTGTGATCGTTAGCGTGCCGCGACCGGCACCTTACGCGCTGATTCGAGCGTTTGCGTTCGCTCAGGTCCGACCGAGACGAGTTCGATGGGCGTGCCCGTGAACTGCTCAATGAACGCCAGATACTGCTGTGCTTCGTCCGGGAGGTCCGCGCGATCATGGCAATCCGTGAGTTCGCGACTCCATCCGGCGAGCGTCTCGTACACGGGGGTGAACTCTGACATGCGCTCCGCATCCGGAACGAACCGATCGGTGACGGTGCCGTCCGCTCTGCGATATCCAACGCACACTTTCAGTTCATCAAATCCACTCAGCACATCGAGGAGCGTGCACGCGATCGCGTCGGCGCCGCACACCATGGTGGAGTAGCGCACTGCGACAAGGTCGAGCCATCCGCAGCGTCGTGCTCGACCGGTTGTGGTTCCGTACTCGCGACCGCGCGTGCGAATTCGGTCGCCGGTGGCGTCGAGGAGTTCCGTCACGAATGGACCGCCTCCCACTCGCGTCGAATACGCCTTCATGATGCCGTAGACCTTGCCGATCGCTCGGCCCGGAACGCCTGATCCTGAGGGAATTCCGAGCGTTGAGCAGTTGGAGCTTGTGACAAACGGGAACGTGCCGTGGTCAATGTCGAGAAGGCAGGCATTCGCGCCCTCAAACAGCACGCTCCGCCCCTCGCGCATCGCATCGTGCAGGAGATACACGGTGTCAGTGATGTGCGGCCGGAGGCGTTCTCCCGCCGCTGAAAATCGCGCGGCGAGTTCGCGTGGAACGAGTGGCGCGACCTCGCCAGGGTTTGTTCCGATCGTCGCGCCAAGTGCTTGGAGTTCCGCCATCCGCATGCTGCAAATGGTGTCGAGTTTGCGCTCGAGCAGGTCGCGGTCGAGGAGGTCGCCCATTCGAATTGCGGTCGATCGCCGAATCTTGTCTGCGTAGGCGGGTCCGATGCCCCGTCGGGTGGTGCCGATCGAGCCGCCATTTCCCTTCGTCCCAGCTCGCTTGGCAAGCAGGTCTTCGAGTGCTGCGTCCTGATCCTTGTGATAGGGCATGACGACATGCGCACGATCGGAAATGCGCAGATTGCTTCCAACCTCGACACCGCGCTTGCGAAGTCCTTCGATCTCTTCGAGAATCTTCTCGGGATCAACAACCACGCCATTGCCAACGACATTCGTTTTTCCGTGACTCAAGATGCCACTGGGAATGAGATGGAGCGCGTATCGCTCGGTACCGACTTGCACCGTGTGGCCGGCATTCGCGCCCCCGTTGTAGCGAACGATGCAGTCATAGCGGGCGGTGAGGAGGTCGACGATTTTGCCCTTCCCCTCATCCCCCCATTGGAGTCCGACAACAGCAGCGTGAGGGGTAGGCAATGAAGGCATTCGGTGATCTCAGGGCGGGGGGAAGTGAAGAGAGGGACGAGGGCAGATTGTAGGGCAATAAAGATGCTCAAGATCCCGTGAAATGGACTCAAGCCCGTCTGTCTTCTCTCCGATGTGCAGCGGAGAGGGCCACTGTCCTCAGGTTCCCCGCGTGTGAGCACTGCCATGACCCGAGACGAAGTCATTCGAATCATGTGCCCAAACTTGGGCTGTCAGCGAGTTCTCGCTGTTCCTGGAAGCGCTCGGGGGAAGCTGGTTCGATGCCGGGGATGTGGCTCGAACATTCGGATCCCGACGCCGCGGCTTGACGCAGGCTCCATCCCGTCGGCCGCGGAGAAGACAAAGGGTCGCGAAGCCGCGTGACGGTGACCGTAGACTGAGTCGGTGGCCAGTATCGCTCTTGAAGTGCAAACGGAACGCGTCGCGTCGACGACGCTTGATCGCATTCTTCCGAGCGGACGCCAGAGGGTCGACGGCCTCTACGCGCATATCCCGTTCTGTTTTCACAAGTGCCACTACTGCGACTTCTATTCATTCGTGGATGCGGATGACCGGCAGGAAGTTTTTGTTGCACGATTGGAGCACGAGGTCGCGTTTGCGCGGGAGCGGATCGAAGGACCTCTCCGGACGATCTTCGTTGGCGGAGGGACACCGACGCTCCTTCGGCCGCCGTTGCTCGCTCGCACGCTCCGTGCGATTGCTTCGATTCCTCGAATCAGCGGGTATGAGTGGACCGTGGAAGCCAATCCCGAAACGGTGACGGCGGAGGTTGCGGCCACGCTCGTGGCTGCCGGAGTGAATCGAGTTTCGGTGGGCGCGCAGAGCTTTGAGGCAGCGCATCTGAAAAGGCTAGAACGATGGCATGATGTTTCGAGTGTGGCGCGGGCCGTGGGGGAACTCCGCAAGGCCGGAATCCAGAACCTCAACCTCGACCTGATCTTTGGAATACCCGGTCAAACTGCGGCCGATGCGCAGCGCGATGTCGAACGGGCGCTCGACATCGGCATCGAGCACCTTTCGGCGTACGGTCTGACGTACGAACCAAACACCGCGATGACGAAGCGACTCAAGCGCGGCGATTTCGAACCGGCGAGTGATGAGCTTGAAGCAGCGATGTACGAGTCGATTCGTGCGCTTCTCGCGCACGCGGGATTCGAGCAGTACGAGATTTCCAACTGGTCAAAGCCATCCTTTGCCTGCCAGCACAATCTCACCTACTGGCGCAATCGGCCGTGGTGGGCACTCGGGCCGAGCGCGAGTGGATTTGTCGCGGGTCATCGATTCAAGATCGTGCCGAGACTGAGCGATTGGCTCGCGCGTGGCGGAGATGCCCCCGACGGTGGAGGCGCGCCCCCGATCCTCGACCATGAGCCACCCGATGAAGCGCGCCATGTCAGCGAGGCATTGATGCTCGGTTTGCGCATCGTCGGGGGTAAGTCGAGCGGGGAGGCTGCGGGGATCTCCGCCGAGTTGGAGGCCCTCGCTGTCCGATTGCGGCCCTCACGCGAAGTCGCGATCGCGCATGCGCTTGAGCGGGGGATCTTGGCGCGAGAGGGCGGTCGGTTACGGCTTGGAGACCGCGGGATGTTGGTCGCGGACGGACTTCTGGCGGAGTTGGTTTGACGAAAGATCTCTTTCATTCAGCCCCTTCGCACTCTCGACCGATATTGCAACCACCAGTGCTGCGCGCCGTGCTCCATCTCATCCGACCCGGTGACTGGACGAAGAATGTCTTCGTCCTCATCGCGTTCGCGTTTTGGGCGGCGAATCAATACGCAACCGCACCGACGGCTGCAATCGTCCACGCGATTTCGCAATCGATAGCTGCGTTTGCGGCGTTCTGCTGTGTCGCGAGCGGTTTCTACTGCATTAACGACACCATGGATCGCGAGAGCGATCGCCTGCACCCGGTGAAACGATTGCGACCGGTCGCGTCTGGCGCAATCTCGCCCACCGCCGCGCTCGTTCTCGGCTTTGCGCTCCTTGCGGCGGCATGCGCGATCGCGGAATCGGTGCGCTTTGGTCTCCTCCTCGCGGTGCTGCTCTACGCACTTCTGCAAGTGGCCTACAACTTTTGCTTCAAGCGCGTGGCCATCCTCGATGTCACGACGATCGCAGCAGGATTCGCGCTGCGGGCGGCTGCGGGGGCGCTCGCGATCGATGTCAAGATTAGTGTGTGGCTCGTGCTCTGCGTGTTTTTCCTCTGTCTGTTCCTTGGATTCATCAAGCGAACTTGCGACCTCGTTGCTGCGCAGCGAGTGCAGTCTTCTTGGCGAAGCAGCGCGGGATACGGAGATCGGAGCGAACTCGATTTTCTTCTTGCGCTGAGTGCCACGCTCACCGTGGTTGCGTACATCGCGTACTCCACGAGTGAGCACGCACAACTCATCTTTGGTTCGCGCGCCATTGGTATGACCCTGTTGTCGCCGCTCGTGCTGACGGCGATTCACCGATTCTGGCGGCGTGCCCATGAGGGTGGTTCCGACAGTCCACTTGCGGCGCTTCGGAGTGACCGAGTCGTGCTGTTTTCTGTCGCAAGTTATATCGTGCTGCTCGGATTCGTCTTGTTCGCCCCGATCGCGCGAGAAGCGCTCGATGCGGTCTTTCTGCATGTTTCTAACGGATCCGCGGTCGCTTCCGGAGCGCACCCGTGACGGAAGAGATCCGAGATCGGCGCACCCTGTGGTTCGGCCTGCTGCCGGTTGTGGCGTGGCTCGTCTTAGTGCTGCCAGTCGTGTGCTCTGGGCTGATTGGCACTGCTTCGGCATGGGATCAAGAGTACTTCCATCGACCGGTGATTCACATCCTGTCAGCAGGGCTGCCGGCTCCATCCTTCTTCGACTATGGATCCGCGACGACGCCGGGCTACCACCTTGTGCTCGCAGTGCTCGATCGGTTTGGCGCCGATGACCTCGCACTTCGCATCGTGAGTTCACTCTTTGCCCTGGCGGCGAGCGTCGTGCTCGCTCGCGTGGTTGCGCGATTGTCCACGCCCGCATTCGGCGCGCTGAGCGGACTGCTCTTTCTGCTGAACCCGTACATCCTCGGAAGCGCGATGCACTTGAGCACCGACGCGTTCGCCTTTCTCTTTCTCATTCTTGCCATCGCGGCCGGAATTGACATTGCGCGCGATGGTGTTTCCATGCGTGTTGCGGTACGCGGGATGGTCTGGAGTTGTGCAGCGGCGATGGTTCGGCAAGTACTCCTGTGGTGCGCGGGCATTCCTTTTGTCGCCGTGCTCCTGCGGATCGGGGCCGGGTTGGAGTCGAGAAAGCTCCGTGCCCTCGCGGTCACTTCGGTCATGAATCTCCCTGGCGTGCTGCTCGTCGGTGCATTCGTCGTGTTGTGGGAAGGATTGATTCCGCCGGGGTTTCGCATCATTCACGGCTCGGGCGTGAACAGCACAACGCCGATTTATGTCCTCGCGCTCGTGGGGTGCTGGGGAGCGTTGATTGCTGCGGTGCACCCGAGTTTCTTCGTGGCAGTGCGGTCGAAGCAAGCGATCCTTTGCGGCATAGGTGCGGGATGCCTCGCACTACTCGTGAAGAGTTCCTACGACGGTCCGCACGACGGCATTCGATGGGGCGGCACGCTCTGGACCGTCGCTCGCTACACGCCTGTGATCATGGAACGTTCGATCGTCATCGTGGCGCTCGCCGTCTGTGGTGGTGCGGTGATCGGCGCAATCCTCCGCCTCGCGCAGGGGCATCCACGACGCGTCGAATGTTGGACCGCATTGCTCGCTCTCGCACTGGGATCACTCGCGCAGACGCTGAACACCAAGTGCTTCGAACGCTACGCGCTCCCTGTGGTCTTGATTGTGATTCCGATTGCGGTTGGTGTCCTGCTTCCCGCGGTTGGAGCGGAAAAAGTCCCGTCGGCCCGCGCGCGGCTGCGGTTTCCTCTCGCCGCGCTCTGCCTGCTGTTCATCGTCGCGACCGCCGACATTTACCTGCGGCTTGGTCGCGAAAACCCGCCGCCACCGCTGCCGCACGAGTTTCGACCTATCGCGCCGGCGCGATAAAGGCCCTCGCGCCGCCGCGCAAAGGCGGATCGCGTCGATGGAGGCCGCAGAGACTCTCCGGTTTATGGCATTTCGATGCGTGGGGTAGTCGCAGCGCGACTCGCCGGCACAGGGCTTCCAATCGATCCTAGGACCGGCGATGCACCGACTCCGGCGGCGCTTTCCCGTTGCATTTGCGACGCGACCAATTGTGCGATTTGCATGAACCGTTGCTGAAGATGTTGGACGACCTCCTGCAACTCGCTTGCTTCCTCCGGAGTGAGGTTTCCCTTGGTTTTCTCGTGGAGCACGCCGAGCATACCCATCGCAAACTGTGCGCTCTCGAGGTCGATCATGACCTTGCCGGTTTCAGGATCTTGCATCCCGCCAAGCCCCATCACCGCCTGCGAGGCAAGGCTCGCGACGAGCATTTGGAATCCAGTCGGAGGCGGACCCTCTTGTCCTCGCGCGCCTGGACCTGACGCGGCCGCCGTATTGCGCGCATCCGCCTTCTCCGCGAGGCGCTCTTTCTCGGCTTGCGCTTGCGCTTTCCAGTCGTTGTCGATGTGCAGTCGTGGGGTCTCGTCGCTCATGCGCGGAGTGTAGCCGCCGCGCGTCGGGCGACGCCCACCGTGTCCGTCCGATTCTCTACACTGCGCCCATGCAACCGCACGGTTCGTTGATGCTCCGCCTCGCGCTTTCCCTGCTTGCAACGGCGGCGGTGATTGGTGGCTGCAATTCGATCGACTCTCGAATCGAAGGCGGCATTGAAGTTCATCGAAGCAATGCGGGCATTGGCGACTTTTCGGCTCCAACGGCTGCCGTGCGCGCACAGGCTCGGACGCTTGCACTCGATCCTACGGTGTATGCACCACCAGTGATTGAAGTCGAGGCCACGACGATAGTGGCTGCAGGGCCTGAGACGCACGCGAGCGAATCGACCGCGACGGAACAAGTCATTTCGAAGTCGCCCGATGGTGAAGAGCATCGTGAGCTCATTGCGCGGACGCAATCGGAAGAAGTCGCGGTCAATCGACCGTGGCCGATCGAAGGGCTTGTCGGGCAGATCAATGGGCGTCCGCTCTTCGCCGACAGGTTTTTCGCGCCCCTTCAGGCTCGCATTGTGCAGATGGCCGCGTCTCCGGATCGCGTCGAGGCGCGTCGCGCGATCATTGATCTCATTCGCTTCTCGTTCAAGGAGTATGTCGATAGCGAACTCATCATCGCTGAGGCGGAGTCTGGTCTCTCGACCGATCAGCAGCAAGGGCTCTTCGCTTGGCTCGCGTCGCTCGAAGAGGTGGAAATCGCCGAGCGCGGAGGAAGTCTGCTTGAAGCAGAAGCAAGTCTGATGGATGAGCGGGGCATGTCGATTGAGGAGTTCCTCCAAGAGCGCCGTGATGTCGCACTCGCGCAGCAACTTCTCCGAAAACGCATTGAGCCGCGGGCGATTGTTTCGTGGCGCGATATCGAGCGAGCGTTTCGCCGAAGAGAGAGCGAAATCAATCCGCCACCGGCGATGCTCATCGGCCGCATGCGCTTCGATACCACAACGGACGGCGCGAAGATTGAGCAGGTGAAGCAACTCATCGGCGAAGGCAAGACCCTGCCGGAAATCGCGGATGCGCTCGGCGTTCCGAATCACGGAGCATGGAATGAATTCAAACTTCCCCCCGAGGGCATCCGAGGGTTGCCTCTCACGGATGCGGTCAAGGATCGATTGATCGACCTTCCCGTCGGAAAGCCCAGTGCCGTGCTTGAGCAGAAGGACTCGATGACTTGGCTCGCGGTTCTTGGAATCTCTCAGGCTCCGTATCGATCCGTCTTCGATCCATCGGTGCAGACGCACCTCCGCGAGGATCTGCGCATCCAGCGTGTCATGGCCGAACGAGATCGCTGGCTTCGATCGCTCCGTTCGCGATGGGTGTCAGAGGGCATAGAGCAGATGGAAGCGCGCCTCGTACAAATCGCGATGACGCGATACTGGCAGTGAGCGCCAAGCGAGCACACTGAGCGTCGCGCGTGTCGCGATCATTCAACGGGGCGGAGTTGGTTCATGTTGCAGTACCGCTTGGATGTGACGCAGGCAGCGGCAGGATCGCCCACTCCCCACAACCGCAACGATGTCGAGTCGCACCGGGCGTTTGCGCCGAAGGTGCGCGGCGATGAACCGGATCAGTCGCCCCTGGGCCCGCAGTTTCCGTCGATCGACCCGTTCAGACGCGTCGAAGCCTCGTGCTGATCGCTTGACCTCGACGACCACGACTTCCTTTCGATCGGGTGATTCGAAGACAAGATCTGCTTCGTCGCGGCCGACCGTAAAGTTTCGGGCGAGCAATCGGTAGCCCTCGCGTTTGAGTGACTGTTCGGCGGTCGCTTCGCCCTCATCCCGCTGCGTTGGAGAGATTGCTCTCGCGGCGTCGCACAGGCGCGCGAAGAGTGGCGATAGAAGCGCGCGAGGTACTGACCACCTCACGAGCCACACTCTCTCGCACGCAAGATCGCAAGTTCGATGAGTGCGGAAATGGCGTCCCGCGTGTCTTCGGGCTGCATGCCAACGCAGTCGGCGTGCGGTACACCGAGTAGCCCGAAAGAGAGGTCCTCTCGACTGAATACGGCTGCAATCCCGCGCGTGTCTTTCTCGCCGCGAAGCCGCAGCATCGTGGTGGTCGATTGCTCGGGCTGCTGAAGGTCGATGCCAAGCAGGGCGCGCGGGCGCCAACGCAAACTGGCAAGCTTGAGGGTGGGCCAAGCCTGAGAGAAGTCTTGTGGAGTCAGTCGCGCGACTTCAACTTGGCGTGCCTCCGTCCACGCAACCTCGCAACGCCGCGCAAAGTCTCCGGCTCCGAAGGGAGATTCGAAGAGGACAAGACCACCGCGCGAAGTGAAGCGGCTGAGCGCGTCAAGGATGGCTGCTTGTGGAACTGCGCGCGAGTCTCCGTGGATGACCGCAACACAGGGGAGTGGGAGTGCGTCGATCGCTGCGACCGTCGCCGATGCACGAATCACTGCGAGCGCGGGCAGTGACTGCATTTCTGTCCATGCCGCATCTTCAGGTTGCGCAGCCTCACTGACGAGCGCGATCGTGGCGGTTGCGGAGAGTGCAAGCGTGTTCGGTTCGCGCGCGAAAGTCGGCCACCCCATCGCGTCGTGACTGTACGGCAGTGCGAGTTGCGCAAGGGCTTTCGCGGCGCGTTCCGCCTGTTCGTCTTTCGATTCGAAGTCAACAAAGACGAGGAGCGCCCGAGGCGCGCCGTAGACTTCGACCGCCCATGCACGCACAGCGTTCGCGTCGATTCCCATCGGGGGTGCGCTGCGCAGGTCGATTGCTCGCTCAAGGCGCGCGCGGAGCGTTTGGCGCTCGGGAGGCGGAAGATTGACGACGGCGAGTCCTCCGCGCGCTGCGTGCATGCGGAGCGCGGCGCATTGCGCATCAGAGAGCGTTCGTGCGCGTTCCCTCGACACATAGAGCATGGCGGTGCGCTGCGCGATCTCCGGGCGTAAAGCGTCTCGGTCGACGACCCACCAGCCCGCGCGAACCTCATCGCGCTCTTCGATGAGCTCCGTCACCGTCCGCGCGAGCGTTCGCGAAGCTGCCGCCTCCTTTGCCGTGCACCACATCAAAATGGCGTTGGGTCGGAGCGCGCGGTCGAGGAAGAGGAGTGCGGTCGCAAGGTCCACGGCGCGAACTCGAGTTCCGCCCGCTTGCGCGCCGAGCCGTTCTCGAACGGAATATCGAGACGGATCGGTCGCGGATGGCACGAACAACTGCTGCGCGAGAGTTTCCGCGCATTCCTGAAGCCAATCATGGCTTCCGATTTCTGTGATGCCATGAGCTTGTGCGGCGCGTTCTAGCGCGAGGATCCAGAAGATCCACCACGCTTGATGTCCTGGATTCGCCTGTGGTTCGAAGTGCGTTGCGAGCCAGTGTTCGGCACGCTCGATGGACTTTTCGATCTTCTGCCGCAACGGTTGATCGCGTCGGACGTCTTCAAGCGTGAGGATGCCATCGAGTGCGGCGAGCAATCCTGCGGTGATCGATCCGCGCGCGGGCTCCGTTCGCGATTGTCCTTGGTAGGTCCAGCCGCCGCTGCTCGTCTGGGAATCGCAAAGCGAGTGGCAAAGGGATCGCCACAGCGCGGCCGGTGATTTCACGCCGACGCGCGTTGCTTCAAGAAGTGCGAGCGCAACGAATTGCCGAATGGAGTTGTCTTCAAGTCGTGTCGATGGCTCGTGCGCATACCCCCAACTCGACGACTTCTTTGAGAAACCCGATGCGATCCACGCGACATCTGCTTCAAGCGCTCGGCGGGTGGATGCCTCGGCGGTGCCGAGCGATTTGCGCAGGAGTGAAGCGCGCACAAGCACGCGAGCTGCGATCGCGTAGGTGCCATCCATGGGGTGCGTCATCGATGCGAGTGCGGGCGCGAGCCGAGGATCCTGCGACGCGACACCGCTCTCAAGCAGCGCCCAGCAGCAGAATGCCGTCTCGCCGCCGATCTGCGCAGACTCGCTTGGTGGTCGCTGCTGCGGTTGCCAATGTCGCTGTGCGTCGTGCATCGCAAAGAGTGCTGCTCGCGCGGCCTCTCGCATGGCAATGAGGTCGTGCGTCGTGAGGGTTGCGCGAGGTGTGGCCGTCGGGGCTTCGATCGGTTGCGCTTGCTGTGCATGCGAAGTGGGCACTGACAGCACGGTCAAGAGAGCAGCGAGAAAGATTGCGAGCTGGTTCGACACGGGAGACGCGATCCTACCGAGCATGACGGTGTTTCCGTCCGACTGGTCCCTTTGGGACGGAAGTTTTCGCGCCTTGCGAGACGGCGATGACTTGCATTCATGTCAGAGGCTCCTATTCTGAAGGCATGCTCTCCCGATACATGCTTGGTGGGTCAATGCTCGTCGTCACATGCGGCGTTCTCGCGCCCAGCGCGAGAGCGCAGACGATCACCCACGCGATGGTTGCGAGCGGGTTCCTGAAACCGATGCAGGTCGCTGGAACTCCAGGCGATGCCACTCGATTGTGTGTCGTCGAGCAGCGAGGGCAGATTCGATTGGTGAAGAACGGGGTGTTGCAGGCGACCGCCTTTCTCAACATCGACGCGCTCGTGCCCGATCAAACATACGGAGGGATGTTCGGTCTCGCGTTTCATCCAGACTACGCCAGCAACGGGAAGCTTTATGTCCACCACACGACAGGGGGGACCAATGCAATCGTCGTTTGGGTCGCGGAGTACACGCGAGGCAAGAACGCTGATGTGATTGATCCGTCGACGCGGCGGGTGATCCTGAGTGTTGCGAGTCCTTCCACGCAAGCGTTTCACTTGGGCGGGTCCTTGTGTTTCGGCCCGGACGGGCTGCTCTACATCCCTCTTGGGGATGGTGGATACACCGGCGACGCGGGTGGGCCGCAGCGGTCGCAATCGCTGACGGGCGCGGCATCGCTCTTTGGCAAGGTGCTTCGCATCGATGTGAATGGGGACGATTTTCCAGGCGACGCCAACAGGAACTACCACATTCCTTCGGGCAATCCCTTCGTTGGCATCACCGGCGAGGATGAGATCTTTGCCCGTGGCATGCGCAACCCGTTTCGCGCAAGCTTCGATTCGGCCACCGGGGTGCTTTGGCTCGGCGATGTTGGTGGAACGGTGCGCGAAGAGATTGACACGCTCGACCCGACGACCGACGCCGCGTCGAATTTCGGTTGGAACTGCGCTGAGGGGTTGCTCTGCACAACGAACACGAATTGCAATTGCGCGACCGGTGCGCTTCGCCCTCCGGTGCATGATTACACGCACACAGTGGGACTTTGCATTACGGGCGGCACCGTCTATCGCGGATGCGCGATGCCGGCATTCGAAGGTCATTACTTCTTCGCCGACTACCAGAACAACAAGATCTTCAGCGGCGAGGTCACGCCGGCGAACAAACTGACCGCGGTTGTGGAGCGGACCGCGCAATTCACCGGCGGTACGAGCACGATTTCATCGATCTGCGCTGGACTCGACGGTGAGCTGTATGTGACCAATCACACGACGGGCGTCGTTCGAAGGATCGTGCAAAGCCCCGCGCCGCCGGATGTGAATGGAAACGGGATTCCTGACAATTGTGAGCCCCCAGCAAATCCCTTTGACCTTGATGGAGACGGGATTGTGGGCGCAGCGGATCTCGCCATCGTCCTCAATGCATGGGGCAACCAAGGTGGCATCGGTGATGTGGACCACAACGGCATCGTCGATGCCGCCGACATCACGCTTATCCTCGGCAATTGGACCTGAGTGCTCGCGCGCGCTCACTCACCTCAATTGTGCGGGAACCACGAAGTCTCCTGTCGCGACGGTCTCTTTGCCGAGCATGACTGCGACAATCCGCTTGCCGCTCGGCAAGCGATAGATTGCGTAGAGTTTGTCCCCGCTGGTTTGGGAGAGTTGCGGATACATGTCGATCCTCTGCATGCCCTGTTCAGGGCGCAAGTCGATCGTGACCATCTTCTCGCCTGTTTCCTGCACATGGATGAAGCCGATGGCGGTGTAGACCTGTCCTTGCTCATCCATGAGTTGGAGCGGCGCATCCTCCCCGGCAGCGGTTCGCTTTGAGCCCCACACATCGACCGATGAACGGCCGCGGCTGATGTCGAGACGAAGAACGGTCGAACCTACGGGAAACGAGATCCCCTTAATGGTGAGCGACCTGTTTCCACGGTAACCGCCGCGCGAAAAATCTGCCCGCCCACTTGCGAGATACCGCTCACCATCGGGATCTGGCTCCATTCCGTTGAGGTTGTTGAGATCAACGCTCGCTGGGTCAACGGTGCTGTTTTGGGTGAGGTCGCTGGGCTTCAACTTCGGCGCGGATGCGTCGATCTTGAGATCGCTCTTCCCCGATCCGGTCCCAGCGAACACCAGAGCCTTCCCAGCGGCGGCGGTGACGGCGGGTTGTTGCGCAAAGCGGGAAACATCCAAGCGTTGCCCCATGACTTCGACGAAGGATGGTTCGCCAACGGCGGTGATCGCAGCGGCGGGGAAAGCGAAGGACACGATGAGTTCTTCCTCACCTGTCGCACTTGCTGCATAGGCGGTCTTGTCGGCGAACTCGCAGATGATGCGCCCGCCGTTGGGGCCTCGCTGACCCCAAATGAGCGGGTAGGAAACGCCTGAACTCGCGGTCGCATTCGTGCCGACAAGCTTCACCTGTGCTGCGCTCACGACGATCATCTGCCCTTCGGTCGACGCGCCGCGCGTGAGCTTCATCTCCGCAACATAGGCTGGGCCCCTGAGCATGCCGATCTGGAATGAAGGATCGTTGATGAACGCGAAGTCTTCAAGCGTGACCGATCCAGGCAATGCCGCGACTTTGGCAAGTCGGCCGTTTCGACTGAATCCGTCACGAAACAGTCCGAGTGAGTCATCAGCGAGGCGAGGGTAATACGCCGCAAGCGTGGGCTTGCTGAGCGTTGGCGACATCGCGCCAGTCGAGAGGATCCCAAAGCTCGCCGCGGCAATTCGGTGCGCCGGAACCCAGAGGTTGCCCTCTGCCGATGGCTGGCCGTTTGCAGCGCCTGCACCCTGCGTCCGGACCACGCCCCCAAACTCCATGAGTCGCGCGGTCGAATGGATGTGCCCGATGCCGATGAGCGCAATTCCCACGGTGAGGATTCCACTTCCTACGCCAAACAAGCCGCCGCCGACGAGGTTTGCGAGGTGTGGAAAATTCACATTGTCAGGGGCGAGTTTGTCCGCGAGAAGGCGGAGCAAAAACAGATAGAGCGAAAACGGAAGGAGGAGTCCGATTCCCCAGCCGTAGGGCGCGAGGCCGGGAAGGGGGGCAAGAATCCCGAGGCGGGTGATCGGCTCCCAAGTTGCGAAGGCGAGCACGCCCGCGCAGAGGACGCAGAGGAAATGCAGAATGGAGCCGAAGAGGCCTTGGTTCGCCCACCAATACGCAATGAGTCCGATGAAGGCGATGACGAGAATGTTGAAAAGGGATTCCATCGAGATCGTTCCAGTCGCAGTGGCGCGTGACACTTCGGTGACGCGCGCTACGAGATTGTGTGGACAAGAGGAGAGGTGCAGAGAAGGTTGGTGATGGCGATTACGGAGCGGATTGCTTTGGGGCGGCGCCGCTGGTGGCGGTTGGCGGTTTCGCGCCCGCGCTTGCAGGTGCGGGCTTTGCAAACGCGCGCGCGGCTTCGTCGAAACTTGTTTTGCCGTCGCGCACCTTGTGCAGGGCAGCTTCTTGAAGTTGCAACATTTTTTGTTCACGGATGGACCGCGCGTATGCACCTCGGAAGTCACCTTCGGTGAGTGTGGCGCGACCAGCATCGTCCAAGATCAATACTTCGAAGATCGCGCTCTGTCCGAAGAACCCGCTGCCTTGGCAGACGGGGCAATCCTCGATCTTGTTCTTGACTTGCACCTTGCCGCTCTGGCGGAACAGTTCCACGGTCTTTCCGGGAGCAATGCCCAATCGCTTGGATTGCTCAGGGCTCGGTTGGAAACCGACTTTGCAGTTGGGGCAAACATTTCGAAGCAATCGCTGATTGGACACACCGGCGATGCACTTGGCTGCAAGTTTCGCATCGCCAACCAATTCCACCCACTTCGCGTAAGCAGCTTGGACGCTGTCGGACGGAATCACGACATAGAGCAGCGGTCCCTTCATGCCGGGGGTCGCGGCTTGCTTGGCGGTACCCGCGTCGGAGATGTCCGTGCAGAGGATCGCGTCGGGGTCCTTCCGGACGATGGAACGCAGTTTCTCGGGGAAATCGTGCGCGGCATCGTTCGGGTCCCACTGCATGTGCTCAACACCCTCGAGTCGGAACAAGACTTCCTTCTCGAGCGTCTTGAGATTCGATGTGTACGCATCGTGGCGGCCGAGGAACGCATATGCCGTCGTACTCGCGCCCTGGCCGACAGGTGCACTCACGATGAAGACCCCGTGCCGGAGTGCGGGCTCTTCGAGCGCGCGCAGTGCGGTGAGTTGCGTTGGAAGGAGCCCGAGATCATCGAGAGGACGATCCAAGGACTTCGCGCGATTGAAATCAATGCGAAGGGTCTGTCCTGCACCGGAACCAAGTGCGGTCAGGGTCAGGAGTTGCTTGCCGCTCGGCCCCTCGACATGACACTCGCCGACTTGCCGCCGCCGTCGGTCGGCAACATCGAGTCCGGCAGCTGTCTTCAAGAAGTCGATCATCTGCGTCCCGACTTCGACAGGCATAGGGTCGAGTCGCACGCGCACCCCATCGATGAGCATTGTCACCTGCACCGCCTGTGCATTCGCCTGCACATCGGTGCGGCTCGCGCGGCGATTGAACGCTTCGATGGTCGCTGCTTCAGCGGCGATGTACACCGCGAGTTTTGGATCCTCTTTCGCAGGCACGGGCATTTTCTCGCCCTTCCGGTTGAGGAAGAATGCGCTCGCGCCGCGGTCCGCGGTGCGCTGGCGACGCGCTTCGAGTGCGTTCTGTAGGTGCGTACCAAACAGCACGAACTTTCGATTCGGTGGAACGCGTGCGTCGCGGAACTTCCAGTAGCCATAGAGACTGCCGGCGTAGATGCCAAGCATGAGCGGGAACCCAATCCAAAAGATTGGAATCAAGAGCACCACTGCGAATCCCAGCAGACCGATCGCGATGAGAGCGGCGTTTATCGCGAGAATTGGGAAGTTGTAGAAACGCGCGTCGAATTCAAACTTCGCGACATATCGCATGTACGCAACGAGCGCGGCGAACATGAGGATCGGCTTGGCGATCGACATGAGCACGGGGGCGTCGGCAAGGAGGAGTGGCATGGTCATAGGCATGTGAAGCATCAGGGGATCTCTGTGTCGCGGCAGTCGGCGGGCAGCGCGGGGTGAGCGCGAGGTGCAGGCTTAACTGATGCCCTTGAGGCGCATCTTGAGTTCTTCGGGCTTCGGGGTCGCTTGCAAGGCAACGCTTTGATGGATGTACTCTTGCTCGACAAGCTTGACGAGCGCGCTCGTGAAGTCGAGCATGCCTTCATCATGGCTCTGCTTAATGATGTCGAGCAGTTCGCCCTCACGGCCTTCAAGGATGTACTTCTGCACACCTGGGGTGTTGATCAGAATCTCGAGCGCAGGAATACGGCCGATGTGCGCGTGCAGAGTGGGAAGTAGCTTCTGGTAGATGACGGCTCGAAGGTTGTAGGCGAGGAGCTTTCGAATCTGCTCGCGCTCGTTCTCCGGAAACAGATCGTAGATACGACCGAACGTCTGCCACGCCGAACTGGCGTGAATGGTTCCGAACACCAAGTGACCTGTTTCTGCCGCGCGAATCGCAGCTTCAAACGTCTCATAGTCGCGCATTTCGCCGACCAGCACGACATCGGGGTTTTCGCGGACGAGCGCGCGGAGCGCATCATTGAAGTTGGTTGCGTCGATTCCAATCTCGCGCTGGTTGATCGTGGCCTTCGCGTCGTTGAAGATGTACTCGATCGGATCTTCGATCGTGATAATGTGCACCTTCTTGCGCTCGTTCACATACTGAATCATCGAGGCGATCGAGGTGGACTTTCCTGAGCCCGTCACGCCGGAGAAGAGGATGAGACCCTGCGCAGCCATCGACACATCACCGAGAATGGAAGGGAGGTAGAGCTCTTCGAACTTCTTGATTTGGCTGGTGATGAGACGAGCCGCGAGACTTGGAGTGCCACGCGCCATGAACAGATTGACGCGGAAACGGCGAATGATCGCATCGGAACTTGTGTCATTACGATCGCCGCCGTGGTCGTACGCAAAGTCGATCGAACCATGGCGCGTGAGGAAGTCGAGTTGGTTCGGATCGAGAATATCCTTCGCCACTTGAAACATCTGATCCGCGGTGCACACACCCGTTTCGAGATCCTTGAGCACACCGCGGTGACGGATGCGTGGCCGCAGGCCCGACTTCACGATGAGATCGCTCCCTTCGTATCGAATTGTGGCGGCGAGCCAGGTGAGCCAAAGCTTCATCCCCTCGCCCTCAGCGGTGCCTCGGTGCTTGACGGCGAGTGGGACGAGGAGTTCGTGTCGGGACGGTGCCATGGATAGATTTTCGACCGTTGTATCGGGTGCGGGCCGCAGCCAAGGAATGGAAACCAAACGGACTCTGTCTTGCGTCGTGCACGGCGAACGCGTGGCAGGGGGCCCAAGCCCATCCTGACACTGAATTGGAAGCCGCGAATCGTACCCGATTCGCCGCGGACGGAAGCGTTCAAGAGGCCCGTTGCCGTGCTGCGCATCGGGAACTGCTTCGTGGCTGTATCGTGCCGCGATGGATCACAAGATTGTCCTTGATGGCATCACCTTTGATGATGTCCTGCTCATCCCCGCATACAGCGAACTGACACCTGATTTGGTGGATACATCGACGCGGCTCACGCGCTCGATCGATGTACACATTCCCATTGTTTCAGCCCCGATGGACACGGTGACCGAGTCTCATCTTGCGCGTGCACTTGCGCAAGAGGGTGGCGTTGGCATCATCCATAAGAACCTTCCCGTGGAGGTGCAGGCGCGGGAGGTGGCGAAGGTCAAGCGGAGTGAGCATGGCGTTGTCGTTGATCCGGTGACACTCGCACCGACGGACACGCTCGCGACGGCCGCGAAGTTGATGGCAGAGCAGGGCGTCTCCGGATTTCCTGTCACGGAGGATGGTTCAAGGCGAGGGCGCCTCGTGGGCATTCTTACTCGGCGCGACATGAAGTTCTTGCAGGGGAAGGATCTCAGCGCGATTGGCGTGAAGGATGCGATGACGACTGCGAATCTCGTGACGGCTGCGCCCGATGTGACGGCAGAGCTCGCAGAACAACTCATGAGTCGCGCGCGCGTGGAGAAACTCCTCCTCGTGGATAGCGAGAGGAGATTGCGCGGGCTGATGACAATGCGGGATGTGGAAAATGTGCGAACACATCCGAGGGCGTGTCGTGATGCGCGCGGGCGATTGCGCGTTGGCGCGGCGGTCGGCGTTCGCCAGTTTGACCGAGCAGAAATGCTGATCGCGGCAGAAGTCGATGTCCTCGTGGTCGACACCGCGCATGGTCATTCGAAGAATGTGATTGAGACCGTGCGCGAGATCAAACGCCGATTTTCGATCGAAGTCATCGCGGGCAATGTCGGCACGGCGGATGGAGCGAAGGCACTCATCGATGCCGGCGCGGACGCCGTGAAGGTCGGCATCGGACCTGGTTCGATTTGCACCACGCGCGTGGTGACTGGCGTGGGAGTGCCGCAGATTTCAGCGATTCTCGAAGCGGTGCGCGCCGCGGATGCAGCGGGCGTACCCGTGATCGCCGATGGTGGAGTGCGTCAATCAGGGGACATCGCGAAGGCACTTGCTGCCGGAGCTTCCGTCGTGATGCTCGGATCGTTACTGGCAGGTCTTGACGAGAGCCCGGGCGAAGTGGTGCTCCATCGCGGTCGCCGATTCAAGACGTATCGCGGTATGGGAAGCGAAGGCGCGATGTCTGCTGGAAGCGGTGACCGGTATGGGCAGGCTGGCATTCGCGAGGCGCGCAAGTTTGTTCCAGAAGGCGTTGAGGGGATGGTCGCGTATCGCGGAAACCTCTCGGACTTCGTCTATCAGATGGTTGGTGGAGTACGAAGTGCAATGGGATACTGCGGCTGTCGCACGATGCAGGAGTTTCGGCAGCGCTCGCAATTCGTGAAGGTGTCGAATGCGACGGTCATCGAGAACCATCCACACGACATCACGATCACCAAAGAGGCACCAAATTACTCGTCATCGACGAGCGGTCGCGCAGAGTAACGCTCGAGTGCAACGGTCCGTAGCGCGCGCTGCATTTGCAACGAGGCACCTTCTGTTGAAGGTGCCTCGTGCGTTGAGTGCCGGTGACAGGA
>SXUJ01000045.1 GCA_005790565.1 Planctomycetia bacterium
GGCGATGTACGACCCGCGTGTTTTTGGCGCTGGGCTTTCGAACTCGCCCGCAATGAGCGCGCCCGATTGGCAGAACCCCGCAAGCGGAACACTTCCCGCTGCGTACAAATCGCCGTCCGTCGCTCGCTGCAAATACCCCTCGCTGAAGACCCGAATGATCGAACACAACTGGCTTCAGAACACGCCCGATGTGTTGATCAATCCAGGCTTCGGTGGTGGCAAGACTCCGTGGTTCTTCAACCATGGCTACAACAGCGCCCCCGCTTGCATGTTTTTCGACGGTCATATCGAACTCGTTCAGTGCCAGCGCGCACAACAAGCAGAGCAACGCGCAGGCAAGCTCTGGTCGCGACTGACCCCCCTCGGAGCCGGTGGATTCTACGGCGGGCAGTCCTACGACTTCCTCGTCGACACTAGTTTTCATATCCTCACCCGCTTCGGCATCGAGGGACGCGATGTCCTCGGCGCGGAAGGATGATCGTGGTTTGACACAAGTCTCTTTGCGGTCATAGGTTCAGATCTGTTTCCAAACCCCCGATGCGTCGCGCAGTGGGGGATGTTCGGGCGGCTAGCTCCGGAACAGACTGGCCGGAAGATTCTCCAACTTCAGGCCGAAACCGGAACCTTTTCCTCGCAACCACCGCATGTCAAGGTAGACTTTGCTCGGCGGAAGCAGCCACACGGTTTGTGCGGCTCAAAAACCTAGCGAGGCTCCGCTCCACGTCTTGCCTCGCTCACATCCCAAGGAACGATGCGTTCTTTCTGAAACCGCGATAGTGTGCGCAGTTCAGCATCCGCAACCAGATCCGTTCCGACGCGGCTCACGCCGCAGAAAGGTCACACATGACCAGTTCTGTTTCCTCCAAGCGCCCGCAGGGGCTCGGCACACGCGGGGGCTTCACAATCGTCGAGCTCCTCGTCGTCGTGTCGATCATCGCGTTGCTCATCGCGCTCCTCCTTCCTGCCATTCAGAAGGGCCGCGACAAGGCGCTCATCATGCAGTCCATCTCGAACCTGAAAAACCTCGCGACTGCCTGCGAGACCTACGCGGGCGATTGGGCGGACCGACAATTCACGGCATGCCCCGACGACTATGGTGCGGTCGGTGGAAACTGCGGCACATTCCAAGGCACGATCGCTTGCCCACCGCAGCAGTTGCTCGGTTGGGATGTCAGCGGTGCAATGTGGGGCTACTTCACGGGTAATCAGGGCAAGTGCGCGTCCATGGGTTACCCAGGAAACTGCGGTAACTTCATCGTGCTCACTCCGATGCAAATCAGCCCTGCAGATCCGTATGGCGCGTACCGCTGCCCGAACACGAAGGCATTCCATGACTATGTTGGCGGTCGCTTCTACGACCCAACCTTCTATGCGCCCAAGGATGTCGTTCCCTACGCCAACATCGAAAAGTACTTCCAGAGCGCGGCTGAGTTCACCTACGACCAGGCGAACTATGAGGACAGCTCTTACTGCTTCTCACCCGCTGCGATGTACGACCCACGCGTGTTCGGTGCTGGACTGTCGACTTCCCCCGCCCTTACTGCACCGGATTATGCGAGTCCCAACACAAACCTGCCTGCGAGCTACCGCTGCCCAACCGTCGCTCGCTGCAAGTATCCCACGCTCAAGACACGCATGATTGAGCACAGCTGGCTGCAGAACACCCCTGATGTCCTCGTCAATCCTGGGTTTAGCGGCGGTACGACACCATGGTTCTTCAACCAGGGCTACAACAGCGCTCCTGGTTGCATGTTCTTCGATGGCCACATCGAACTCGTCCAGTGCCAACGAGCACAGCAGGCTGAACAACGCGCAGGTAAGCTCTGGTCGCGCCTGACGCCATTCGGTACCAACGGGTACTACGGCGCGCAGTCCTACGACTTCCTCGTCGACACCAGCTTCCACATCCTCACCCGCTTCGGCATCGAGGGCCGTGATGTCCTCGGAGCAGAAGGTTGATCGAAGCCTAGCCCGAAGTTTCGAGTTCCTTTGATTTCATCCACAAGGCCCGCGACACTAGTCGCGGGCCTTGTGCGTTTCGAGGTCGCCGTGCTCGGCATGGCCGGGCGAAAAGTCCCGGCGCCTGCACTCCATCCACGACGACGAGTCAAACACGCAGTCAAAACTCGCTACAGTCCACCGCAGCATGGATGCTCATCGACACACGATCGCTCTTGACGGCAGTGACGCAACGACAGGCGCGAGTTCGCGCACGACAACGCGAGTAGATCGAGCCACGCCGGAAACACCTTGTTTTCCCATAGAAACTGTCACACCCGTTTTCCGACTCGTTGGCGCGAAAATCAGCGTTGGCCTCATTCCTGATCCGGCTGGAAACTTTGTGCTACCCGCAATCTCGCTGAGCGATCGCGATGACCCGAAGTGCGCCGCGGAAAAATCAGCGCAGCAAGTCGTCTCGATGAAGGAGATCGTGCGCATCAAACACGCGGGCGTTTCGATGCGTGACGATCGCGTCCCGTCCTTGCGATCCCTCGCGGTGGTGAGTTTCGCCGTCGCCAAACCACAGGTTGGCGAATCGCCGCGCTCGGGCAGCGGCGTCTACTTCCCGCTCGAGCAACTGCCGCCCCTCACCGATAGCGATCGCCAACTCCTCGGCATCGCCTTCACCGCCTTCCTCGACGAAGTACTCGGCGACGCCGTCACGCGTCGACTCTTGCCACGCGGCATTCTGCATCGCAAGACGGACGGCTTTGACGGGCGGTCTCCACTCGCAAGCCGCATCGGCGTGACTCGCGCCGACACCCCTGCACCCATGCTCTTTGGCATGCTTCCCGATCCGTTTCCCATGTCTTCCCTCCGAATGCTGTACGAGCACATTCTGGGAGTCCCGCTCGATCGCGGAAATTTCCGCCGGCAGTTCCTCGAGGTCATCGACCTCGGCACTTTGGTCGCACTCCCGATCTTCCAACGCGGAGTTCCACATCGAGCCGGTCAACTCTTCACCTTCGATCACCGTGGCTGGGAGCGATGGTCGCACGAAGGCGGAGAGCGGGTTGCGGTGCCCGACTCCGAGCCGGCTCCGGCCTGATTCGATCTTGCCCCCAGAGCGCTATGCCGTTTCGGGATCCCAATGTCGGCTTCGGAATTGGGGCGATTCTGGCTCCCGCAGGCATCATCGCCATGATGCTTCGCCAACCGAAGGGACCGCTTCGGCTGCTCGTTGAGGCTGGCGCCACAACACCCGATGGCGCCCGAAAGTTGAACTCCATTGGCATCCCGAGAGAAGCTCTCGTAGAACGAGCGATCACGAGCGGAGTGATCGTGAAAGAGGTCGACGGGCGCTGCTGGCTCAACCAAGCGCGACTTCGCCAACGCCGCCTCCGCGCGGCGGCGCTCGGCGGTGGAGGAGCATTCGTGGTGATCGTCACACTGTGGGCGCTTGTCCACTTCACAACAGCCGCGCCGAGGTAGCGTCGCGCTGTACGCTGCGTGCATGGCGAAACATCTCGTGCTTGTGCGGCACGCCGAAACTGAATGGAGCTTGTCGGGACAACATACCGGTCGCACGGATCTCCCACTTCTTGCGACTGGGGAAGCGAAGGCACTCGGTGCGCGCGAACTCGTGCTCAGGCATGCTTCGCAATTCGAACTCGTGTTGACAAGCCCACTGCAACGCGCCGTTCGAACCTGCGAGCTCATGGGATTCCTTGGTCAAGCGGAGCACATGGACGACCTGCTTGAGTGGAACTACGGCGAGTACGAGGGGCTCACAACGAAGCAGATTCACGAGCGCGATCCTGCGTGGTCGCTCTTTCAAGATGGGTGCCCCAACGGCGAAAATGCAGAAGAAGTCTCGGTTCGGGTCCGGCGCGTGATCGATCGGTGCCAAAAAATCGATGGCGACGCACTGATCTTTGCGCATGGGCACGTCCTCCGCGTACTTGCTGCGGTTTGGTTGCGTCTTGCGTCGGAGGACGGCGAACACTTTGCGCTCTCGACCTCGAGCGTGTCCATTCTGGGCTTCGAGCACGACAACCGAGTCGTTCGACAATGGAACGCGTGCGCGGCGAGTGTTTGAACGGTCCCGCCATCCACTACCCTTCCGGTGATGACGACAGCACCATCGATTCGCCTCGCCCGGCACACAGCCAATCCGGGGATCCTTACGCTCGAACTCAATCGGGCTGAATCTCGCAATGCGCTTTCTCTTGAGGTCATCTCAGAAGTTGAATCGGCGCTTGCAGCGATCGCTACAGACGCATCCGTGCGTGTGCTGATTCTCGCCGGCGCTGGAAAAAGTTTTTGCGCCGGCATGGATCTCCGAGCGGTTGCAGATGACCCGATCGTGATGGGCGACATGCTGCGCGCGCTTGGCCGCGTCACGCTGAAGATACGAAAACTTCCGATTCCAACGATTGCGAAGGTGCAAGGCGCCGCAATCGGCGGAGGATGTGGACTCATGGTCGTGTGCGACTTTGCGATCCTGCACGATGCCGCCAAAGTTGGCTATCCCGAAGTCGATCTCGGAATCTGCCCTGCCGTTGTTGCGCCGTGGCTGGTGAAAAAGATCGGCGCCGGACCGGCGCGCGCAATGCTGCTTGCAGGCGGCACCATGTCAGGCGAAGAAGGGTTCCGGCGCGGACTTGCGACGCACTTGTCGACGCTTGAAGAGCTCGACGCGAAGTGCGATGCACTTGCCGCGCAACTCGCGAAAGGCGGTCCCAATGCCATGGCCGCGACCAAGCATTGGCTCGCGCAACTCGATGGCTCGAATGACGATGCTGTCATTCTCGAAGGCGCGGAGATCAGCGCTCGTCTCATCTCCGGCGCTGAGGCACAGGCTCGTTTGAAGTCGGTTTGGAAGGCTCGTGCGTGAAAGGGATTTTTCTGTCTCCCTGACGAAAGTCAGAGTTGCAACGACTTGAGCTAACATCCCAGCATGCAGAAATCAATCATTGAATTTCTTGGAACCTTCTTCCTCGCGTTCGTCGTCGCCATCGCAGTCGGAGGCGGCATCGCGAGCAACCTCGCGCCGTTTGCGGTCTTTGCAGCACTCGCCGCGGCCATCTACTTCGGTGGGCATATCTCCGGTGGCGCATACAACCCCGCCGTCGCAACGGCGCTGTGGATGCGCAAGACACTCACGCCTCAAGGGCTCGCCTCCTATTGGTTCGCACAGATCATCGCGGGTGTCGTCGCGGGCTTGGCCGCGAAATCGATGCCTGCGCTGGACTTTCCGAAAGACGCATTCGCGCCCGACATGCGAAGCGCGGTGATGGTGGAATTCATCTTCACGCTCTTCCTCTGCTTCACCGTGTTGCAAGTCGCCACTGCCAAGGCGACGAAGGGAAACAGTTTCTACGGCGCGGCGATTGCGCTCGTGGTCCTCGCGGGCGCACTTTCCGTTGGCTCCGTGAGTGGTGGAGCGTTCAACCCAGCCGTCGGCGGCGCGTTGCTCACCGCCGGCTACCTCGATGCGACGACCTTCTTTGTGTATGCCGGCGCGCAGCTTGCAGCCGCGATTGTCGCGGGCGGCTTGTTCAAGTTCACGAATCCCGACGAGTGCCGCGCTGACTGCGGTTGCTCGGCGAATGAATTCTGAGTCGTGAGATTCTGAAAGTTCTCCTATGTTGCCTGTCGAAGTTCGCGATGGCGTTCATGTCCTGTCGCTACAGCCGAACCCCGAAAAACTTCGGGGCGGCGTGGTGGTCTTGGATAGTTGGCTGATCAGTGAGATCTACGCAACGCTCGCAAGCATTGCGCAGGCAAAGCCGCGCGGCTTCGTCCTCGCAAGCGCTTCCACGCGCGTCTTTGTCGCCGGTGCGGACCTCGCCGAAATCGATGCACTTGATGATTCGCAACTGCACGCCTACCTCAAAGCGGGCGCTGAGGCGTTTTCGATGATCCCGCTCCTCGGATGCCCGAGCGTCGCAGCAATTCATGGCGCCGCGCTTGGCGGAGGACTCGAAATCGCGATGCACTGCGATGCCCTTGTGGCATCAATTCCAGCCGAGGGCGGAAAGCCGTGGCAGATCGGGTTGCCTGAAGCTGGACTATGCATCTGCCCAGGGTGGGGTGGAACACAAATGCTTCCGGCGCGCGTCGATCCCCTACTCGCGATTCAGAGGACGGCCACTGGTGCGACATGGTCGTGTGTCGAGGTACCGGCAGGATTGTTCGCAGCAACGGCGACGCCTGGAAGCGGCGCGGAGGGCGCTGTCGCCACTGCCATCGATTGGATCACTTCGCAGCACGCATCGCGCAATGACTTTCCTGCGACGCACGCCGCGCGCAGCGCGCTCGCTCCGCGCGATGCTGGTCACGTTACGCGGGTTTGCGACTCGCTTTCCCAAAGCGTTGGCGCCACCAAGCATGGCGCAGCTTGCCTTGATGCCGTCCGGACAGGCGTTGCACATGGATGGGACGCTGCGCTTGAATGTGAACGATCGCATCTCGTTCAGCTGCGCCACACGCCCGAAGCTCGCGCCAAGCTCGATAGCTTCTTGAAGCGCTGACGCTCGTCGGGCGACGCGCGTCTGTCAATCTCTACCGAGCATGTCGCTATGCATGCGATGGCTTGCGATTATCAATGGCTCGGCGCACTCGCACGCTCGCTGTTCAGCCATTTCGAGTTCCAAATCACCGGATCCACTCGCTCTATCCGCCCGCGACCGACCTATGATGAGCGCTTCCCTTGGGAGCGCCCCCTTCCGAGAACGCAGAGTTGTTCATCGCCCGATTTTCACCCAAGCTCGAGCTACACATGTCGAAACCAGATCTCGCCAAGGACCTCAAAAATGTCTCCGCGCAAGACCGCAAGCAGATTGCACAAGCGCAGGAGATGCTCGGCCCCGATCCCTTGACGATGGGAGTCGTCAAGAGTTACTTCTGGGGCAACTTCCGCGAGAACATGCTTTTCCCCTACCCGACGACCCTCGCGGAAGAAACGGCGCGCTGCGACCAGTTGCTTGCCGCGCTCGATGAGTATCTCCGCAACGAACATCCCGCAATCGAAATCGATCAGAAGCAAGAGATCCCCCACTCAGTGATTGATCGCCTCTTCAAGCTCGGGGTGTTGGGGATGACGATTCCAAGGGAGTTTGGTGGTTTGGGCTTGGGCATCACGAGTTACAACCGCGTGCTTGACCGCATTGGGCGCACCTGCGGATCGACGGCGGTCCTTGTCTCGGCCCATCAGTCGATCGGCTGCAAAGCGCTCATGTTGTTCGGAAACGAACTGCAGAAAAAGGAGTACCTCCCTCGGATGGCGACCGACACGCTCAGCGCGTTCTGTCTGTCCGAACCCAATGTCGGTTGTGATGCAGGTGGTCAAGAGACCCGTTGCGAGTTGAGCCCGTGTGGCAACTTCTACATCATCAACGGCGAAAAGAAATGGGCAACCTCGGGTGCGCTATGCGGCCTCTTTACGGTGATGGCAAAACAAAAGATCACCGATCCCAAGACGGGCAAGAGTAAGGACGCTGTGACGGCACTCATCTGTACCCCCGATGTGGAGGGCGTGGACATTTTCAGCCGCAACCGATCGAAGTGCGGCATCCGCGGCACCTGGCAAGCGCGCATTCGATTCACGAATGTGAAGGTGCCGAAGGCGAACCTCCTCCACAAGGAAGGAAAGGGATTGCATGTCGCCTTGAGTTGCCTGAACTACGGTCGGTGCACACTCTCGGCGGGCATGCTCGGCGCGGCGCGCGCAAGTACCGAGCAAGCAACGAAGTGGGCGCAATACCGCTACCAGTTTGAGCGACCCCTCGCCGAGTTTGACCTCGTCAAGGAAAAACTCGCGCGCATGGCGTCGTACACCTACGCGATGGACGCCGTGCTCTACATGACCACTGGCTTCCTCGACCGACACGACGAAGACATCATGCTCGAAACGGCCATCTGTAAGATTTTCTGCAGTGAGTTTGGCTACCGCACGGTCAATGACGCGATCCAGATTATGGGTGGCGAAAGCTACATGACGGAGAATCATGTCGAGCGCATGTGGCGCGACTCACGCATCAACACGATCGTCGAGGGCGCCAACGAAGTCATGCATTCCTTCGTCTTCGCGTACGGCGCGAAGCAACTCGGCGAGTATCTGATCAAGGTCAAGCAATCGCCGTGGAGGCATCCATTGACCGCGATGCAAGTTGGCCTAGAACTCTTCCTCGGTGTGCGTCGCCGCGCGCCAGTCTCAAGCCGCGTCCACCCCAGACTTCGACAACTTACGGACGAGATGCTCGTTCGCATTCAGGAACACTCCCATCAGGTCAAGTTGGCCTTCAAGGAGCATGAAGAGCGACTCATTACCGAGCAGACGATCCAAGCACGGCTCTCGATGGCGGCGCTATGGATTCACGCTTCGCTCTGCGCAATCTCCAAGTTGGATGCGCGCATCCGAGCCGGCCTCGACGGCAGTGAGCTAGAGCACGAGTACACCCTCGTTGAGCACTTTGTCCGCCTCGCGCAAGCCGGAATCGCAGACGAGCAACGCGCCCTCACAGTGCACACGGATGTGACGATGAAGAGGGCCGCGGCCTCGCAACTGCGTTTCGCAGCTACGCTTCCGAATGCGGACTACTCTATTCCGGAGCGCACGATGGATCTGCCGGCTCGGGGGACGGGTCAACATGCAGACCAGTCGGCGATTCCGCAGTTCGGCTCCGGATCGGCGTTCAGCGGACCCCTAGTCGGCTCTAAGCGCTGATTTTTCGCGCTCGAAGGTCAGAATTTTTTCCTCCAGTCGCCTATCGTTCGCCTCTTCGTTCTCCCGCTCTCCCACACTCCCATTTCTAGATCAGGAAGCACCGCGCCCATGAAGGTTCTCGAGCAGATGCAGTCTTATGGCCACGAGCGAGTCGCATTTCACCATGATGCGAAGACTGGCCTCAAGGCCATCATCGCGATCCACTCGACCGTTCTCGGGAACGCGCTCGGTGGCACACGCCGTTGGGCCTACGCGAGCGAGACGGATGCACTGCACGATGTGCTTCGCCTCTCTGAGGGCATGACCTATAAGGCGGCCGCGAGTGGGTTGCCTATGGGCGGCGCGAAGAGCATCATCATTCTTCCAAGCGCGTCGCAACAGCCCACGGAGGCGGAAGCCCGCGCGATGGGTCGTTTCGTTGACACCTTTGCTGGCAAGTACATCGCCGCTGAAGATGTCGGCGTGAGCCCACAGTTCTGCGATTGGATGGCGATGGAGTCGAAGCATGTGATGGGTGGAAACACGGTGAGTCATGGAGGCGATCCGTCGCCCTACACCTCACTCGGCTGCTTCAACTCGATGAAGGCGTGCCTGAAGCACATCGGCAAGCCCGTCGACTTCAAGAACATCTCGGTTGCCATCCAAGGAGTTGGCGCAACCGGATATCGACTCGCGAAACTGCTGCGCGAGGCTGGTGCGATGGTCTATGTCACCGATGTCCATGTCCCAACCGTGAAACGCGCCGTCGAGGAACTCGGCTGCGTGGCACTCGGCAATGATCGAAACCTCTTCGAGGAGAAGGTCGACATCGTGGCACCCTGCGCGCTCGGCGGCGTGCTTGATGAGAAGACAATTGCACAACTCAATTGCTCCATTGTCTGTGGTACGGCGAACAATCAACTCGCGAATGTCTCGCGCGACGGCGACGCGATCGCCAAGCGCGGCATTCTCTACTCGCCTGACTTCATCGCGAACGCAGGCGGATTGATCCGACTCGCGGGACTGTACTTGGGCATGTCGGAGGCGACGATTGACGCGAAGATCGAAGAGATCGAAGCGACGACGCACGCGGTGCTGCACGAGGCCGGCCACGGATCCACTGGCGCGGCAGCAGTCGCGTTTGCCAAGCGCAAGATCGCGACTGGCGCGGCGAAGCCGCAACTCCAAGTTGCGGGCTGCGGCTCTGGATGCGGTTGCCACTAAGACCGCAGCGCCTCAACCAACCTGAGTCTCACGCGCCTCTTGATCGCGCCAATGCTGCTCGTAATGGAGAGGCTCGGTAGAGTTCCTCGTCATGACCCTTTCGCGTGGTACGAACGCTCGCTGCTCATGGTGCGGCACAGATCCGATCTATGTCGCATATCACGAC
>SXUJ01000046.1 GCA_005790565.1 Planctomycetia bacterium
AAGAAGAAGAAGAAGAAGAAGAGTCCGAGGACAACGAGGACGAGGGCGAATCAGAGTCCGACACCGCGCCCTAACGCGCTTGCGCCAAGGCCCACAATCGGATGCGGCGTTCGCGCATCGCAGGCAACTTTCAGAACGATGTCGGCATTGGCACTTTTGAGTACGGAGTGGCTTCACTTGGCGTACACACGGAATGCGGCGCGGTGGGCGCAATGTTTTCGGGTTATGCACTCCCTGGACACATGCCCTCCTTCGTGGATGCGATCAAGCCCGCACTTGCCGGATTGCCGAAGGACGCGAGCGTCTCCGACGCCGAGATTGCCAATGTCAGCTGGCAGGCAGCCGAACTCGTCAAGCCAAGCGACATGCTCAGCAAAGCAACGGCTCTCCGCGCGCTCGGCGGATTGAGGCAGAACGAGTCGCTCGATCCGCGAAGCGGAGAGAGTCGTCGACGGTGATCAGAAGAGGAGCGCCGCCATCGACACGATGACGAGGATTGCAACGACATCGAGCACGATGCCCGCGCGCATCATGTCGCCCGCGCGAACGTGTCCGGAGGCGTAGATCAATGCGTTTGGCGGAGTACCGACAGGCAACGCGAAAGCCCAACTCGCAGCGAACGCGGCAGGAATGACAAGTGTTTCCGGCGCGACACCAAGTCCCGGCGCCAGCGCCCCAACGATTGGCACCGCCATCGCCGTCAAGGTCGTGTTCGAGGCGACTTCACTCGCAATCACGAGCGTTGCGACGAGGATGATCAGTAGGCCGATCTGCGGGAGTGTCCCCGCCTGCGCAATCATCGCGCCTAGCGCGGATGAGAGACCCGAGCGCGACATCGCCTCCGCGAGACACAACCCGCCACCGAACAACATCAAGACGCGCCATGGCACCTTGCTGAGCACACTCGCGTCCAGAATCGGAACGCCGCGTCGAGTCGCACTCGGGATGAAGAACAGCGCCGCTGCAGCCGCCACCGCGACGGTTCCGTCCTTGACCTGCGGAAACGCCTTCGTATATAGCGGCTGCGTCACCCAGAGCAGCACGGCCAACGCGAACACACCGAGCGCGCAGTAGCCATCACGACCAATCGCCGACTTGGTCACGCGCAGTTCCACATCGGCAAGTTCACGCGCAGGAAAGAGCCACAGCCCAAGTATCGCGATCGCGAGCGGGAGGAACACCAATGTCGTTGGCACGCTGAAGTACAGCCAATCATTGAAGGTGAAGTCCACGCCATTGTCGCGCAACCAGTTCACCGCGATGGGATTGGGTGGGCTTCCGATGATCGTGAGCGCGCCACCGATACTCGACGCGAATGCGACACCCAAGAGCAGTGATGTGAAGAACCGCCCCGCTGCGGCGCGTTGCGCGCCATTCGTCGCTGCACTCGTCGCTTGACCACCGAGGGCGATTGCGAGTGGCAACATCGTCGCCGCCGTTGCAAGGTTCGACACGAACGCGCTGAGTATTGCGGTGCTCATCATGAGCGCGGCAAGCACGCGAAAGGGAGAACTCCCCGCGAAGCCAACAAGCGTCGCGGCGAATCGCTGCGAAACCGCGGTGCGTTCAAGTGCGAATGCCAGGAGCGCGCTGCCTCCGAACAGGAACATCACATCATTCGCGTACGGCGCGGCGATTTCCGCGGGCGTTCCAACGCCGAGGACCGCGAGGACGACGAATGGGAGCAGACCAGTGACCGCTGGATCGACCGCGAGCGTCACCCACCATGTCGCCATCAACGCGAGCAGGCCGAGCACACACGATGCGGCGTCCGTCAATCCGCCCATGCCTGCCAACGCTGGGTGCGTCAAACCAACCATGAGGACTGCAAGGATCGGTCCGACAAACAACCCAATGCGTTTCGCGCGGACGGACCCTTCGTCGAGATCGATATCAACCTCCGACGGTGCGATAGTCGCGTCCGCCGCCGAACATTCGCCTGCGCGGTCTGAGGTCGATGGCTCCTTGGATGCATTCGTCATCCCCCAGAGAATACCGAATGCGCGGTAAACGCACGGTAAGGCGGACGCGAGCGTGCGTCATGTGAGCCATGGTTGTTGACGAGGCTCATTCCCTTCCTTCGACCGCGCGCCTCACGCCCTTCCTGCTATACATCCTCATCCTATGGCTCAAGGCTCGCTTCCAATTCTCGAGTTTGTTGTTCGCAACTACAAGAATTTCAACGCTCGCGCGACTCGCGATGCGCTGTTTGCCTACTGGGATCACATCGGGGGCGGCGGAAAGATGTACTGGGCCGTTGCGGGCGCGATGAGTTCCGCGCAACTGGGCATCACCCTCGCCCCCGCGATCCGCGCCGGGCTTGTCCACGGCCTCTCCGTCACCGGCGCCAACCTCGAAGAGTCGCTCTTCCGACTCGTCGCCCATCACGGCTACAAAGACTTTCCCGACTACCGCTACTTCACCAAAGAAGACGACACGAAGATTCTCCAACAGCGCATGCGCCGCGTCACGGACACGAGCATTCCCGAGGATGAAGCCTTTCGCGCCGTCGAGAAAATCCTCGTCCCCATGTGGCATAAGGCGACGACCAACGGCGATCGTCGATTCTGGCACGAATACTTCTACGATCTCGTGCTGTCGATTCCCAAGAAGCACTTCCAAGGAAATCCCGATGAGTGCTGGTTGCTCGCGGCTGCGAAGGCGAAGCTACCGATGGTCGTGCCCGGCCACGAGGACTCGACTTTCGGCAACATCTTTGCGTCGCATGTGAAATTTAACGAATGCAGCGCGAGCATTGTGAAGAGCGGCATTGAGTACATGGCGAATCTGTACGACGATTACAAACTGCTCTCCAAAGGCAAGGGCGTGGGCTTCTTCCAAATCGGTGGCGGTATCTCGGGAGACTTCCCAATCTGCGTCGTGCCATCCATCAAGTACGACCTTCAACAATCCGTCAAGCCATGGGCGTACTTCTGCCAGATTTCTGACTCGACGACTTCATATGGTTCGTACTCGGGCGCCACGCCCAACGAGAAAATCACTTGGGACAAGTTGACGGAAGACACGCCCATGTTTGTCATCGAGTCTGATGCGACAGTCGTCGCGCCGCTCATGCTGAGTGCATTGATGGAGTGCAGGGAGCAGCCGAAGCGAGCCAACGCAATCATCAAGGCCTGCCGAAGCGTGACGCGAAAATCTTTGGCCCGAACCTAGGCTCTTGCTCTCAGCCAGAGTTCCAGAATCAGCATCGGCCAGAGTCGATAGATAGAGAAGTGATTCGGATCGCGCTGCTCGAGGACGAATCGAGTGAGGGCATCGCCATCGAGGTGGTTGCGAAGGGCTGCATCACGCCCGAGGGAGTCCTCCGCGAGCTTCAGCAACTCCGATTGCGACCAGCAATCCGACGGAAGACCGAAACCCATCTTGCGTCGTTCCATCCATTCGCGCGGAAGGTACTCGGCGGCGAGTTCTTTCAGAATTCGCTTCGTTCCAAGCGGTGGCTCCCACAGCATCGAATCTGGAAGCGTCGCCGCAAACGCGCCAAGTTCATGATCAAGAAGCGGACAGCGCACTTCGAGCGAGCATTGCATGCTCATGCGATCAACCTTCGGCAAGACCGCCCCTGGCATATAGGTGTACGCATCGAGCGCTCGCATGCGCTGCATCGGCGTGCGCGACTCGTCTTCGAGCAGCTCGCGCCAATCAGAAAGATGACGCGCGGCCTCTGAGGGAATCGGCGTACCGAGAAGTTCAGTCACTCGCTCGGGCTGAAACATGAGCCACCGAGGGCCGAGATATCGATCCGCAACCGAAGTCGCGCGCTCGCCTTGCGCGAGAAGTTTTAGCCGTGCTAGGTATCCGCCCACATCCGCCGCCGTTTCATTGAGCGTGTCCTTGTAGCGACCGTAGCCACCGAACAATTCGTCTCCGCCGTCGCCGCTGAGTGCAACCGTCACGAATTGCCGAGTGAACCGCGAGAGCAAGAGCGTGGGAAGGCAGGAGGAATCGCCGTTGGGTTCATCGAGTCGCGCCGCAATGTCCGGAAGCATGCGCATCGCGTCCGGCGTGAGGACATCGTCGCGGTGATTCGTCCCGAGCATGCGCGCCGTCTCGCGCGCGAACAAATGTTCCGTCGCGTTGGGATCGTCAAATCCCATGGAAAAGGTGTCCACCTTCTTTCCGAAGTCCTTGGCCATCATCGCCACCACGAGCGAACTGTCCACCCCTCCCGAAAGAAACGCGCCGAGAGGAACATCGCTCTCGAGCCGCTTCTCGACAGCGCGCCTCACGAGTCGACGCAGTTCGTTCTTCACTTCCGTGGGCGAGCGTTTGGTCTCGATGCTGCGGCGCGGCGAGAAACGATAAAAGCGCTCGGTCTGACGCTTGCCAGTCGCGAGGTTGATGGACATCGCGTGACCGGGCGGAAGTTTGTGGAGACCCTCGTAAATACCAAGCTCGACGGGCATGTACTGGACGAGGAGGTACGCCGCGATCGCATCGCGCGAAACTCGACGATTGAGAAAGGGCAGCGTTTCGAGTGCGCGAAGCTCGCTCGCGAAGGCGAGGAAGCCTGCACCGTCGGCGATGTAGAGAGGCTTCTTCCCAAACGGGTCGCGTGCGAGCACGAGGGTTTGCTCCCGCGCGTTGTACGCCGCGAATGCGAACATGCCATCGAGACTCTTGCACTGGTCTAGTCGCGTCTCTTCAAACATGTGCACGAGCACTTCGGTATCGCTGTTGGAACGAAAGGCGTGCCCGTTCGCTTCAAGCGCCGCGCGGAGATCGTGATGGTTGTAAATCTCACCATTGAAAACGACCTGCACAGAGCCGTCCTCATTCGCCATCGGCTGACGGCCATGCGCACGAAGATCAATGATGGAAAGTCGCCGATGCGCGAGCGCAACGCGACCATCGTCCGAGACCCACGACGAACCGTCGTCCGGCCCGCGATGCGTCATGGAGTCGCGCATACGCGTGGCGAGACGCGCGATTTCGTCCCGACCGAGGCCGATTCCAATGTCGATGATTCCGGCGATGCCACACACGCGCCGCGCAGAGTATGCGATTCACCGCACGCGGATTCACTCAGCGCGGGGATTCCGCGCCCAAATGGAGGCGACCGCGAGGACCCAGCTCGGGAAGATCCCCACAAAGGGAATCGCCTCAGCCACGGTTGCGAACAGGAGTTCGACGCGGAAGCCAAGAATAGCGAAGAGGACAAAACCAACGCATAGGTCAAAGACGATCACGCCAAGCTCGCCAAATGGAACGCCAAGCGTATCCGCGAACGATGCGACGCCGAGCGCAAGCACGAGTCGCAACATGGACAACCCCGCGGCGTTCGCGACTGACGCGGTGACTGGAGTTGGAGGCGGTGGCGGTGGCGGAGGACTCGGGTCGGCAATTGCAGCTGGCGGAGGCGAGATCTCTATCGAGTTTTCGTCAGGTTGGTTCGTTTCAGCCATTTCGCCTCCAAGAAAACTCCGCGCGGCGGATCGACCACTGCATGCAGTTCGATTCGCCATCTATACCTAGGATGCAGGATACCGACCGACAGCGCGGCGCGGTGTTGTCCTGCTACGCTGCGCCATATGTCGAGTGCTCCCGTTGTTGAAGATCCCGCCGAGTCCAAGGGACTCGATGAGTCGCTACGGTTTGGATTCGGACGAAACTGGTCGGAGTTTATTGATCAGCACTTTTCAGAGTCGCGCGTCGACTCGAGTCGTGAGCACCTGCTCACGGCTCTTCGCCTGAAGTCCCTCGCGGGGCTCTCCTTTCTCGACATTGGTTGCGGGAGCGGGCTGCATTCACTCGCCGCACTGCGCTCGGGTGCCGCCAGTGTCGTGAGCTTTGACTACGACGCCAACGCGGTTGCGACGAGCCTCAAGGTTCGGGAAATGGCGGCGGCCAATGACGCGCGCTGGAGCGTTGAGCGAGGGTCCGTACTCGATGCCGCGCGAATGCACGCGCTTCCGAAGTTCGACATTGTGTACTCCTGGGGCGTGCTTCATCACACGGGCGAACTCTGGACCGCGATGGACAACGCCATTATTCCTCGCAAACCCGACAGCGTCGTCTACCTCGCGTTGTATTCGAGCGATCAGTATGTCGAGCCTCCCACGGGCGAATGGGTGAAAGTGAAGCGCGAGTACAACCAACGCGGCGCGCTGGGAAAACGAATCATGGAGTGGAAGCACGCTCTCGGGCTCTTCCGCGGTGGCTGGCGACAGAAAGAGTGGCCGTGGGAGGTTGTCCGAAAGTACAACACCCGCGGCATGGACTTCTGGACGGACATCAAGGATTGGCTCGGCGGTTGGCCGATCGAGTTTGCGTCCTACGCGGAAGTCGAAGCGTGGGGGAAGCGTCACGGACTGACCATTGTGAATGCCATCCTCGGTGAAGGGTGCACGGAATACATACTCGCAGACCCTCGACACAACCAACAATGGGCGGCCGAAGAGGCGCGCCGACTCGCGTCTCGCAAGTCGCTTCCCACCCCATTCGTGCAGCGTGATGGCTTGTCGTGGTCCGCGCAACTACCCGAACTCGTTGGCCAATGCGACCAGTGCTTGCCACCGCGCGGTTCGCGACTGATGCTGTACGACGGCGATCGGCCGATTGGATTGACCCACTTCATGCACGCGCACATCGTGCAGTACGGAAACGGTCGGTTTGCACATTGGCAGGACTATGTGCTGTTCTCGACGACCGACGGGCGTGATCCCAACGCAAACGCGGGTCGCTACTCGTACATCGCAGACTACTAAGGCGAGAGAAGGTCGACATGCAACTCGAGCGTCCCGCACTTCGCATTTCAAATGTCTCGAAGCAGTTCGAGATCTTTGCGTCGCCCGCGCAGATGCTGCTCGAACTCATGGGCTTTGGAAAGCGCCACGAAAAGTTTTCCGCGCTCACGGAGATCAGCCTCGACATCTCGCGCGGCGAAGTGGTTGGCGTCATCGGGCGCAACGGTGCTGGGAAGTCGACCCTACTCAAAGTGATCGCCGGCACGCTCGCAGCCGATCAAGGAACCGTCGAAGTCGACGGCAGAATCTCCGCAATTCTCGAACTCGGCACGGGATTTCATCCAGACTACACCGGGCGCGAAAACATCATCATGGGCGGTCTGTGCCTCGGAATGTCGCGCAAGGAGATCCTCGCCAAGCAGGACGAGGTCGCCGCGTTTAGCGAACTTGGCGAGTTCATCGATCGGCCATTCCGAACCTACTCAAGCGGCATGCAGGCGCGCCTGTGCTTCTCCACCGCCCTTGCATGCGAACCGACCATTCTCATCATCGATGAGGCGCTCGCCGTAGGCGATGTGCGATTTCAACGCAAATGCTTTGCGCACTTTGAAGCACTCCGCGCGCGCGGCACGACCATCCTGCTCGTCTCGCACGAAATGAATGCTGTGGCGCAATTCTGCGATCGAGCAGTTTGGCTTGAGCGCGGGCGTGTCCTCGCGACGGGAAGTGCGAAGGAAGTGTCGGAGAGTTACCTTCGCGCGATGCTCGGTGACGCGACCGCCGCTGCGGCTGCGAGTGCCGCCCCCGCGCCAAGTGCACCGAGTCCATCCAAGACGCTCGGCGGCGACATCGCTCCCGAGATGCGCTACGGATCTGGCGCCGCACTGATTGAGCATGTCGAAATTGTGGGAAGCGACGGGAACGCGGTGCAGATGCTTGTGCCCAATAGGGCATATTCGATTCGCGCGAGTGTGCGTGCGGTGCAACCGATCGAAGATCTCCATGTCGGATTCTCCATTCGCACGGTCCGCGGTGTCGAGGTGTTCTCCATCAACCCCCGCCCTCAACAGGTCTCCCCTGTGCCGCTCGCGCCACACGAGCGCGTCACTGCGGAGGTCGCCTTCACGAATCACCTCGCGCCCGGCGATTACTTCCTCACCGTCGGGGCGTGGGGACTGCAAGCGGATGCCCACTTTGATCGCCGTGTCGATGTGCTGCAGATTCGAGTGACCGGCGATATCGGCGCACTCCCTCAATCACTGGTCAATCTCGACGCGAAGTACCGTTTTCAACCGGTTCTCTCGGCGACCTGACTGAGGCTAGGCCGAGTGGTAGAGCGCGTTTGTTAGGCGCACCATCCGTTCAAGATCGAATCGCTCAAGCGCGAATGCGCGCGCGGCCTGAGAGAACCTCTTTCGAAGCGCGTCATCGGAGCAGAGCCGCGCCAAACTCGATGCCATGCCATCGACATCCTCGCATTCGTGCAAGAAGCCTGTCTCTCCGTCAAGAAATGTCTCGCGTGCCCCACCTGCGTCACTCGAAACAACCGGGCAGCCAAGGAACTGTGCTTCCATCAGGACATTGGGGAATCCCTCCACGCGCGAGCAGAGGAGCGTGGCATTCGCCGCTGCGTACATCGTCGAGACATCCGTGCGGCGGCCAAGCAGTGTGAATGAGTCGCGGATGTCCTCGGTTGCTCGCTCCATCTCTTCGCGCATCGGGCCATCGCCGCTGATGACTATGCGCGCGTTGGGAACGCGACGAAGCAACCGCCTCGCGATTTCGATGAACTGATGCGGCCGTTTCTCTTCGACGAGTCGAAAGGCGCCCACAAGGAGTGGTCGACCGGTCGCGCGGAGCTCCGCGCGCAGGCGCGCGACACATCCCGGGTCGGTGTCGGTGAACTGCGCGGGATCGACCCCGTTGTTGATCACCGCGATGCGCGATGCGTCGATCCCAATCCAACGCGCGTAATCTCGCGCACCGTGCTCTGAATTCGCCACAAATCGCACGCGCGGACTTGTCGACAGGGCTTGATACCACGAGTGCATCCAGTCGCCATACCACGCGGGAAAGTTTGGCGGAGAAACCGACCGCAGCGAAAACACCACGCGATCGATCCCGAGTGCAAGGGCGGCGATGCCAGCGAGAACGTTGCTGTGATCGAGCCAGGTGTGCACGACATGCGCGCGTGTCGAGAGAATCGCGGAAATGAACGCGATCGGTTCAGGCCCGAGTTCTGGCGGAATGGCGCAGAGCCGTGCGCGCAACCGATGATCCGTGCGTAGTCTCTCGAGTGCCAGCGCTGTGGAAGGACCCGCCAACGCGCGAACATCCACTCCCGCTTCCGCGAGAAGGGGGCGGAAAAAAGCCCCAGGCCCGACCGCCGGATGAAAGGTCACGACCGTGTGGGAGGCAAGCCTACGCGTATGCGCCACCGAGGCGTAGGTCGCGAGTTGGCGTTCCGCCCCGCCGGGAGTCAGGCACCCGATTACATGCACGACTCGGGGGCGCTTCGGAATCGCCACCCGCGTGCACCCTCGCGGCGCCTCAAGCAGCGGCAACGCGTCCATCGCGGGGCGCGTCACTCGGACGCACTTTTCATACGGCACAACCCTCTCATAGCACTCGAGCGACCTGCTCACCATCGTCTCGAGCGCGAAGTTGCGCTCGACAAACTTCTGTGCTCGTGCCGACATCCGAGCGCGCATTGGTCGATTGGCGAGCAATTGGATCGTTCGAGATGCGAGCCCCTCCGCATCGCCGATGGGCAACAGAAAGCCGGTCAGCTCATCGAGCACTGCGTCAACCGTCCCGCCGCCTGCAGTAGCGACCACCGGACAGCCAAGCGCCTGCGCTTCAAGCAGCGCATTCGGCGTGCCCTCCCTGCGTGAAGTGTGCATCACGACATCGGCGATTGACAGCAACGCGGCCACATCGTCGCGCCTGCCGAGCAATCGAAAGCGCGAGGGGTCCATCGATTGTGCATGCTTCTCCACCTCCCCTCGCATAGGCCCATCCCCCGCAAGCAGCACGCACGAATCGGGCATTCTGCTGAGCACAATCCTCGCCGCGCGGACAAAGTCGAGAGGTTCCTTCTCCTCAGAGAGGCGAAAGACGCCGAGCACCAAGCGTTTCCCATCCACCTGCAGGTCGCGGCGCAGTTGCGCGCTCTGCGCTTGGTTTGGGATATCCATCACACTCTTGTCGATCCCGTTCGGAATCACCGAAAAGCGAGAGAGTTTGACACCAGCCCAGTGGGAGTAGTCCGCTGCTCCAACGCGAGAGTTTGCGAGGAATTGAACTCGAGCACAAGCCGCGAGTTTTCGATACCACGCGAGGAGGTACGGTGAGTAGAGGTTTGGGAAATTGGAGGGATTGACATTCCGAACGGACAGCACAATGTTCGGGACACCCGAGATCAGCGCCGCAATCCCACTCCAAACATTCGCGTGATCAAGCCACGCATGCACCACATCCGGCTGCAGTCGTCGAAACTCGCACGCGAGTTCTGTGACATACGCTTGGTATCGCGGATCAACCAATCCAAGTCGACGCTGGAAATCGTGGTCGATGCAAAGTGCATCGCGGGTCTGCTCGTCGCAAGTCTCCCCAGCGACCTCCACTGTGACGCCTCCCGCTTGGGCGAGTGGGAGATAGTGCGCGGCGCTGCCCGTGAGTGGATTCGTCAGGAGGATTCTCGCTTCGATACCGCCCCGTCGCAGAGACTCTCGCGCGAGGTAGACGAGTTGGCGTTCGGCTCCTCCCGGACCGAGACTCCCGATGACATGCACAACGCGAGCCCGTGAGCGATTTGGAGTTGCGCATGGTTGCAACGCGAGGAGTTCCCGCGCCAAATCATCCTCTTCTTCGCCTCTCACTGATGCAACTCGCACTGTGGCCTCCTCGCGGCGAGAAGACTCGATTGCCCCGCGAAGAAAACGCAGTCGCTGAAATTCGCTCGTGTAACAACCCATAGCATGTCGGAAGAGATTGGCCGATCAAACCAAACTCGAAGTCGCCGTCATCCTAACGGATCAACGGCCGAGAACGGACCCCAAGCGGGAGGTGCCCGCGCTTCAATTCTGTGATGCGTACTCCGCAACCACCCGCGCAAGGACTTCCCCAAGCGCGTTTGGATCCACCGGCTTGGAGAGATGCGCCGCGAAGCCAACCTGTTCACTTCTCGCTAACGACGGCGCATCCGCGAGAGCGCTCAATGCGACCATTGGGCCACCGTACCCGCACTTTCGCAGCGCCTCCGCAGTCTGATGCCCGCTCAGGCCTGGCATCTGAAGGTCGAGCAGTACGCAATCGACCTCCAGTCCGCAATGCACTGCCTCCAAGAGGTCGGTCCCAGAAACGAAGGTCGAAACCGTCGCGCCGAGGCCGCGAAGAAGATGTCCCGTGATCTCGCGCGCCTCCGCGTAATCATCCGCGAAGGCCACTCTCACTCCGAGCAATCGTTGCGTCAGAGTGCCTGCGCCACTCGAGTCTGGGACGGACATCGATTGCACCGCAACCGATTGATCCGTGTCGACCCATCGTTTCGCAGGAATGCGAACCGCAAAGACGGACCCCTTGCCAACCTCACTCGTGAGTTGAATGCTTCCTCCAAGCGCGCCAACGATCGTATTGACGACCGCAAGACCAAGCCCGGTTCCGGAACGGGGCGCACCCTCCGCTCGCTTCTCCCTATAGAACGGAGCGAACACCTTTGATTGAGCCTCTGGGGAGATGCCAATGCCTGTGTCGGAAACCGAAATCTCAATCTCCTCCTTCGATCCCTCGGGAATCCAAAGCGACAGCGCAACCGATCCGTGGTCGGTGTAGCGCACGGCATTGCCTACGAGGTTCTGAACAATCTGCCGAATGCGAGTCGGATCACCAAGGATCTGAAGGCGTTCGATGCCAGGATGCGAGAAGAAGAAGGTAAGTCCCTTCGTTCGCGCCTCGATGGAGTAGAGATCCATGCACTCTTCGCAGATGACAAGCACATCCGTGAATCGTGACTCCACCGACAGCCTCCCCATCGTCGCGCTGCGGAGGTCGAGGAGGTGATCGGTGAGGCGAAGGATAAAATTGCAACTTCGCTTGATGGCCTCAAAGGCGTTGTCGCGAAGCGCACCAGCGTCACCATAGGCTGGGTCAGTCCGAACCAATTCAGCAAAACCGACAATCGCGCCGAGCGGGCCTCGAATGTCGTGACTCACGCCTGAAATGAGCCGGTTTCGTTCGGCGACGGCTTCATCCGCCGCGGCACGGACCGCGAGATTCGCTTCGACCAACCTTCGGCGAGCCACGATTCCCACCACAAGAGCAGCGACTCCGCCGAATAGGACTCCAAAAACGACTCCTGACGAAAGCAAGCGCCCCGAGACTCCCGACGGAGTTCGTTGGATCGCAGGTGAATTCGGATTCGCGCAAAACATGAGCGAAGTGACCCAACTTCCCCTCTCACTCAACTGATCGAGCGGCACCAACACGAGGAGCTGTCGCCCTGACGCCATGAGTAGTCCATGCTCCGCGTCGAAGGACACTGCGGACAGCGCCCCGAGTGTCTCAAGCGGGGGCTGCTCCCAGTTTGCTGTCGGCTGCATCCTCCCATCGTGGATCACTTCACTGTTCCAGTTCAGGAGCGAGAGGTTGTACACGCCGCGGCCCGCCTGATTGGCAGTGGAGAGAAGTGACTCAATGGCCTCCAACTCCCAAAGAATCATGAGAACGCCCCTCGGCGCAGTCGCGACTGATCGAACCGGCGAGCACCCGACAAGCAGGTTCTTTGCGTCGCTCGTCGGTCCTTCGTCCGCACAGCTAGGCATCACTGCGATCCACGCGCGTGCGTCTGCCGCGAGCGCGTCGTTCACGAACTCCTCTCTGCATTCTCGCGTACCGAGCTCCAAGGGTGATCGCGGGTCCGGCTGCACCTCTCCGATAGCGTCAAAGTGAAGCATCGCAATCGGCACTCCAAAAGTGTCGTAGGCGACCACCCGGCAATTGACCGCTTGACCCGAGAACTTCGACAGTGCCTCAATCACCTGAACACGATCAGCACGACCCAACGCTTCCGCCACCGCGAAATCCGCAGCCATAGCATCGCGCACCTGCTGCAATGGCGAGAGCACAGAGGCAAGTTGATCCCTCCACTGCGCCCCTACCCCGAGCAAGTACTCAAAGGAAGTGGCGCCTGCGCTCGCCCGCGCCTCGCCGTCGCGCTGCGGCATCGCGAATGAGCGCGTCGTGATTGAACACACGCCAAGCACGGCCGTCACTGCAAACCGCCTCAAGACGCGGCGAAGAGACGAAACACCGAGACGACCCATGCTCAAGCCGTACCTCCGCGCGGGAAGGGAGGCGAATCATGGAACGCGACAATCGTCAATTGTGACCCGTCCATGGTAGAGGTCGTGGACTGCCTGACAATTAGGCTCAGGCGCGCGCCTTGCGCCGTCGTGCAATGCAAGATCCTTGGCAGACCCCCGTCATGCTCACGGAGTTCCACAACATCGGGTACGACACTCTCTCCGCCATCACGACTTTGAGTGAGCAGTATGTTTGGAGAGTGCCCCAGCAACTGATGTTGCGCGTACCCAAAGAGTTCAACCGCACGACGGTTGGCCATGACGATGCTTCCTCGAGCACTCACTGCAAGGAGCGCGGTCGGAGCACCATCCACGAGTTGACGCATACGGTCGTGCGCCCTTTGCAACTCAGCACTTCGCTCTCGAACCTCAGCGTCGACGAGTAAATCTCTGCCGGATGTATAGAGCTGCCCCGCCACGAGGAGCGCCGTCAAAAGCGCGAACGCTCCATACTGTGCAAAGAACTCCCACGGACTCCGCCCCGCTAGGTACACATCCGAGGAGACGGCCTCTGCGCGCCACCGTCGTCCGACGAATGCGATCTCTTGCGCCTCTCGGAGCGTTGCTTTCGTTTCCGAACTCGAGTCTTCCGAATCCAGGGTTGAGTAGAGGAGCCTGTGCGAGGAGGGCGCTTCGAGATCAGTCACGCTCAGTTGAACACCCTCTTGCTTGAGGGACTCGCCCACCCGCGCGCACAACTTGGTCGCATCGACAATGACGCTGATGAACCCCATCAACTCCCCAGTGGAGTTTGACAAAATCGGCGCGAAGAGAAGTACGCTCGGCGCACTGCGCGCCGGAGCGAGTCGAAGCGGCTCGGTCGCAGTCACCCGTCCCGTCTGACGCGCGCGGAACATGGCGCTCCGCCGAGCGCCTTCGGAAAAGGAATCGAATCCCAGCGAGATCTGATTCCCCGCGAGCGGTTCGATGAAGAGAACAGGGAAGTACTCCTCGCGCTCGCCCGCTGTGAACTTTTGCCCATCGTCAGCCCGCTCCGTGATTCGGTATCCACCGAGTCCCTCAGCGATCGCAGCGGCTTCGAACGCGGCTCTTTCTGCCCGTCGAACGCGCGGCTGCCAAGTAACCGCTTGTACATCAGGCGCGCGAGCGAGGAGTTCACCGACGAAACTCTCGAACTCCGAGCGCTCCACGAGGTTGCTCGATGCGTAGAACGCCGTCACGGCGCTCGCGATCATCTCGTAATTCGCTCGTTCGAGTTCGAGCTCCGCGACGGCGTCTGTGATTAGGGAGCGGAACTCCGCCTCCCTCGCATTCCGCATGCTTCCTCCAACGGCCGTTGCGCCCCAAACCACACCGAAGTAGATCACAGGAAGGAAAATCACCATGGACTTCCGACGCTGCCATACATCGCGTGGTGATCCAAGCACGAGGAGTACGAGCACGGATGATGTGATCGAGCCGAGCGTGGTGCTCACAAACTCCGCACAGAGAACTTGCCACGCCGGTTCCGCGGAGCCTGTCTCCAAGAGGCGCACCGTGAGGTAGTCCCAACCTGTCCCACCTAGGCTGCCAGCTGGGAGGATCACCCAAATGAACAGCACAATCTCGCGTGGACGCAACAGCGTGATGGGTGATGAAAGTCGGGTCCGCGCAATCCAATACACCACAAGGGCATTGAGCAAATCAGCGAATCCCAACGAAAGATTCGTGAGGACGAAGTGTGAGTCGATGCTCGAAAGTGATGTGCCGCGCTCAAACGAGATCAGCGCGTCTGCGACTGCCGTACCCAGCCAAATCCCAGGCCACGCGCGCAGGCCGCGGGCGAGCAGCCAACCGGCACCGATCCCGGCCAACGGATGAAAAATGCCGGTCTCTGTCCCTGAACCCAAGAGCCGCATTCCAACGATCTGAACAGCCACGATCAGAGTGGCGAGGAGCAAGCACTCGCCGGCGGACTTCTGGAACGAGGTCGGGATAGGTGGACCGCCCATGGAGCCAAGTCTACCTCACACCTTCGGCATGCGGTCGGTTCGCGATGCGCCGAAGTACTTGTCGCTGCGATATCGCAGCCACACTCGCAGCGCCTGCGGCACCATCCCGCGCTGTTCCGCAGAAAGAGTCTCGTACAACTGGATTGCCTTTAAGCGCTCTCCCCGGCATGCAGCGTTGTTGTGAGCATCCCACAAGGTTCGCGCGGCGCGGATTCGACGACAAACTTCCTTGACGAGCGGTACGCCGGTCAGCGGCTGGCTCGAGTTTTTGTTCGATTTCCTCTTCGCGGGCACGAGGCGCATTAGACTCGCTCTCGCAGCCTCGTAAATGCCCATGGAACACAATCCGCGCGATCCACTCCACGGCCTGACACTCGAAGTCATCCTCACCACCCTCGTGGAGCGACATGGTTGGGAGATACTGAGCAAACGGATCAACATCCGCTGCTTCACTTCGAACCCGAGCATCAAGTCGAGCCTCTCGTTTCTTCGAAAGACTCCTTGGGCTCGACAGAAGGTGGAGGCGTGGTACCTGCACGACCTCCGGAACGGGCATCGTCGCTGAGGGCGGCGTCAATCCGGGAAACTGGTCGTCTGTGCTCCCTTCGGCTTGGTCACCGTGACCGACCACGCGATGGACTTCGTCGCGGGCTTTCCGGCGACAGTCGCGGCGGGGATCTCAACGAGCCACTTCAGGAGGCCCTGAGGCTTTTCATCGGCGACATAGCTGGCGTCGGTTGCCAATGGCGCACCGCCCTGCGTGACCTCGCACACGAAGTCCACTTGGATCTGCTCGTCGCGGGAGACAGGCACGCGATCAAGCACTTCCATCAGCACCGGAGCTGGCTCGGTGGACGCGAGGTCGATGCGATAGTCCCACCGCGTCACATCCGACTTGCCAAACACCCCCTTCTCGCTTGAATCCTTCTTGACCAACACTCGCTTTGCTTGAAGGCGTCGATCGGTTCCGAGCCAAAATGTCATCTCCGCACCAGGGGCGAGATCGCCTAGCGCCGTTGAACCAACAGAATCAGCACCGAGAAACACGGTGGCAGGGCCCGCGAGGAACTGGTAGTTCGATGCGTTCGCCGCCACCGCCTTCAAGTACACCGCACTCTCCACCAGGGGCCTTGCGACATGCACGAATGTCGGCTTTGTTTCAATCGTCGCAATCCGCAGTTTTCGTGATCTCGCGGCATCGCTTGGAATCGTCGTCGCCCGAGCCATCGGATAGGTGACCACTGTGCCCGTCCGCGCTGCGGCTGCATCTTCGTAGAGCAACTTGAGTCCGAGGTTGACCTCCGACGCTGCGCCCGCTCGATCCGCATCCATGCCAGCGGGCTTCCGATCGAACAATCCTCCGGAGGGACGACCGGGCATCTTGCTGTCGCCTTGGCGCGCACCTTCCCATTCGGCGAGCGTCGGCGCGGGCGATCCGGGTGCCATAGGTGGCTCCGGAACATAGAGATCAACGAACACTGGTGCAATGCTCCATGGTGTTGCTCGTTGCGTGGGCTGCGCAGTCGAGAGCACCAACCGCACATCGTTCCAATCCTCGCCGCTCGCCTGGCGTATCTCCGCGTCGTACTCGATCGTCAGCGCACGGGCTTCGAGGTCCGCTCGAATCGCGTAACGCGGAGCCCATCCAGCATCGCGCACGAGATAACGCAGCGTCACTTGCGCGGGGGTCGCGCTCGACTTCCCGACCGTGACGACCGCTGCACGCTCTGTCTTCGTGACACCGCCAAGCGACTGCACCTTGGCCTGGAGCGCGTTGACGGCTGCGGTGTTCGCGCGAACTGCCGCATCGAGCTTGACGCGGTCTTCAATGAGACGAGCTTGCTCCTGATCCAAGAATTCGATTTGCGCCCGCAGCGCCTCCGGCACGAGCTCGCGCGTACCGAGTTCCTTCGCGGTTTCCGTCGCCGTCTTCTGTCTGATGGCCGCGAGAAACGCATGGCGATCCGTGATCGCTGTCATCTCCATGCCGTGGCGCTCCGCAACCCGAGTGGCCGCCTCCAGCGCGTCGATCGCCGCGCGCAATTCGGGATTGTTCGTCACGGTTGCCGCGGTCACCTTTTCTTCATACCGAACATCGAGCAACTTCGCGCCGCCCTGCGGGGCGAGGACAGTCGCCTGCAGCGAATCTGGTTCAAGCGTTGCGGGAAGTCCTTCAAAGCGAACCTCCATCGTCCCCTCACGCGCTGGTGCGTCACTCGTTCGCGCAACCATCGCCCTTCCCTGATAGAGCGTCACCTCCACAATCAATCGCTCCGCGATCACCGTCTCCGTGACGGGAACCTCGTCTTCAGGAACATGCGCGAAAGCCGATTGCGGCATCGCGAGGGCGCAAAGGAAGATGCTTGCAACGATGCAGGGAAATGGGAGTCGCATGCCGCAAGCGTATTCCAAGTGAGCCGCCACGGGCGATGGGGCAGGCATGACGCGGAGCGCAAATCAAGCCGGAAGCGAATCGTCCACAGGGACCGGCGCGACACCTTGCCTCACTTCGAGCGCGCTCATCGCCGCAACCCTGAGCGACACATCTGCGGCGCACTTGAGTTCCAAACTCCGCGCCACGCGTTGATGCCGAGGTGGCGTGATGTCCTTCGCTAGGCCAACGAGTCCGAGTGCGAGAATGAGGTAGTAGGTCACATCAATCTCCCACCATCGGTGCTGATTGCTCGCACTCGCCGGATCATGGTGATGGTTGTTGTGCCAACCTTCACCCGACGCAAGGATGGCGACAAGCCAGTTGTTTCGACTCTGGTCGCCGGTGCCGTAGTTGGCATAACCAAACATGTGCGTGAGCGAATTCACACTCCAAGTGATGTGCCATACGACAACGGTCCGGACAAAGACCCCCCAGACGAGGAGGCTCATGCCCATCTCAAGACTAAAGCACGCGCCGATCGCGAAGTACAGCGCCGCATGGGCGAGATAAATCCACACCCAGAACGACGACTTCTCCAACTTGAAGTAGAACGGATCCTCAAGCACATCGCGCGCGTACTTCTGATAGGTCCCGATGTTGTGGGTCGCAGGGTTGTAGATGAACAGCCACCCGACATGTGCCCAAAGGAAATTCACGAGCGGGCTGTGCGGATCAGGATGCTCATCAGAGTGGGCATGATGGAATCGGTGTGTCGCAACCCATCTTCCCGGCGTGTCCTCAAGACTGCAGAGCGCAACGACCACGAGGCATCGTTCAAACCACTTCGGCACCGTCGCGCATCGATGCGTCAGCAAGCGGTGATAGCAGAGCGTGATGCCCTGCCCGAAGACAAACACCCCCGCGAGCATCGCTCCGACGCCTGTCCAACTGAACCAAGCGGGAACGATGGCGAGCACCGCGAGTAGGTGCAGCACGACGATTGGCACGAGGTACACCCAATCGATCTTTCCCAACACAACGGTGTCTGGGAGGGACAGGCGTCCGTCGTTCGAAGTCGAGGACGCATCATGCATCCGCTTATTGTACTGCACGCCAGATTCGCCAACCTGCGTGCCGCAGCCGAGGAACCTCTGATGCGCTGCTGAACTCCTACCGCTCCCACACAACCTTGACCTGCACACCTGGCTGCAATGCGCTCTGCAACGCGGATTGCAAAAGGGCTTCGATTCTGGGCGCCGCTTCCGCTTCAACCTCGCGCAGGTACGCATTCCCGCTCGCCTGCTCGATCACCTTGCCGCGAATCGCATGCTTCGCTTCATCCACTCCGTCGCCCTGCCAGAAGAAGACATTCGACAGCCATTGATCGTCCACTTCAGCCTCGATCTTCGTGGGGTCGGTTTGTACTGAAACCATCTTCGTGTCGACCACTGGTGAGGGCACATGCACAAGCAACACTCCCCCATGCTCATTGCCAACGAACTCCCAGGCGCGCTCCTCGGTAAGTTCGCGCAGCGGAACGATGTACTGCGCGAGATTGCCGAGCACTTTCACCTTCGTCACGGTCGTACCGACATTGAGACCGATCCAAGTCGTTTCACGCGTGCGCTCCACGATCGTATCAATCTCCCGTTCGCCGACCTTCAGTTCGAACTTCCGATCCAGTGCGCCAACCGCGAAGGAAATGGCCTCATTCACGGTGACCTTGGGTTGGAACGCCTGCCCCAGTCCACCCGCGGCCGCGCTCACGATTCGCACCGGCAGGTCGATGCAACTCTTCACCACAACCACAGAGGAAACGGCTGCGGCAACCATCGCGACGGAGAGGACAATGGCCGTCGTGGAAAGAAGTGCCTTCGCAGGACGAGCGGTAGGGAGCGTCGAGTTTTGCATGAACGAAGCATACCTTCGCTAAACTTGGCGAATGCACCTCGTCGCTCGCACGTTGCTTCTCACGCTCGCCCTCGTCAGCACTGTCGCATTCTCCGCGGCAGAGCCCCCGCTACGTCTCACCACGACCGCGCTTGAGAACGAACCCTGCGAGAGCGCGAGATCCGGTTCCCTCGACGCATACTTCGTCCGCCTCGACGCGGCGTTGCATGAGACTCTTGATGGCAAGACGCCGACCGTTGCGATCAAGCGCGTGACAGGCGACGCTGGCGCACTCGCCCTGCTGCAGTGGCGCCTCCTGTCGCGCTTGGATGCCGCGAGTCGCACGGCGATCAATGCTTCGCATGCGGAATCCATGTGTTGGCTCCTCACCCATCGCGAGCCGTTGGAATTGCTCCTCGATTCGGGCGATATCGAAGGGAACCGCTGGAGCGAGGCGACGCGCATTCTGTGCGAGATCCTCGACCGTGATCCATCGGCTCGCGCAGGCATTGGGCTTCGTATCGCGGCTGCGACGGCGCTTGTTTTCGCAACACCCGTACCCGCCATGGCGAGTGGCGCGAACATCGACCCATTCGATCGATACGCGGCGTTCAAACAATGGGACAGCGACGGCGTGCTTTTTCAATCCTTTCGTGATCTCAGTACCTGGGAGCTTCGATATGTGGTCGGCAGCTGGTCGACAAACGAGGATCTGGTTTGGGCGCGCGCCAATATCAAGCCAGAACTGAAGCAGCGCGACAGAGTCGGCGATGGCGCGCACATGCTTGCATACAACCTTGTCAACAAGAATGGCGTGAGCGTGCAGGAGGGCGGCAAGTTCTATGACAACAAGCCGATGACGCTCGCGATCATGCTCGAGTACGGCGGCGTCTGCGGCGCGGTGTCACGATTTGGAACCTCTATGTCGCAAGCGTTTGGCGTTCCCGCGATGCCCGTTGGCCAGCCTGGGCATTGCGCGTTTCTTTGGCAGAAGGAACCGCATACATGGTCCATCAACAACGACATCTCTGGATGGGCCGAGAGTGGTTGCCATAGTGGAATTCACATGACATGGGGGTCCCAAGCATGGTTCATTCCCCTCATGCAACAGGCACAGGACAGCGGCGGATGGCGTGAAGCCGAAGCGCTGCGCGCGTGCGCGAGTTTCGCCGTGGGAAATGCTCGAACTGCCATTCTTGCGGAGGCCTGCGCGAAGTGTCCACAAGACTTCGCCGCTTGGCAAGAGCGAGTTGCGGAGATGGGGAAAGACAGCATGGGAAACACAAGCGCGCAATGGAAAGATCTCATGAAGCAGATGGCGAGCGGGCTCGCGAAACACCCGATGGCGTTTGGGGCCTTGCTTGCGACGGCAGAGCCCGCGCTTGTCCAAGCGAACGCCACGCCCTCCGCGCGAAAGAGTTTTGCGACCAAGTACGCCCGCGTGCTTGCCGTCATGGCGAGCAACGGTGCGGATGCGGGACTGATTTCATACGCGCATCGCAACCTCCTCGTGATGGAGGCAGAGGCCATCGCGCCCAAAGACAAACAGGCCGCGCGCGCCCTCGTGTCTGGGATGGACGCAAAGAGTGCGGTGCTTTCGCCAGAACTCGCAAGCGACATCATCGATATGGCTCTTGCGTCAACCAACGCGCTTGATGTCGCGCCCACGGGAAGTGCACACAGCGCATGGAGCGCGGCGATGCAACGACTCATTTCTGGCATCGCGTGGCAGCCGCCACTCCGCAAGGACGGGCTTCGGAGAGTCCAAAGGATTATCGCGAGCCTGATGAAGTCCAATCGCGCCGCAGACGGTCGAGGCCTCGCGGATTTCATGGTCCAAGCCGCGAAGGCAACGCAGGACCCGAAGTTTGAAGCGGAAGCCGTGGCCTATCGTGGCACCCTGCAGTGACCGCCCTACACTGCGAGCGAACCTCAAGCGTCAGGAGTACTTCCTATGTTTTTCAGACAGCTCTACGACGAAAAACTCGCCGCCGCGTCCTATCTGATTGGTTGCCAGAAGTCGGGCGATGCGATCGTCTTCGATCCGCAGCGCGACATCGATCGGTACGAGAAGCTCGCCGCCGCGAATGGCCTGCGCATCATCGCCGCCGCCGAAACGCACATCCACGCGGACTTCATCTCGGGTGCGCGAGAGTTTGCGCACAAAGGCGTGAAGATCTTCGTCTCCGATGAAGGTGGCGCAGACTGGAAATCGGAGTGGCTCGCGCGCACGCTCGATGGCGACTCGTATGCGCACCAACTCTTGAAAGACGGAGACATCTTTCGAATCGGCGGCATCGAGTTCGCGGTGATCCACACACCCGGCCACACTCCGGAGCACATTTGCTACACGGTGACTGATCTCGGGGGCGGTGCGAGTAAGCCGATGGGAGTACTCACGGGAGATTTCATTTTCGTGGGCGATCTCGGTCGACCGGATCTTCTCGAATCCGCAACAGGGTTCGCCGGGAAGGCGCTTCCTTCTGCCCAAAAACTCTTTCAAAGCGTCAAGAAGTTTCTCTCGTGGAGTGATTACCTCCAAGTTTGGCCCGCGCACGGGGCAGGCAGCGCGTGCGGCAAGGCGCTGGGCGCAGTACCGCAGAGCACCGTTGGATACGAAAAGTTGTTCAACCCGGCAATTCTCGCAGCGACCGATGAAGCAGCCTTCACGGCTTACATCCTCGATGGTCAACCGGAGCCCCCGCTCTACTTCGCCCAGATGAAGCGAGACAACAAGATTGGGCCTCGAGTCCTCAATGGGGTTCCGCACCCTCGGAAACTCAGCATCGAAGCCATGCACACCGTGGTGCAAAAGCGCGGGCTCGTCATCGACACTCGCGCGTGGGCCGCCTTCAAGACTTCACACATTCCGGCTTCGCTCTACCTGCCGTTGACCAACTCGTTCAATACTGACGCCGGTTCGTTCGTTCGAGATACCGATGTCATTCACCTTGTGGTTGAGCCAAGTTTCGTGGACGAAGCAGTGCGGAACCTCATCCGCATCGGACTGGATCGATTTTGCGGATGGTTTGATGCGAATGCGATCAATGCGTTCGCAGCCTATGAGTCGACACACGAGGGCGGGCTCACACCAACTCCCGAAGTAAGCGTCGACGACGCACGCACCTTGCTCGATCAGGGAAGCGTGTTCGCGTTGGATGTTCGTCGTGCGGGAGAGTTCCAAACGGGACACATCCCAGGCGCCGTGAACATCGCGCACACTCGCTTGCTTGATCATCTCGCGGAACTTCCGAAGGACCGCATGATCCTCGTCAATTGCCATAGTGGCGGCCGATCCGCTCGCGCTTGCTCGCTCTTGCAGCGCCACGGCTTTGATGTGTGCAACCTCGCCGGAGGAATGACAGCATGGAAACAGTCGAGCGAACCTGTCGCGCACTAAACGAAAGAGGCTCCCTTGCAGCAGCTCGCCACCACATCCGGCTTCGCGGACCTGTGGCGCTGGATCTTGCGCGAACTGAAGTCGTTCCCCTACGCGCGACGCGCCGCGAGGCGATCGGGAGAAGGCAGACGGACCTTCTTCGCGAGCCCGAGCCGTTCCAATGAACGAATGATGAGCCAACTCATATCAAGTTGCCACCAACGAAGCCCGTGTCGCGCGCTCGCGGGAAACGCGTGATGGTTGCTATGCCAACCCTCGCCGAACGCGAGCATCCCAAAGATCGGATTGTTGCGGCTGTGGTCGCCGGAGGAGTACTCGCGCGCGCCCCAGATATGGCGCACAGAGTTGATGCTCCACGTCACCTGGTGAAGATCCGCGTGGCGAAGACCGGCCGCAGGAGCGCTGCACCGTCGTCCAATGGGCTCGGTGGCTCGTGACACCTCTGGGCCGGCTTCACAGCTCCATCATCAGTCGTCGCGATGTCAAGGGTCTGCAGGATGGAGTCGTCGAGCGTGAAAGCGGATGGAGCGGGAATCGAATGCGGCAAGAAAACTCCAGAGCACAAAGGGTCGAGCGGGCGATCGAAGCAGTCTAGCCACAATCCGTGCTGCGTTGCCGCCGTTCACTCGGCACATCACGCCCATCACGGATGTGATTGTTTGAGGTGCGCGCGCAGCGGATCGCCTCCAAAATTCTCGTTTGGATCACTCCAAACGCAATGCACATGATTTGGATCTTGATTCGTGCAGTCGTATTCAATGGTGAAGCACGGCGAAGTGAGGCGGTAGTAGTGTGGCTTCGCCAAATCCGCGTCTCCGACAAATCCGAAGGCGAGTTGATCGGGGTACTTCTTTCGCCACTCCCTCAACTGGTTGGACGCAATCTCCTCATCGAGCAGGGATGCATGCGCCGCAAGTAACTTATCGACGAGTTGTTGTTGCACCGGCGTCATGGAGGCGCGCGTCACGCCACGCATGTCTGGCGCTTTCGCATCGGCGCCCACCGCAAACAGGACATCCGCCGGGGTACCGTCGAGGATGCGTGCCGTTGCTCGCTGTGATTCGTCCAACGACGCCACGAGTGCAAACGCTGCTTCGACGGCGGCGCCGAGAGGTCGCTTTCCGGCGTCTGGCCCACTCGCCACTGCCACCGGAAACGCTCCGGTAAACGCCGGAGTAACCGTCACGACTCCATCACAGCCGGCGATATTGAGGACAAAGTGATGACCCTCGAATTGCATTGCGAACGCCCGCTCGCCTCGAGTAGTGAAAAGGATGACGCTGTACAGGTCCGCTCCGTAAGTTGGCGGCGTGACTCCGGCGTTGGCCTCTCCCTGCGCATTCAGCGCCTCAATCACGCGGATCAATCTCCACTGCTCGCGCCCAGCCTCCGACAAGCAGCACTCGACGACCTTCAGCGCCGCTTCGCGCGTTGTGGCATCCATGTCTCGGAGGAGGAGTCCCGGGCGCGGACCTCGCGCGAACTGCCACTGTGTTCGCTCGGGATCTTCGAGCGTTCGAATCGCGGCAGAACGCTCACTCTCCGACAGCGTCTTTCCGAATGCCGTCACGGCGGCGGCCTGCTCGGTTTCGCGCAGCGGCTCTGCGCGAGCAGCAAGCAGAATCAAGAATCCCGCGATCGAGAGTGCGGCGAAAGTTCCCACGGTGCACAGAGGTCGAAAACGCATCGGCGCATGATGACAGAAAACGCGCCGAGCAAGCTCGGCGCGTTCTTGACGATTATTGAATCCAATCGCTCAGCGAATCACTTCAAGGGCGGTCAATGCGCGTTGTCCTTGCCATCCGTGTGCGTTGCGTGCGTGGGGGGCGTGTGCGTTCGCGCGTAAATCGTCTCCATCATCTTGTACTCTTCGCCGGTTTCGGCGGAAGCGCCCCACAGACGCATGGTCTTGGTGCCATTGTCGTTGCGGGTGTAAGACTGGCGGAACGCGCAGTTCTTTTTCGACATTGGGCAGTAGTAGGTGTAGTTGATCGTGAGCACCTTCTTGTCAGACGAGAGAGAGCCCGTCCCGTACATCATGCCCGTGCCCATGCTGTCTGCCCAGGTTGCTTGGAACTCGCCCTTCGCGTTGTCAAACCCAACCATCCCAAATCCTTCGAAGAGTCCCCACTCTCCCATGTCGCCCTTTGCTTCTTGGTGAATGAACCGGCCGCCGAGCACCGAGCGGACATTCATCGATGACTTGCTGGTCGTCGGAGTCGCGTTCGGCGACATCCACATGGAGCATGCGCCGACCCACTCTCCAATATCTTCGCAAAGATATGCTTGCATCGGGCCGGGAGTCGCGGCTTCCATCATCTGTTGCATCATCTCCGGCGTCATGCCTGGAGGAAGTTGCGATTCAGGCGGAGTTGCGGCCTGCGCGGGCGTGGCGGTTGGTGGAGGAGTATGATTTTTTTTGGTGTCCTGCGCGAGAAGCGCGGCAGTACACAGTGCGAGCGAACCGAGTGCGATGCTGCAAACAAGGCGCGTGCGATGCATGGGCGGTCTCCTATGAAGGACAGTGTTCGAAGACGAAAGGACGGGACACCAGTGTAACCACCCTCCGCGTTCCGGACGCCGGATCGAAGCCATTGCACGCGCCGTGCCCGCTGTATTCCGCTGCAAACGGGGTTCGCACCCTACCGATATCCTCCTCGGCCTCTGTCCGAAAGCGAGTTCTCCAACATGGCCGACGCAGCACCTTCTTCAGATTCAGCTTCCACCCCAAAGAAGATGGAAGACATCGTCGCGCTCTGCCGACGGCGAGGATTCATTTTCCAATCCTCCGAAATCTACGGCGGCATCAACGGCTTTTGGGACTACGGCCCGCTCGGTACGTCGCTCAAGCGCAATCTCAAGAACGCCTGGTGGAACGATGTTGTCGAGCGCGAACTGATTGGCCCAGATGGCACTGCGATCGACATCGTGGGACTTGATTCCACCATCATCATGAATCCGAAGACATGGGTCGCATCGGGGCATGTTGGCGGCTTCAACGACCCGATGGTGGATTGCAAAGAGAGCAAGTCGCGATATCGAGCCGATCACCTCGTCGTGCTCGGCTCCATGGCGGAGGGAGCACGCCTCTACGCGGTGGTGCAAGGTGATGAAGGGCAACTCGCCACCGCCACCAAGGCCTTGGCGCGATACGAGAAGCGCGACGCACTCGACCCCGCAGTGCATCTCCTTCGCTCGTTTCCCGTCCTGACAGCAGAAGAACGTGCGCGCACGATGGGGCCGCACGCCAAAGAAGTCGGCACCCTCACGGAGCCGCGCCAATTCAATCTGATGTTCGAAACGCATTGCGGCGCGATTCGCGACGAAAACTCACTCGCGTACCTTCGTCCCGAAACCGCGCAGGGAATCTTTGCGAACTTCTGGAATGTCTGCGACTCGACCCGCGTGCGAGTTCCCTTCGGCATCGCGCAGATCGGGAAGGCGTTTCGCAATGAAGTGACGCCACGGAACTTCACCTTCCGAAGCCGGGAGTTTGAACAGATGGAGATTGAATTCTTCATCCGACCAGAGAGCGCGAACGAGTGGTACAAGTGGTGGCGCGACTGGCGCTTCGCCTGGTGGCAGAAGATCGGACTCAAAGGCGAGAATCTAATCCTGCGTGAGCACGACCGCGATGAGTTGGCGCACTACGCGAAAGTGGGCGCGGGCACGAGTGATATTGAGTATCGCTTCCCATTCACCGCTCCCGGTTACGGCGAACTCGAAGGCATCGCGCATCGGGCGGACTTTGACCTCAAGGCGCACGCGACACACTGTGGCAAGGGCGACAAGATGCGCTACTTCGATCAAGAGAAGAATGAGCGCTACTTCCCCCATGTCATCGAGCCTTCCGCGGGCGCGGATCGCGGAGCGCTCGCGCTCCTCTGCGAGGCATACACCGCCGATGCTTCGCGGGCGTCGGGAGTGTTCATGAGATTCGATCCACGCATCGCGCCCGTGAAGGCTGGCGTCTTTCCACTCGTGAACAAGGATGGGCTTCCGGAGATTGCGGAGCGAGTCTTCCGCGAACTGCGCAAGAGCCACTCGGTGGAGTTTGACGAGAAACAATCCATCGGCAAGCGGTATGCGCGAATGGATGAAGCAGGAACACCATTCTGCATCACGATCGATCACGAGGGCGCGGCGGACGGGACCGCGACCGTGCGACATCGCGACACGCAAGCGCAGGAGCGTGTCTCCCTCGATCAAATCTCACGATTCGTTGCCGAGCGCGTTGGCGGTTAGTCCACGCAAACGCCAGTGCAGAGGTCGTTTCCGAACGCAGTCCAATCGTCGAGCGTCCACACGACGCGCTTACCGCGCGTGACCTCGATCATTTGCGGTTGGCCTTGCCCCGCGTGTGTGTTCCCAAAGACAATGTTGCCGTTGGGCATGACTTGCAGCGTGGTTACCCAGCAGAGATGAATCGGCTGTCCATCCGGCCGGCGCAACTCATCCCGCTCAATCGACCACACGGTTTCCTTCTTCGCGTTTACTTCGAAGACGCGATTGTTGTTTCCTCCGGCAATCAAGGTATTCCCGCTCTTCAGCCGAATCGCATTGAAGACGCTCGTGCCGTGCCCGTCGTGACCACCCGTTGCTGGTTGCTCATGGAGGTCGAGTTTGTACTCCCAGAGGATGACGCCATTCTCGTCGTACTCCCGCACGAGTCCGAGGCCCTCATGACAAACGAGGTAGGTTCCCGCGTCCGTCTTGCGAACCCGGCGCGTGTCGCGATGCGCGTCTGGGCGTTCGACCGTGAGCGGAACACTCTTCACGATCGCTCCCTGCGCGTTTACCTCGAGAATCCGGAGATTTCCCGTCTCGGCGATGAGCGTGTTTCCGTTCGCGAGTCGCTGAAAGGCGTGGATCTCCACGCGCCCTGCGTAAGGCGCAACGGGTGCACTCTTCCACTCCCAAACGACTTCCTTTGCTGGCGTCACTTCGAAGATTCGATCGGGCGCAGGATGCATCAGCACATTCCCGTTCGCGAGGAGCGCAAGATCATGCGAGTTGTGTTGACACTCGAACTCCCACGCGATGCTGCCAGAAACCTCACGGATCGCAACTCGCCCCTTGTCCTGGCCGATCACGCGGTGCTCAATGAATCCGTACTTGGAGCGGATCTTCGCGAGCGTCCCGTCCGCTTCCATCCCGATGACTTCCTGCGAGATGCGCGCAGCGATCGGTGCGTCATGCTTGCGCAATGCAAACACGCTTGGCATCGCCTCGAAGAGGAGCGCTTGGCAGGTCGGATCCCGATTCGCTCGCACGACCGCTGCGCCGTAGTCCATGATGATGGCGTCGAGACTGTCCTGCGTGAGCGCAGTCACGAGCGCTCCTATCGCGGAAGTGGAGTCGCTGCGGGTTGCCTTCGGTAGTTGCGCCTCCGTCCACTCCTCAAAGACACTGCGCCCCGTGGTAAAGATTCGTGCTCCGTCAAGCGTCGCCCTCGTCCACGGCATTCCCGACTTGATGAGTGCGCCAATGCCGTCCCCACGAAGATACGGAGTCGTGCACGCAAACTCCGCGCTTCGCGCCTCGAACCCAAAGAATCCATCGGCGATCACATCGATCTCGCCGTTCTGCAAGGCGACCTCCTCGTCGGCGGTTGCCACGAACTTGAATTCAACCGTCCATCCGGTGCGCTTCGAGATCTCGGCCCACACTTCCGCGTCAAGACCTCGGTCGCGCTGTCTTCGCGACGACGCATTCCAGAAGGGCGCGGCCTCGCGAGGCCGCCCCAAGCGCAGCGCACGAGTTTGCGCGTCGAGCGCCCTCGCGTCAATCGGAGCTTTGTCGAAGCGTGGCGCCATCTCCTTCGCATAGACACGGACGGCACTTGTCACAAGCGTGGCAACTTTCGCGGCCAATGCACAGTCCGCGAGCGCGGCTTCATCTGTGACCTTGTGATAATCCTCATGATCCTCGCAACTAAAGAGCACGGCGGGAATGCCTGCGGCGAGGAAGACCCCCTGATCACTCCGTTGCAACCAATCCGCGTGTGTATCGACAACCATCGGCAATTGCGCATCCGCCGCAAGGCGCGTCAACAAATCGACGAGCACTTTCCCGGTCGGTCCACCGTCGAGGCGGATCGCACCATCCGCCGCGCGCGAAATCATGTCCATGTTGAAAACTGCGCGAATACGCGCGAGTGGGAGAATCTCCTCCTCAACAAATGCAGTGCTTCCGACGAGCCCCGCTTCCTCACCCGTGAATGCAACAAACACGACGCCGACATCGAGCGCGTCCTTCTGCATCGCCTCGGCCACCGCAATCATGCCGCACACTCCACTGGCGTTGTCATCCGCGCCGTTATAGATCCGGTCCCCCCCGCTCTTGGCATTCGGCAAGTGGTCGTAGTGCGCCGTCACAAGAATGAACTCGTTCGTTGCGGTGCTCGAGGTGACGCGCGGCGGAAACCACGCGGCAACATTGGGGCTCGCGTCCGGAATGCGCGCGACCGGAATCAGCATCGTGTCGCGACCGGCGAGAGGCTTTGCGCCAGCGGCGGTAAACTTCGCTGCCACCCAAGCAGCGGCGCGCTTGCCGTCCTCACTGCGAAACGACCGACCGTTCATTTCGTCGCTTGCGAGCTCGGCGAGGTCTGCACAGATACGCGCAGAGTCGGGCGGCGTCGCCAGCGCTGACGATGGGGAGAGAAAGAGAGCCGCGCACGCAAGAAACTGCAGCATTTCCGCAGCATACGAAACTCTTCATCCATAAGCGCTGACAGTTCGCGCGCGGCTCACGACTCCACTTCCTTCCAGATTTTGTGCTTGTGCGTTTCCTTCAGAAAGATCGAGCCAATCACAAAGGTCAATGCCGCGACCGCCATCGGGTAATAGAGTCCCGCATAGATGTCGCCTGTGGTCGCCACAATTGTGAGTCCGATCAACGGAAGCAACCCGCCGAAGATTCCGTTTCCGATGTGATAGGGGAGGGAGAGCGCGGTGTAGCGAATCCGTGCGGGAAACGCCTCCACGAGATACGCCGCGATTGGACCATAGACCATCGCCACGAAGATGAGTTGCACGAAGATCAGCGCAATCAACAGCCACGCGGAGGGTGTTTCCAAGAGCGCTCCGAGTCCGTGATAGGGCAATACTTCCAAGGCATTGACAAGCCCGCCGTCCACCATCGACTGTGGAGTCAAACTCACCGCACCCGTAACGGCGTTGCGCGCCGAGACAACGCTTACGACATTCGAGCCCGCGGCCCACTGCATGCCGTGATAAACCGGAATGTAGAAAAGCACGGCAAGCAAACACCCCGACATCATGATCCGCTTGCGTCCGATGCGATCCGAGAGACTTCCGAACAGCACGAACAGTGGCATTCCAAAGATGAGTGCAATCGCGACGATGCAATTCGCGCTCGTCGAATGGACTTTGAGAATGGTCTGCAAGTAGAAGAGCGCGTAGAACTGCCCCGTGTACCAAACCACGCCTTGACCCGCGGTTGCGCCAAAGAGTGAGATGAGCACGCGCTTGAGGTTTTCCCATTGCGTGAACGCCTCCTTCAACGGCGCGCTCGAAGTCATCCCCTTGGACTTGAGGTGCTCCAGAATCGGAGACTCTTTCATTCGCATGCGGATGTAGAGCGAGACGCCGACGAGGAAAATGGAAATCAGAAACGGAACACGCCAACCCCATGCGCGGAAGGCTTCCGGTCCGAGCATGGCCTGCACCAAGAAGATGACTGCGAGCGAGACAAAGAGTCCGAGTGATGCAGTGATCTGAATGAAACTTGTGTAAAAGCCGCGCTTGCTATCTGGCACATGCTCCGCGACATACACGGCGGCGCCACCGTATTCCCCGCCGAGCGCAAATCCCTGCGCCACCCGAATCAGCAAGAGCGCGACAGGCGCCGCGTATCCGATGGTCGCAAAGGTCGGAAGCACGCCGACAATCGCCGTGGCTCCACCCATCACCACGAGTGTGACGAGGAACGCATACTTGCGACCGACGACATCGCCGATGCGCCCGAAGACGAGTGCGCCAAACGGTCGTACGACAAATCCCACGGCGAAGGTTGAGAGATAAGCGATGAGCGCCCAAGTGTCATTGCCGCTCGGGTAGAAGAGCGGCGCGATGATGGTCGCAAGACTTCCAAAGATGTAGAAGTCGTACCACTCGATCATCGTGCCAACGGACGATGCCGCGATGACCTGCCAAAGACGCGCGCGAGAAATCGTGGATTCAGCGGGCATGCGCGGCGAGTGTAAGGGCATGCCGTGCGATGCTTGAGTGCGCGAAATCATTGGCCGCGCATGCAACACGCCGCCTTACGGACAAGGTCCCCAGTTTCCGAGCAGGCTCGCAAGATCCGAGGCGTCCACGACTCCGTTGCAATCCAGATCGCCAAGACAGGGAGCTGCCACGCACTCGCCCCAGTTTCCGAGAACGACCGACAGGTCCGCCGCGGCCACCATGCCGTCACCATCGATGTCCCCAACGCAAGAATCCGCCACTGGAATGAGGACAAACGCGAACCCAGGTTCCCACTCATTTGGCGCACTGGTCGCGACGATCCAACCACTCGCGTTGACACCGTGCGCTTGTGTGAGATTGAGACCTCTTTCCTCGAGCAATTCGTCAAGCGCGACGCCACTCCAGATACCCGTAACCGGCGAGAGTTGCCATCGAACGGCCCGGCGTCGGGACACCGAACCTTGCTCAGATTCCGTGAGTGTCCCGACCGCAGTTTCGACCCAATCCGCTGGATTGGCTCTGGCATCCGCAACGCGCGACGCCCCCTGCACCGTGCTCGCTTCGTGTTCCCATCCGCTCGCGACAGGAAGATGCCCAAGGTAGATCGGGACACTGCCGAGCGAGTGCCATACGGTTGCGTAGTCTTCGCACTGATCACAATTCCCAGAATTGATGTCGCATCCCGCCGGCCAAGGCCCTCCAAAGGGGTTCAATGATCCACCTTGCGCGTGCCCGTACAAGAGATTCAGCGAGCGTGCGAACACTGCGACACCGCGTGGCGTGTCGAGTTTTCCGCCGCCACATCTTGACCAGCGCCCATGCGGCACGATTGGGTATGGCTCCCCGCCGTGAAAGATCAACCCCCACTCTGCGTCGAAGCACATCGATTGCGTGAAGTCCTCGAAGTGGCAGAGATAAGGGGAAGTACAGCGGTACGAGTGGCCAATGCCTGCGGCGTGGAGATTTGACGCACCCGAGAGTAGTTCCGCAGTCGTCGCTGCGTTCTCGGAGAACTTTGACTGCTCGCTGTCGAGTCGCTGGGCCGAGCCGATCGCGAGTGGAGCGTCGTCCGTCAAGAGGATCCACTTTGTTCCGCGCCGTGAGAAACTCACACCGCACTCCCAAGGGCATGTTCCAAAAATCGTTCTTCCATCGTCGGCGATAGAAAACGCAGCACTCCTCGTCTCCGAAGCGAGCGTGGCCGTCCATCCCTCTGCGCCGCGCCATGCCGCGGCCATTGACGCGCTACTTGTGTGGGACACGCCGACATATCCAGCGACGACCGGATCGATACCCTCCGAAAGATCGCATGAAGTCGTACTCAATCCGTTCGCAGTCAACGGGATCCTGAGCGGGTATGTCACGCCACAAGCATCCGCGGATGGAAACCAAATCATCGCAAAGGGATTCCCCGCCTCATCCACCGCGTTGCCCGAAACAATTCCCTGATCGTTGATCGCGAACCTTCCCTGTTCCATTCCAAACTCACTGTGGTACGCCGCCTGTTCAAGCGCCGCGCCCAATTCGACAACTCGATACCGAACTTCTGCAAGTGCTCCGTTTGCGGATGCGAGGGCAGCAGCGCCAACGGTCATCGCTGTGATCCAATCGCAACGGCAGGAGAAAACAACAATCGGAGTTCGATTAGCCACGCGAGACCATCCTTCTTGATTGGAATCTGAGAGCAGAAGTTTTGAGTCGCCAACTCTGAAGTTTGCGCGCGTCCTTGCGGCGCCGGACTCGACACGGCTGTCACTGTCGCGACTTGGGGCCAGAGCGCAAGTGAAAAGTTCCTGTATTGACGAGAATTCATCTCGTCGCGCGTGTCGCACGCGCACAACCATTCAGCTGCGCGAAGGAGTCAACTCAATGCCCGGGCTTAGGAAGGTGATCTTGCGCGCTTTGAAGAGTGCGCCGAGCGCCTGCTTGAAGGCTTTTTTGCTCGTGCCGAAACGCGCGCGAATTGCGTCAGGCGCGCTGCTGTCATCGAAATTCAACCGCCCGCCTGCCTTCGCGAGTTCTTGCAGAATCAACTCGGTGAGCGGTGCAACTCGCTCGTAACCAGCCTTGTCGAGTCGCAGGTCGATCTTTCCGTCCTCACGCACTTCTTGCACGAAACCGCGCACTCGCGTTCCGATTGGGAGCGGTGAAGCAAGATTCGATTTGTAAATCAGTCCCCGATGCGCGTGCTCGACAATCACGCCGAAACCGAGCGGGGACTCTTCAAAGACAAGAAGATCCACCTCCTGATCGACCACATACGGGGGCTTCGTCTTGCTGAAGTGTTGCGTGATCAACGCGGTCGCAATGACTCGATCGGTTTCCTTGTCATGCATTACCTTGACAACGACCTTCTGCCCAACCTCGACATGCGGCCGCTGCTCGCGATAGGGCAAGAGCAAATCCTTCGACAGCCCCCAATCCAAAAAAGCCCCCGCGCGCTCGTGAATGTCCTTCACACGCATACATGCGAACTCGTCAACGCATGCAAGTGGCGTTTCGGTTGTCGCCACAAGTCGATCCTCCGAATCTCGATACACAAAGACTTCAATCGTGTCGCGAATTCGAAGCGTGCGTGGGATGAATCTGCCAGGAAGCAGAATCTCCCCAAGCGGTCCTCCATCGAGATAAACGCCGGGTTGTGCCTCGCGGACGGCGGTGAGGGTATTGCGTCGACCAAGGCGAGCCATAATGCACCTAGGGTACGAGAATTCACCGCTCTTCCCCACACGGGTCGTTTCTAGCACAGAGTTCGGCGAGCGCATGGGTGCTCGATATCGCGCTATGCTCCTACCCCTCTCAGCGAGGTAGACGAGGTAGTTCATGACGAAGATTTCACTTCCCCAAGCTCGTGGATTTCTGCAAACCAATCGGCGCGACCTCTGGTGGCTTCAACCGCTCGTGGTGCTCCTCGGTTTTGGCGCATTCATCGTCTACTCCACCTGGGCCGCACTCCAAGGGAATCACTACTTCATTGGCGGCCCGAGCCAGCCTGGCGCGCAACAGTTGCTCTCGCCCTTCTACTCTCCCGTCGTGTGGGATGCCGCTGGTCTTCAGTCCGGCCACGCATGGTTCGCGGGGCTTCCGGCATGGTGGCCGGCATGGATGCTCTTCTCCCCCGCGCTGTTGATCCTTCCCTTTCCTGGCCTCTTCCGTTTCACCTGCTACTACTACCGCGGCGCGTACTACAAAGCGTTCTGGGGAGACCCCGTCAGCTGCGCCGTTGGCGAGCCGAAACTTCGGGGCGAAAACTATCGCGGCGAAGAAAAGTTCCCTCTCATCTTTCAGAACATCCACCGCTACGCGCTGTACATCGCCATTGTCTTCATCTTTCTGCTCGCGTTTGATGCGTGGACATCACTCTGGAACATGGACGCCAATGGCGCGAAGCACTTTGGCGTGAGCGTCGGATCACTCGTCCTCACCATGAATGTGGTGCTGCTTGGCGGGTACACCTTTGGTTGTCACTGCTGGCGCCACTTGGTAGGCGGAAAGCATGACTGTATGTCGTGCAGCAAGATGCGGCAAAACGTCTATTCGCGCGTCAGTTGGCTCAACGCTCGACACATGCTCTTCGCATGGATGAGCCTCTTCTGGGTTGGCTTCACCGATGTCTATGTGCGGCTCTGCTCCATGGGAGTCTGGACGGACTACAGGATTTTCTCATGAGCGCACTCGATAAATACATTGTCACGGATCACGATGTCCTCGTCATCGGCGCGGGCGGAGCGGGCTTGCGCGCAGCGATCGAGTCGAGCGCACACGGTGCGCGCACGGCGGTGATCTGCAAGTCGCTGCTGGGCAAGGCGCATACGGTCATGGCGGAAGGCGGTATGGCCGCCGCAATGGGTAATGTCGATGACCGTGACAATTGGGAAGTGCACTTCTCAGACACGATGCGCGGCGGCGGCTACCTCAACAATCCCGTTATGGCTGAGCACCATGCTCGCGAGGCACCGGCACGAGTTCGCGAACTTGAAGCGTGGGGCGCAGTCTTTGATCGCACGAAGGATGGCAAGATCCTCCAGCGCAACTTCGGTGGCCACCGCTATCCGCGCCTCGCGCACGTCGGCGATCGCACCGGCCTCGAGATGATCCGCACACTCCAGGATCACGGGGTGCATCAGGGACTCGACATCTTCATGGAGATGACGGTCGTCGCGTTGCTGACGAGTGGCGGTCGCGTGGTCGGCGCACTCGGGTACGACCGCGAGCGCGGACGCATGCGCGTCTGGCGAGCGGGCGCTGTGGTGCTCGCGACTGGCGGTATTGGCAAGGCGTTTCGCATCACTAGCAATTCGTGGGAGTACACCGGTGATGGGCAATCGCTCGCGTACCACGCGGGCGCGGCGCTCATGGATATGGAGTTCGTGCAAGTCCATCCCACCGGCATGGTGTGGCCACCAAGCGTCCGAGGCATTCTTGTGACCGAGGGCGTGCGAGGCGAAGGCGGCGTTCTTCGCAACAGCGAGGGTCGTCGCTTCATGTTCGACGACATTCCCGATCTGTACAAAAACCAAGTTGCGAAAGATGAAGAGGAAGGCTGGCGCTATGTGTGCGGAGACAAGCACGCACAAAGACCGCCCGAACTCCTCACCCGCGACCATGTCGCGCGCTGCATCAACCGAGAAATCAAGGCCGGCCGCGGCTCCCCGCACGGCGGCGTCTTCCTTGACATTGGCTGGATCAAGGAACGCCTTCCCAACGCGCGCGAGCACATCAAGAAAAAACTGCCCAGCATGTACCACCAGTTCATGCAACTCGCGGGCGTCGACATCACGACCGAAGCGATGGAGGTCGGACCGACCACGCACTATGTCATGGGCGGCGTCCGCGTCGATGGCCACACACAGATGTCCAATGTCCCAGGCCTCTTCGCGGCGGGAGAAGTTGCGGCGGGCCTTCACGGTGCAAATCGACTCGGGGGGAACTCTCTTAGTGACCTCATCGTCTTTGGGCAGCGCGCGGGCGAGCACGCCGCGAAGTTCGCGAAGGATGCGCCAAGTCGCGAGGTCGATGTTGGTCAGGTCGAAGCGGAAACGCGCCGCGCCCTTGAATCGTTCGATCGGCCGCAGGGCGAAAACCCCTACGCCATCCAGTCGGATCTCCAGGACACGATGCAAGACCTCGTCGGCATCGTTCGCACCCAGAAGGAAATGGAACTTGCCCTGGAAAGACTCGCGGCGCTCCGAGCGCGCGCGGCAAAGGCTGGTGTCGCGGGCCATCGTGAATACAACCCCGGTTGGCACACGGCGATTGATCTACGCAATCTGCTCACGGTCAGCGAGGCCGTGGCGCGCTGCGCGCTTGAGCGGAAAGAAAGTCGCGGCGCGCAGTTCCGCGAGGACTTCCCGAACAAGTCCGACGAGTGTTCGAAGTACAACAATGTTGTCCGCAAGGGCGCGGATGGATCCATGATCCTCGAGCGAGAACTCCTTCCCCCAATGCGTTCGGATCTCAAGGCCATCATCGAGAAAATGAAGTAAGCAGCCGATAGAAGATGCGCACGCCATCGTGCGCGCGTCCACCGAAGTTAGGAGTCGCTCCCCATGTCTTCCGCTCCCCAAACCACCACCACCAACGAAACCCGCATGATGAACTTCCGCGTCTGGCGCGGCGACGCGAATGGCGGGGCATTCGTGGAGTACTCCGTCGAAGTCACACCGGGGATGGTCGTCTTGGATTGCATTCACAAGATTCAAGCCGAGCAGGCGCAAGATCTCGCGTGCCGGTGGAACTGCAAGGCCGGCAAATGCGGTTCCTGCTCCGCGGAAATCAATGGCAAACCAAGCCTCATGTGCATGACGCGGATGGACACGCTTCCTAAGGATGAGACCGTGATGGTCGAACCCATGCAGGCGTTTCCGATCCTGCGCGACCTCGTGACGGATGTTTCGTGGAACTACGAAGTCAAGAAGAAGATCAAGCCGTTCAAGCCACGAGCGCCCGACAATGCGGATGGGACTTGGACGACCTATCAAGTCGATGTCGAACGGGCGCAAGAGTTCCGCAAATGCATCGAGTGCTTTCTCTGCCAAGATGTGTGCCATGTCCTGCGCGATCACCACAAGCACGACGAATTCATTGGGCCTCGATTCCTGGTGTTTACGGCGGCGCTCGAGATGAATCCGCTCGACACCGAAGATCGCATCGCGGATCTCAAGGCCATCATCGAGAAAATGAAGTAAGCAGCCGATAGAAGATGCGCACGC
>SXUJ01000047.1 GCA_005790565.1 Planctomycetia bacterium
GGACGCCCTGTGCAACTGACTCGCCTGCGACGGGCGCGATTGCTCGAGTGGCGGCCCATTCGGACCTGCGGGAAACCACACGACCATGATCTTTGGCCCGGACCGAGCGTTTGTGGTGTCGAAATCTAATCGGGCTCGAGTCTGGCGCTTCGCCTCGGAATCGGACGGGAGTTCGTGGTACGCTTTCGGGCGCGGTACGAGATCGTCCACCGTCGCCGCGATTGAAGAGAGAGTCGAACTATGCAAGATGAGTTTCCGCCTCCGCCTCCGCCTCCGCTTCCTGGGTCTGTGGGTTCGGGAACGATTGGAGGCGCCGATGGCATTTTTCCGAGTGCGCAAGGGGCTGCTCCCGCGGCGCCTCGCCCGCACGATCGCGCTCGCATCGTGGTGATCGGCCGTCGTCGCGCAGGCAAGACGATCTATCTCGCGCGACTCTACGAGGCGCTTTGGCAAGGTTGCAAACTTTATGACGGAGTGATGCCTCCCAAGAATGCACCAACATCCGGCGTGGTCACGAAGATGAGTTGCCGTGCGTCAAGTGGGGCAGCGCACTTGCAATTCATGCGGATCGCAGAAGAACTGCACGCGGGGCGATGGCCTGCCGCAACGCTTGGAAACAGCTACGCCGAACTCTTCATCGATTACGGTGGTCGTGAGTTCAAACTCACGGCACTTGATTACCCTGGCGAACTCTTTCGAAAAGTGTTCATGGGGGATTCGACCGATCCGGACGCGCTTGAATTGGCCGAGGCCATCGATCGAGCGATCGCCGCGATTTTTCTCATCGACCCCGCCGTCGTCGCAGCAGGTGGAGAGGAAGCGCAAGAGGATGCCTTTGGTCTCACGCAGGCTGCAGCGCGCATCCGCGAGAGCGTCGGTGGTTCCGAGGTTCCGATCGCGATTGTCTTCACCAAGTGTGATCTCAATAAGGCATTGATTCGCGAGGCTGGCGGTGTGCGCAAGTTTGCGCTCAAGCACTTCAAACAACTCTTCCGAAGTGTGGATAGGACGAGCGTGTTCGCGTCGGCCGCCGTGCGCACCGCGCAGAACTCGTTGGGGAAGAGCGTCCCCATAGTTGTTGGTTCACCAGAGAATGTGGTGGAACCGCTGCGTTACTGCTGTGATGGCATGGCAGTCGCCGGAGACCGCGTGCGAGTTTCCGAGGCGAAGCGCGTGCGAGTGGAGGCGGAGCGACTCGAGGAAACGACTGCGGAGTTTGAGGCCAAGCGAGCGACGACGGCGTGGGTCATTTTTTCTGCGGCGGTTGCGCTGCTCTTCATCGCGGTCACGATGTTTACGCTTTGGTCGCTCGGTACGATTCGTTAGCGGATAAGTGCGTCGTCGGGCGAAGCGTCGCCTAGAAAGGCATCGGATGGCACAAGTCGACATTCATGTCTTCGGTTCCAAGAGCGGATACAGCACGGTTGCACAGTCTGCGGGCATTCGCTCGGACGAGAAGCGCGAGTTGGAGCAGTTCCAGTTCGGCGAGGTCGCAACGCAAGACGCGATTGCGCGCCTTGAGACGCACGCTGCGATGACGGTGCGCATGCTCAGGTCCGGGCGCGTTGCGGTCTCGCGAATGTTGCCCGCAGGAACGGACGACGCAGGTCGCCCAACCATCGAGATAGTGACGCTCGTCGTCGAGGCGCGGACCTACGAAACTGGTCTCGGGGCGCTCACACTTCTCGCGAGTGATGTTTCAATCTGGCGCGATGCGCGCGCGCGCGCGGCATCCGGCATCGATTGGCCGCTCGGGTCGGATCCCGCGCGTGACCCGCGCGATACAGGATTGCTGCTACTGCTCGATGCGTGGATGCACGCGCTGCGATCGAGTTCGGTCGCGATACTCCCCGAGTCCGCTGCGCCTGCGTTGCTTCGATTTGTCGCCACCCTCGACCCAGCCGATCGCGTGCGATGCCGTTGGGGCCTTGGAATCAATTCGCTCTCTGCACCCGTCGACATTTGCACCACGCTGCCTAGCGCGTCAACGCATGGTGCACGCTGCGTCGTGCGACCAGCTGCGGTCGGCGCGTGGCACCTCAGCGAAACGGAATTCGCGCGGTTTCGCGCGTCGAGCGGTGGAGCACAGTGGATTCCAACATCGCAGATGCGTTCGAGTTCACTGGTCGAGCAGGACTCGATCGGCTTCGAGGCGGAGAGCCCGCGCGTGCCCGTCAGAAGAGCAACCATCGCTGCGGGTGTTGGTCGCACCATGAGCATGCGCCAGAAGCGCGTCATGGTGGGATCGATGATTGCGGCGGGGTGTTCCACCATACTGCTCGTCGTGGGCGCCGCGAGTTACTTCCGTTCGACGAGGCCGAAGATCATCCAACCCTCCGAAGTGAATGTCGGACAAGTGGATGCACGGAGTGTGGCAAGCAGCACGAGCATCGCACCACCAGTGGTAGAGCCTTTAACCGCGGAACCAGTCGTAACCACGGCGAGTCGTGATCCCACACCCAGCACGCCCCCACCTGCACCGCCAAGCGAAGCCGCGCCGCCTCCAGCCGAACCGACGAATGAGTCATCGTCTTCGACGTCCAGTGGTGGACTACCCTCGCAGCCTCCCGCACCCCTCCCGCCGGTCACGAGCCAGCCTGCATCGGCATCCCGAAAAGTGCAGGCGTACTTCGATGGAGACGAAGACGGATTTGGGAGTGACAAGGATCCGCGGACGGTGGAGGATGGAGGAAGGCTCCCTGAGCGGCATGCCCTCAAGGGCGGTGACTGCAACGATAAAAATCAACAGATTTACCCCGGAGCGAAGGAGACCTGTACGGACGTCGGCGAAGACAACGATTGCAACGGAGATGCCGAAGAGTTTCGGGAATGCGTTTGCCGTGACTTAGATAAGGACGCGAATGGGACGAAGGACTGCGAAGAGCCGACAGCACTCCAAGACCTGCTCAGCCTTGCGCAAACGGAATGTGATCAATTGAAAGGCCAACTCGAAGGTGACCTCAGAAAATGCCAAGGCGGTCAATCGGGGGCTCCGTCGCCTGTGGAGGTGCGCCAGATGCTGACTCACGCGTTGGATCAGGTTGAGGGACTGCTTCAAACTCTGTATCGCTCGTGGAAGCTTGGAAAGTTCGGAGGGTCCGCCCCACATAATCGTCGGGTCCTGACCGGGCGTGAGGACGAACGAGTGAGTTGCGAATGGCTCGAGATTCTCACGACGATCTCTACGATCAGAGAGCTGTTCGGATCGATCAACGCATTTGTCCCTCCGGATAAAGGCGGTCAATCGTTGAAAGTCCAACTCCAGTTGCGGATCGACATTTGGTCGCAGGAGTATTCTCGAACGGACCTTCGGACTTGGGCGGTTGAACTATTCACCGCTAAGAAAGCGGATTTTGAAAGTGACCTTCAGAAAGCGCAAATAAAGTGCTCGAAGCACGACGGCGGCAAGCCATGAAATCCCGGCAGAGTGAGGACTCCTCCCGATGAAACCAAAGTGTCATGCGTGTGGACGCGAGTATCTGGCTGCGCGCGCGCTCGTGGGGAAGTCAGTCGCGTGCCGCTCATGTGGCGCGCTCAATGATGGGGCTGGCGGTCCTCCGCCCGTTCAGCCGGAGCGCGCTTCCTCGAGTGTTCCAACGGCGCGAGCATCCTCGACCGCAGCGAGTGCGCCCGCCCTCGATCCACGAATTGGCTCGGGCGCTGAGTTCACAGTTGGTCGCACAGAGAAACCGGCGGATCCTGCAAGAGTCGCGGCGTTCGAGATCAATTCCATGCGCGCCAAGCTCGCCGCAACCGAAGCGAACTCGAAGGCGGGCAGCAGTCGTGCAATCTTCGCGCTCGGCATCGGGATCATTGCAGTGACCGTAATCGTCATCGGCGGCATATTTGTGTATCGCGGCATGCTCATGCCGGATCGAGGCATCGACTGGTCTCACGCTCAGAGAGCCGTCGCGTCGCTTTCCACTCCCTCTGGTGATGGATCCGCGTTTCTCGTCGAATCGAATCACAAACTTTGGTTGGTCTCAACCTTCGATGTGATCGCGTCCTCCGCCGAAGTCGCTGCAACTTTTCGAGATCCGGAGACCGGCGCGGAGACGCTGCGTCTCGCGGGAATTGGAACGCGGTACTTCCTCGTGGACCCGCGATTTTTTTCAGAGAGCGATGCCGCGAAGTCAGCCCGACGCGATGCGCCCAACTATCTGCTCGTCGCGACAGACATCAATATGTTCCGTTCGCTCATTGAGGCGCACGGGATCGAGCCGCTTGCGATTGGCCGAGCATCGGATGTTCGAATCGGGTCGAAAGTGGTCGCACTTGGTCAGCAGGCGGCGGTGTTCTCGGCTGATGGTTCTACTGGTCGTGCAACACACGCCTTGTTTGATGGCGCCGTCTCCTCCGTTGAGTTTCCCGCCTCAAGTCCGAGTTTTTTCCAATCAAGCGCACTCTTTGGAGATGGCTGCTCGGGTGGACCGCTGCTCCTTGAATCAACGCGAGAGGTCGCGGGAGTGCAACTTGATCCGGCGAATTGCGCGGGTCGCCGGATAGCGATTCTCGCAAGTCAACTCACTGCGGTGCTCGAGCAGGGTATGCAATTGGGTGAACCGCAGCCTTCAGCACAAGCGAGTGCACCAGCAACGCCACGCCCTGCAGTCCCGCAACCGAGTGCGCCCGCGTCTCA
>SXUJ01000048.1 GCA_005790565.1 Planctomycetia bacterium
ATCGCAAGGCGGCCAGCAGGATCGGGAATGCCCACTTCTTTGAGTGCTTGGATCGCGAGATTTTCCGCCTCTTTTCCTCGAGCATCTTGGTGGAGGTAGATCGCCTCGAGAATCTGATCGCCGATCGTGTAGACAGGATTCAGACTCGTCATCGGCTCTTGAAAGATCATCGCGATCTTTCCGCCACGAATCGTCAACATCTCGCGCTCGCTCATCGAGAGCACATCGCGACCTTCAAAGAGAATCGATCCGCGATCGAAGCGGCCAGGCGGGCGCGGGATCAGTTGCATCGCACTCATCGCCGTCACGCTCTTGCCACAGCCACTCTCGCCCACCACCGCGAGCGTTTGGTTCGCGTGCACCGTCATCGACACGCCCGCGACCGCTTGGATGCGCGGTCCACCCGCGGAGTTTGCGAAACTCACAGCGAGATCCGCGACTTCAAAGATCGGCTTCGTGGCGCAGTTCTCGGGGGCATGGAGAGATGCTTGGACTTGCATCGACATCAGTGCGCGGCCTTTCGGAGCTTCGGGTCAATTGCGTCGCGCATGGCTTCGCCGAGCATGTTGTAGCTGAGGACAGTGAAGAAGATTGCGAAGCCGGGGAAAATCGCGAGCCACCAAACGAAAGTGCCTGTCGTTCCAGTCGCGCTCGAGAGGAGCTTGCCCCACGAGGCCTGTCCATCAGGACCAAGTCCGAGGTAAGACAGCGTTGCCTCGGCGATGATCGCCGCCGCAACGGCGAACGACGCGTCGACGAGCACCGGCGTCACCCCATTGGGAAGCATGTGCCGGAACAACACGGAGCGAAGCGGAAGACCCGCCGCTTGCGCGCCCTGCACGAAGTCCTGCCGCCGTAGCTTCAAGAACTCCGCACGAGTAAACCTCGCCGCACCCGTCCAGGAAACGCAGCCGATGATCGCCATCATTACATAGGTGTCGCGCGGAAGAACGGCCGCGGCAACGATGAGTAGGAACAGCACTGGGATCGCCATAAACACCTCGACGACGCGATAAAGCAGGAGATCCACCCATCCCCCGAAGTAGCCCATCAACGCACCGAGCGTCACCCCAATCGACACCGCAATCCCAGTGGAGAGCAATCCAATCGAAATCGAGAGACGACAAGCCCACAGCATCTGCGAGAGCACATCTTTGCCAACGGCGTCACTCCCGAGCAACAGCGTCTTGGAGCCAATCCCGCGATCCGCGAGCGCCGGAACGGCGTCACTCACTTTCGTCATCGGTTCGAGGACATAGAGATCGCTCCGCCCGTAGTCGGGCGAGAACGGGATGAGCGTATAGACCATTGAGAAAGCTCCCGATGCTTCCTGTTCATCGTAAACATCGAAATTCACAAGCCGATCGCTCCAGCGCGATTGGCTCGCCGTGACGCTGACGACCGCGGCAAGCAGAATCAACCCGCTCCGCGTGGAGAGTCGGCTCAACGAGCCGCACGATGCGACAAACGCAACGATCGCCAACACGAGTCCGACGAGGAGGGACGCAACGAGCGGGAAGTGCGACATCCCCGCGAGGCTACGAATCCACGGCGCGCTCTCAGCGTCTCGACTCCAGGCGCTCACCGCGCCACAGACGACGATCGTCGCGCCCGCCTGCAGCGCGACCAACAACAGCAGGCCGAGACGAGTCGATCGTTGCGCAACTCCGCAGGCGGACGCGAGCCGCTTCGGGAGAGCGATCCACGGCAATGCGAAGACGCCCGCGCACAACAGCGCGAGATCGACGCTCGTGAGTGAAGTCCAAAGCGGGGAATCCCACTGACCGTTAGAGGTATTCGTGCGAACGATGGGGTGCGCATTGGCGATCACCGGCGCGAACACCGCGAAGAACGCAATCACCGAGATCCATCCAAGCGCGACCTTCGCGCCTACGCGAGCGACCACACGATCCCACGCGTCGGCCCAAAAACCCTTCGCCTGTTGCGCGCCCACACCACGCATCGCTTCGATGCCGGAGATGCTGGTCACTGCGCCATCGCGCACGCTGCCGTTGATCGCATCACTCATAGCTCACCCGTGGGTCCGCCACCGCGTAGAGGATGTCAGCAAAGAGCAGTGCGGAGAGGTTTACGCACGCGATCATGAATGTGTTGGCGAGAATGAGTTCCCGATCGCGCTGGGCGATAGCGTCGAGGATCAGACTTCCCATACCAGGCACGCTGAAGATGCGCTCAATCACGACGGATCCTGCGAGCGTGGCAGGGAAAACCGTCACGAACATCGTGATGAGCGGCAAGAGACTGTTGCGGAAGACATGGTGAATCACGACATCCTTTCGCGAAACCCCCTTCGCCTTCGCCGTGCGGACATAGTCAGCGTTGAAATTGTCGAGCATCGCCGCGCGAGTTTGCTTGGAGAGCACCGCAAACCCACCGTAGACCAAGCATGCAACCGGCAACACCGCATGCCAGCCCATATCGAGTAGCCAACCCATCTGCCAAGTGCCATTGAACTGCACGCCTGGGAGAAATGTCCAACCATCTGCCGCACGGTCGTGCATGCCCGCCACGGGAAACAGCCCGAGATACTGCTTGTTTGACAAGTAGCCAATTGCAAGCACGCCGGCCCACACGGTTGGGATCGACCACAGCGCGACATAGAGTGCGCCGGATGCCTTATCAAACCACGAGCCCTTACGCGCACTTGCGAGGACGCCGGAAGGAATTGCGATCAGATAGATGATCGGAAACGCAATGAGATTCAAGAGCAGCGTCACAGGCAGAGCGGCCAGAATCAGACTTGAAACGGGACGGCTCTTCGAAAATGCCGTTCCGAGGTCGGGCGGTCCGATCCATACCGTCTCCGGAATGATCGTGAAGCCAGACTCAGGAAAGGGACGCTCGGAAAATGCAACGGCGAGGACTTCTCGTTCCGCGCGCGCGATTCGCCACGCAGTGAGCATCGCCTGCGCCGACGCTTCCACCTTGGGCCACGCCGCATTCGAGCGATCGACCGTCATCGTGCTGAGTGCATCGAGCTTGATCTTGCCCTTGCGATCCAAGAGTTTTCCATCGGCCTCGCCATGACCACTTGCGGCCGCGTAGGCAGCGAGTGCGCTCTCAAACGTGCGTTTTGATGCGAGAAACTTCGACCGCGCCGTGAGTGCATCATTCGCGATCTTTCGATACTGTCGCGCGCAGTCCTGGTCTGCATTGGGAAGAAGGACCAACCCTCCCGTCCCCCTTCGCGCAGCGACCACGCTCGCGACATGCTCGTCGACGGATGGATAGAAGTCGGTTACTCCAAGCCACTCGACCATCGGTGGTGGCGCAAGTTCTTTCGGAGGCTGCAGCCGCTCGCCGGCTGGCGTGACCTGATCGCGGGTCCCAAACTTCAGTGGCGAAATGCGATGGAGCCAACGCCCGTACTGCACGAGGACCGGATCATTCAAGCCGTAGCGGTCTTCGAGATACGCCTGCAGCATCGCGGCCTTCGACGCATCTTGCTGCCCACCGGAGACACTCGCAGCCGCGCCAATGCCGCCCGGCGAAAGCGCGAGTAGGAGGAACACGACAAAGGTGATGCCGATGATGGTCGGCAGCATGAAGAGGATGCGCCGGAGGATGTAGTTCAGCATCCGACCGTACCTCGGCAGTGTTCACGGGACATGATTCGACACATGCGCATGCAATCAGTTGGCGGGGACGGATTGTTCGCCCGCGCGGAAGAACTCCCACGGTTCAAGCGCCGTCTTGTACATGTGCACATTGCCGATCGACTTCTTCACGAATCGAAGCCAAGGCGCGACGCGGACAAACGTATAGGGCTGCTCCGCATGCAGCGTGGCTTCAAACTCATGCCATGCCTTCATTCGCTCGTCATAGTCGATCGTCGTGCGAATCTTGTCAATAAGCGCATCCGCTTTGGGACTGTTCCACTGCACGAAGTTGTCTCCGCCCTCCTTGATAGAGTCCGAGTGGAAGATCTGCTTCGGATCACTCTCCGGCGCAGTGGCGGACCAACCCATGATGAGCGCATCAAAGTCTCGCGCCTTCTGAATCTCCTGCATCACCGACCAGTCAATGACCTTGATCTCGACGCGAATACCGACTTTGGCATACGCATCCTTCACGAAATTCGCGATGCGTTCGGCGATCTCGCCGCCGCCGGCACGAGTGAACTCAAAGACAAATGGTTCGCCCTTGTCATTTTCGAGCACCCCGTCACCGTCGCGATCCTTCCACCCCGCCTCTTCAAGCAACGCTTTGCCCCGTGCTCGATCAAACGGCCACGGCTTGAGCGCGTGATCAGACGCCGGACTCTCAGGATTCACTGACCCCTTCGCGACGATGCCAATACCCTCCCAAATGTCCTTGATCATGCGCTCGCGATCGAGGCAGAGCGTCATCGCGAGCCGCACACGCACATCACTAAACGGAGTGGGCTTGCCGTTGCGCAGCCCGCCGTTCCATGCGATGAACGAGTAGCCGCTTCGCATGTTGATCCATTTGAGTGACTGATTCTCAACCTCCCAGTCTGGTTCCTTCGTCACCTTCACGAATTGCGGGCTTGTCGGAAGCGTCTGATCGCCTTCGCCATTGGTGTACGCAACCAAGCGAGCCAGGTCATCCGTCACGACGCGATAGCGCAGCTTTTCAAGCGGAGATCGTGGGCCCCAGTAGTTTTCGTTACGCACGAGCACGATGTCTTGGCCTGGCGTCCACTGCGCACTCGGATCCAATCGTTCCATTCGGTATGGACCAGATCCCATCAACAGCCCAGTGGCAGCATTGATCTGTGCCGGCTCAAACTTCGAATAGAAGTGCTTGGGGAGCACATACACCCCGAGCGTGTAGGGAAGGTTGAAGGAGAGCGCTTTCGAAAACTTGAACTCGACGGTGTGCGGGTCAATCACCACCACATCGGTGATCTGATCAAGGGTGGACCGAGCGCGCTCGTTCTCAATGGACATGTTGAAGACATAGTCCTGAAACGTGAATCGCACATCCTCAGCAGTCAATGGTTCGCCGTCGGAAAAGCAGGCATCGTCGCGAATCCTGACACGGATCCACAAGCCGGCTGGGTCTTGTTGCCATGCCGAGGCGAGCACGCCGCGAAACCGCAGAGTGTTTGAGTCAAAGGCGCCAAGCGACTCACAAACTCGGTCGCCCACGCGCGTCGCGTATACATCACCGCCGATGATCGGCGTCAGCTTCGCGGGCTGCGCTTCAAAGAGATCCGTGAACTCCCCACCTTCTTCGAAGCCCGGCTCGTTTCTCGGGTCCGTCGCAAACTCCCACGGAGGCTGCCATTCAATCTCGACCCCCGGACGCGCCCACGACGTGTCTCGCGTCGAGTTGTTCGGAGCGGCAGAGGCGCGTGCCGCAGCACCACTGATGACGCCGTTGGCAAGACTCTTTTCCATCGCGGCGAGTTTGGCGAGCACATCCTGCTGCAGAATCCGATCGCGATCCTGTTGCACCAGTTGCAACCAACCGAGCACGACGACGACAAGGAGCAAGAGGAACTGAATGAAATCCTTGAATCCAAAGCGGTTCTGCATGCGCAACCTCAGGCGAGTTTTTCGGACAACCGAAACAGCGAACGACCCCGCGTGTCGCAAAGACAGCGGGGATTGGGAGCCTATCAGATACACGATGCAGACTCGCGGCGGACTACCTTTTGGCGCGTATCGGATCGAACCGCGATTGCAACTCGTCCCCGAGGAAATTCAGTGATACCAGCGTGCATGCGATCATGACACATGGCGCAGCAAGCAGCCACCATCGACTCTCGATCGGATTCAGTTCAGGTAAACCGTCCGAACAAAGATTGCCCCAACTCGGCAGCGGCTCCTTTACGCCAATGCCGAGAAAACTCAGGAATCCTTCCGACAAGATCGCAGCGGGAACAGCGAGCGCAGCGTAGACGGTGATCGGTCCGATCAGATTTGGAAGAAGATGTCGAAAAAACTGGCGCGTGGGAGAAACGCCAATCGCGCGGCAACTTTCCATGAATGGTTGCGCGCGCAAGGAGAGCACCTGGCCGCGAATCACCCGCGCCATCGTGAGCCACGAGACACCGCCGATTGCGACGAGAAGCGTTGCAAGATTGAGGGCCTGTCGCGCGACGGGACCAAGATCCTCGCCCCTGCGTTCAAGCAACCCGTCCACCGCGACCGCGAGGAGCACGACGAGCAGAATCGACGGAAGTCCGAAGAGAATGTCGACAATGCGCATCAGCGCCGAGTCCGTCTTTCCACCCGCCGCGCCCGCCACCGCTCCGTACAGGGTGCCAATGACGACCGCCACGAGCGCAGCGGAGAGTCCCACGAGCAGGCTCACAGCGCCGCCCGCGAGTAATCGTGCGAATACATCGCGTCCGAGGCGGTCGGTTCCAAGCAACCGACCAGGAATGTACTGACCCCCGTCGGCGGCGACCTGCACCCGAGACGCGTCGCTTGCGTCGAGTGCAATCCAAAGCGGCGGGAGGAGATTGAGCGAGAGATTCGACGCTTCGCTGCGCGCAAGTCGCGCTGCGGAACTCGTCCCGCCAACCGGCCCCAAACTCCACGGTAGGCTCAGCGCGCACGCACCGAGCATCAGAAGAAACACGAAAAGACCAATGCGCCCAGTGATGCCCATGCGTTGACGCACACGCCCTCTCGCGTGCATGGGTTCAACTACAGAAGTCGAAATCGCGCTCACGGCGCGGAGGGTACAGCTTCCTGTTGCGCTGGGCGCCGAGGTGCGCGCGGCGCCGAAAGCAACCGATCGTGGAGCGCTTGCGCGAGTGCCTCCTTGCGCGAGGCATCCGCATCAAGTTCATTCTTGAATCGGGCGAGTGCCTCTTCGAGCGCAGACAGTTCTGCCACGCGTGTGGCGAGTGATCGGTCGACTTCCTCACGAGTCGCGGCAACAAGTTGTGCGCCCAGCGCTTCGATCTCGTCGCCGTTGGCATGGCGCGACCGCGCGTTCAGCAGCTCTTCAACCAAGCGTTGCGAGTGCGCCGCAGCACGCAGTTCGGCCACCTTCGCTTCAAAGACCGCTGGTGCCTTCTCGCGAAGAATCAGCATCGCCGCCATGCGACGGCCTCCACCTCGCAATGCGCGACGCATCTCCTCTGGATCCGCGTCGAATCGCGCCTGCAACGACTCACCCCAGCGCGGCGAAATCTGCGATCCGATCTCGATGATGCTCTTGAGATCCGCGTCGGACCATTTTCGTTGACTTGTGTCGCCGACTATGGAGTCCATAAGGTTTCCGCCACTGCCGGGCAACCCAATCGCGTGACCTGCCGGACCGAATCCTCCCGCACGCGGCCAATCCGGCGGCGTGGTTGGAGGAGCAATCGCGGACGCGGTCGGCGCACAGAGCACGCACATTGCGATGAGCGGCGCTGCGTACTTAGCCACCGACCGTGCGTAGAAGGATTGCGCGAATGGTTGCTTGCGATGCATGGTGGAGTTCCTTTGCATGATGCGCTTCAGAGAGCCTCGCGAAGCCTAGAAGGAGGAGCGCTCGCCCGCAAGCACTCGCAATTCTGCTTCAAACTCGTCGAAATGCACCGCGCGCGAGGCAAGGACGACCCCGAATGGATCGGCGCTTGGCGATGACTCACATGCCTCACAAGAAATGCGCAGCAATGCGGCTTCGGCGGTGTTGCTGCGCGCGAGGCCATCTGCGACAGCGACTTCTCGCGCAAGCGCACTCTCGAGATGCGCGGGGAGGATCGCGCCGACTCGGAGCGCCGGCTCTGGCGCGCTCGATGAGTCGCGGGGTGTTTCAATCGCGAGTTCGCGCGAGGGCTCGAATGCGCGAGGCTTCTCTCCCTCGCGCAACATGACAAATGCGGTCGCGAGAGCCGCAACGCCCACGAGCGCGGCCGCGAGTGCGTAACGAGCGAACGAAGTTGAGAGAGTGAAGCGGCGCGCGAACTCGTGCGAGCGGCGCCGCTCGGGTGATGCTCCAACGGATGCCCCACCGGAGGATGAGTGTCGAGCCTGCGCGAGAGGGAGCGAGGCCGCCGAGATCCGCGCGATGCGCGCGAGTGCGTCGGGCGAGCATCGCCGTGCCTCGCGTCCCAATGCATCGAGACTCGCGAGCATCCGCGCGTCAAACTCATCCTGGGGTTCGAAGGGAGAATCCTGCTTCATCGCGACACTTCAGTTCTCAGTCGGACAAACTCTGCACTCTTGAACGCTGCACTACTCCCCAAATTGCGCCCCGCCCCTGCGAGTGCCAAAAAAAGAAGGCGTCGCAGGAAGGGCGGAACGCCCTTCTTCTCGGCCTCGCCCGCGCAAATCGGCGCTAGCGTTGATCCAGCGGCCCTACGCATCGTTCACCCCGAGCCTTTCAAGCATGCCTCGTAGTTTTTTCAGCGCTCGGTGATGGCGGGCGAGCAGCGTACCAAGAGGCTCCTCAAAGTACTCCGCCAACTCCTTGAAGCTCATCCCACCGAAATGCCGCAGATCAATGACCTCGCGGTCGCTCTCGGACAACTGTTCAAGCGCGGCGCGAAGTCTATCCGCCGTCATCGCGCGATCCATCGCGGCGCCTGCAACCTCGTCTCGTTCGGGAGCGCCGACTTTGCGCGCACCGTCGAAGAGACCGTGATCCATCGGCTTCGCGTGTCGCTTGCGTCGACGCATTTCGTCGCGCAAGCGGTTCATGGCTATTCGGAAGACCCAAGGTTCAAATCGCCCACTCTCGACATACTCCACGAGTTTCATCGCAACCGTCGTAAAGGTCGACTGCACGATTTCCATCGCGAGGTCGGCGTCGTTCACATGCGCGCGGACAAGTCCGTGGATGCGCGGCGCAAAGCTGGACACCAGCTTCTCCCACGCACTCGCGTCACCCCGAACCGCGTCTGCGAGGACCCGCTCAAGCGCGTCACCGGCAAGCCCGAAATCCGAGCGATCGTCGCCGGCAGCCGCAGGCGATCGGGTGAGTCGGAGAGGGCGCGAATCAGAATCCGGTTCCATCGGCAGGCGATCGAGGCGCTTCCCCTCGAGGCGAAGATGAAACGCACATCCACGCCCAAGGTTGCATCAGAATAGAACAACCCCATCAGCCCGAGTAACGGGAAGCGCCACTGCCCTCGACGCTCGAATACGCCATCGTCTTGAATCGCGTCGTATCACCGTCCCAGACGAGATGCACGGTGCCGGTTGGTCCGTTTCGCTGCTTGCAGATGATGAACTCAGCGGCGTTTTCCTTCTCCGGATTCGCGTCGAGCCAGTCTTGATCCTGCTTGTGGTAGTACGACTCGCGATGAAGCATGGCGACCACATCGGCGTCCTGCTCAATCGAACCAGACTCGCGAAGATCACTCATGCGCGGACGATGACCCTCCCGCTGCTCGGCCGCGCGATTGAGCTGCGACAGGCAGAGCACTGGAATCTCCAATTCGCGCGCCATGGCCTTGATGCCACGGGAAATCTCCGAGACTTCGATCTGCCGACTCTCCACTCTCGTGCCGCTCGACATCAACTGCAAATAGTCGATGGCGATGAATCCAATCCCAAACTTCTCTTTCATGCGTCGCGCCTTGGAACGCATGCCAAGGAGAGAGAGCCCAGGCGAATCGTCGATGAAGATCGGTGCCTTAGAAAGATCGTCGCATGCACTCATCAGGCGACGGTGATCATCTCCGCCGAGCATATGTCGGCGCATCTTCTGTCCGTCAATGCCGCCGCGCGAACTGAGCATGCGCTGCACGAGCTGCTGACGGCTCATTTCAATACTGAAAAGCGCGGAAGGCACTCCGAGGAGCGCGATATTCTCGATGAGATTGAGCGCCATCGCTGTTTTTCCCATCGAAGGGCGCGCGGCGAGGATAATCAACTCGCCATTCTGCAAGCCGTTGGTCACCTCATCGATGGCGGCGAAGCCCGTGCGGACGCCCATGAATCCCTTGCCATCGCTCGCCTCGATGATGCGCATGGTTTCATCAATAAGGTCGCGCATCGAAGCGAAGCTCGCGCCCTCGCGGCGTTGCGCAATGCGAAAAATGCGCTGTTCCGCCCGTTCGAGCACCTGCTGCGCTGGATCATGGCTCTGATGCGCCTCCGCAAGAATCTCTCCCGCGGCCTCAATGAGTTCGCGAACCGTCGCCTTCTCGCGAATGATGCGCGCGTAGTGAGGCGCGTGGACAGGACTCGCCACTGCTTCCGCAAGTGAGACGACATACTCCATGCCGCCCACCTCTTCGAGAATGCCACGATCGCGCAAGAGGTTCTGCAGCGTCACGGCATCGACGGACGCCGTCTTGTCGTAAAGTTCGATCATCGCGTCGTACACGCGCGCGTGTCGAGGCTGGGAGAAGTCAGCGCCGCTCCGAACGATTTGCAATACATCCCCGAGGACCTTCGGATCCCAAAGCACCGATCCAATCAGACTCTGCTCTGCCTCGATCGCCATCGGCGGCGTCGCTGCAAACAAATCAGCGACCTGCTGCAACGCAACGCCATCCGCCACAGGCTTCCGCTTCTTGAAGCGCCCGCGCTGCGAAGGGTCTTGGCCGAGGCCACCGTCCTTTGTTTCAAATGCTTCCACGGTGGTCCACCGTACCCGCGATTCACACGACCGCACCCGACGCGACAGCTTTTCCGCACGGAGTGCAGAAACTCCAGTAGGACTCAGACGTCGACGGTTGGCGCCGTACTGGCGAGTTGCCCGCGCGTGTCAAGCGAGTCCTGCATGAGCCGCCCCACCTTGAATCGCACACTGCGTCGTGGCGGAACGCTTACGCGCTCAAGGGTCTTTGGATTCTGCGCAACCCGACCCGCACGATCCTTGATCTCGAAGACACCGAAATCGCGGAACTCCAAGCGATTGCCCGTGCCAAGCTCTCGAATGACTTGATCGAGAAAGGATTGGATCGCTAGCCGCACATCGCCGCGTGCAAGCCCAGTTTCCTGCGCGACGCGATCAATGAGTTCTTTCTTTGTTGTGGTGGACATTCAGTTGCTCCGGCTGCAAGCGGGTTTCGATGCACAACACAAAGCTCAGCAGGGACGCCTGTGAGCATTGCACAGACTGTGAAGTATGCAGAGTCCCCTAGGCGCAAGTCAAGTGGCATACGCAAGTCACTCGCTTATCGCACGAGGTGCTCGCGCGCCGACGTCGTCAGTTGGAAGTTGTCGTAGGTGCGGCCGTTCACAATCCAATACTGATCGTACGCCCAGTAACGATTGCTCTCGCTCACTCGAATGAACGGCTGTCGATCCGCTCCGAGGCGCGCGTCGTTACGGTTTTCAACACGCACGTCGACAAGCATCGCACGCTGCACCGCAGGAGGCGCAAAGACGAGGGAAGGCAAATCACGCTGCTCGCTCGCATCTCGAATGCTGCTCACAGTCGGCAAATGCTTCACGCCCGTTGACGACGCACACGCGCTCAACAGCGAAGCCGCAAGAATGACGCACGAAACACTGAGTTCCGGGCGCGCACGAAAGTTCCTTCTCATCGTTCTCTCCGAGCGCAAATCTGCCTCGGAAACGATGGGATGCAAGCCGATTTGCCACGAAGTCACGGAACAGCCCGCAGAACGCCATGAACGCCGAATTATCCTCGCCTGCCTCGAAGTGAGAGCGGCTCGGCTCAGGAATGGCTTGAGTTCTCGGCGCATTCAGCCGCTCGAACTCGCTCGATGATGACGCGCGAGCCGAGCCCCTCGCGATGCGCGAGCGTCCGCAAGGAGATTCCCATTTCTTCAACGATGTCGATCTCCGCAATCTCGTGTGGCTTGTAATCACCGCCCTTGACATAAAAGTCGGGGTGGACGGCGCGAATGAGCGCGTGCGCGGTGGGCTCCTCAAACACGACCAAGTAGTCGATACTGCGGCACTCCGCGAGCATCTCAAGCCGCTCCGATTCCAGAAAAATCGGCCGCATCGGACCCTTCTGGCGGCGCACTTGCGCATCACTATTCACGCCAACCACCAGAATGTCACCCAGGGACTTGGCATCGCGCAGATAGGCGACATGCCCTGCGTGGAGGACATCGAAGTTTCCATTCGTCAACACGATGCGTTTGCCCGCCGCACGATGCACATCAAGTTCAATACAAAGGTCGCCGAGACTTCGCACGCGGCCTTGCGCCCGTGTCGTGCGTCCAAGAATACTCTGCCGAATCGAAGCGAGCGGAATTGGTTGGACGCCGAACACTTCGACTTCGAGCCCCGCAGCGTGGTTGGCGAATGCCACTGCATCGCGCAGCGGAATGTTGTTCGCGATGGCCGCCGCGAGCGCCGCAAGCACCATGTCACCTGCACCCGTCACGTCGTAAATCGTGCGAGCCACGGTCGGGACAACCACAACCTCGCCGCCCTTTTCGAGCAGCAGCGCGCCATGCCGATCGAGCGTCAACACCACTGCGTCGAGCTCGCACGAAGCGAGAATCTTCTCCGCCAGCTTCGCATTGTGCGGAGTGCTCGCATCAAGCGGCGTGTCCATGCCGGTCGCAAGTTCCGCCTCCGTTCGATTCGGCGTGACGAGGTAGGCGCCTGTGTACTTCGCGTAGGACTCGATAGCCGCAGGATCGACCAAGACTCGTTTTCCGGCGGCCCGAGCGAGACGCATGAGTTGCGCGCAGCATCGCTCGGAGCAGACCCCCTTGTTGTAATCCTCAAGCGCGACGACATCGCACCAGCGTAGTTCGCGCTCAATGGCTACAAGCAACTGTGATTCGATGGAGTCCGAGAGCGGAGCATGACTCTCGAAGTCGAGGCGAAACATCTTCTGCGGATGGCGATGTTGCGCGAGTCCAACAAGTGAACGCTTGACCGTCGTCGGTCGGGTGTCGTCCGCCACAAGCATGGACGCGTCGCAACCCGCGCGCTCGAGCGCTGCGCGTAATCCACGACCATCGGCGTCGTTTCCAGTCACGCCGATGCATCGCACTTCGCCGCCAAGCGCCGCAGCGCACACGGCGACATTACTCGCGCCGCCTGGCGACTCCTTCACATTGCTCGCACTATCGACGCGTAAGACCGGTACCGGCGCGTCGGGACTGAGCCGCTCCGCGGCACCCATCACCATTTGGTCAAGCATGAAATCGCCCACGACGAGCAACTTGAAGCCTGACCATTTCGCGAAATGACCGAGGAGTCGTTCTTCAGGCGAAGGCATTGGCGTCATTGTAGCGGGACGCTCGCACGAATAGCCGCAAGGAGTCCTTGCTCATCACTCGCGGAAAACTGCAGCGAGAGCTTTGGGACGATGAGCGTGCCACGCACGACACCTTGAAGTTTGACGAAATCCTTCCGCGTAAGGACACACCCCTGCGCGCTTGCGTTCTCGCGCAGCGCTGTCTCGATTTGATGCAGCGCAAACCGTCGATGATCTCCCTGTCGGAACTCCGCAAGGATCTCTGCGCCCGCGAGTTCGACGGCTACGCGAAACTGTGCAGGATTTCCAATCGCGCTCGCGACAATCACTCGGCGTCGCGTAAGCCAGTCCACTCGCTCGATGCGTTCGACTCCATCTTCGTAAACCGACAATGCACTCCAGGTACTACGGCAAGTTGCGTCCGGCGCGCAACCTCTCACCCGCGCGACTGCTGCGCACGCCTGCTCGCGCTGTGCGTCGTCGTTCGCCTTCGTCACGATCACGACCGCGGCGCGTCGCAGCGCGCCCGCTGGTTCCCGCAACCATCCGTGCGGCAAGAGGTCCCCGTCGAGGGCGTGGCGCGTCGCGTCGACGAGGACGATGTCCATCGTGCGCGCGAGTTGCCGATGCTGGAACCCATCATCAAGCACCACGACTGCATCGTGAATCCACTGCGCCACCGTGGGGCACGAGAGCACCTCACGCAATCGCGCGAGGCGTCGCGCACCAACAACCACCAGGGCGCTCGGCGCCGACAGTGCGTATTCCTGCGCCTCGTCACTCACCCGCGCTCCCTGCGCATTCGCCTGCGATCGATAGCCGCGCATCGCAATCACTGGTCGCTTTCCCATCCGAGTGAGTTCGTTGCAAATCCACGCGACAAATGGACTCTTTCCGGTTCCGCCCGCGGTGACATTCCCCACGGAAACAACGGGGACTCGACAACCGTGCACTTCGAGAATCTCAATTCCCTCTGCGGAGTCAAACCCCTGATTGCGAAGCCGAACCCCCAAGCCGTAGCAGCGGGCCGCGAGCCACGACGCGGGTGCAAGGAGTCGAGGAAGTGGGCCATGCTCGCGCGTCATGGTCTCGCCTCGCGTCGTGGTGTCGCCTCGCGTCGTGGTGTCGCATGCACTTCACGGTGCAACGAGCGCAGTTCACGAACGCCTTCGCGGCCGACGAAGATTAGGTCAAGAGTTGCCAGGAGCACCGCGGCGGCAACGCCCGTGCCCGCCGCAATCCAGGAGACCAGGAAACTCATGCGCTCGGATTTACTCTGAGCGTCTGGGTCGAAGACGCACATGCCAAGAAACATCGCCGTAAACGAGAGCGAGAGCGTCAGGATCGAACAGTGGCGAAGCAGCTTGGTCTGCGTCGGAAGTTCAGCGCGCTGCAACTTTCGCGCGTACCACCCAAGCACGGCGATTGCGATGAGTAGAGCGCCGACGCCAACAGGCATCGGCACGAGCATCCACGGAGCGGGCGCGGGCGGAGTGGAAGGAAGCACTGCGTGCATCAGCGTCATGTGATTTCACCCGCGGGCTGCACCTGAGAAACCGAGCCACACGCAAGTGCCTTCGTCAACGCTGGAGCAATTCGCACGAGGGGAAGGCCCACAACGGTCTCCCACAATCCCTCGCATCGAAGCGGCCAACCTGCCGCAATCGCTTCGGGATAGTTGTATCCACCGGCCTTGCCTCGCCACGCGCCGGCCGCAAGGTGTGCGCTGCGCTGCGTATGGGTCAATGGATCAAGATGCACGATCGCGCAATCGACTTCCAGTACTCGTGTGCCATCCGGTGCCGCAATACACCACGCTGTGACGACCTCATGAGCGCGTCCTTCGAATGCACGAATCATGGACTCTGCGTGCGCCACCGTGTCCGGCTTCCCAATCAAGTCCCCATCGACTGCGCACATTGTGTCGGCACCGAGAATGACGGCCGTGTCTGCACCCCGATTGCGTCGTGCGGCCTCGACTCGCCGAACCTTGAAGAGCGCCAAAGCCAGCGTGAGGGCGCGAGGAGACTGTGTTTCGAGCACCACTGTTGCATCGTCGATATCCGCCGCCTCGAGTATCGGCGAGTACCCCGCTTCACGGAGCATGGCCGCGCGACGAGCGGAACCGCTCGCAAGCACAAGTGGCCACCGAGTGATCATGGCGCCCCCACTGCGTCACCCGCGAGCGTTCGAGTCGGCAATCCCGCGAGGTGCTTGCCTGCGTCGAGAGCTGTCAGCACAGCGTCCACTGAAATCGCCTGCATCAACGCATCCCCAAGCCCTCGATCGCGATAGTGACCCCCTTTCTCAAGAAACACACGCGCCGATTCGCTTGTGACAACGGATTCGGGGCGCCCAAACGGCGCGGCTTCTCTCGGATCTGTCGGGCCGAACAATCCGAGAAGTGGTCTTTGAAGTCCTGCCGCGATGTGCATCGCCGCTGAATCATTGGAGACGACGACTGCGGTCGACTCCATCGCCGCCATCATCATGCCGAGGTCAATGCGTCCGGTGAGATCAATCGACAGTTGCCGAGCGCGGCCTTGCGGCATGGCTGCTTCGACCGCCGCGCGATCACTCGCAGTCCCCGTGAAGAGGACGCGCTCATAGCCTCGCTCGATCAGCGCGCAAGCGAGCACACTCCATCGCTCTCGGGGCCAATCCTTGCTCGCCCACCGCGAAGTCGATGCGAGAAGCGCGGTCTTTCCGCCCACTCCCTCGCGCCTTGCAAAGTCATCCCACCGGTCTCGCGAATCTGGCGGCGTATAGAGTCGAACATCCGCCACGGTAGGAATACCCGCGCCTTCGAGCAACGCGAGCATACGACCCACGGCGTGCCTAGTTTGCTCGTTTTGCGGAATCCTCACTCGCTCATTGTGGAAGATCCAACTGCACTCACGCGCGTCGAGAAACCCGATCCGCCGCCGCGCCCGAGTTGACCACGCGAAGATTCCCGATCGCAGCAACCCCTGCGCGTCAACGACCAAATCAAATCTTCCACGCAAGGAATTGCAATACCGGAGGCTATCGCGCAACCCACTTGGCGACCACCACTTCGCAAGCCCAGCTCTTGGGAAGGAGACGATTTCGGACAGCGCCGGATGCGCTCGAACCACATCGTCGAATCCTCCTTGCACGAGCCACGCGATATGCGACGACCCAAACGCTGCTCGAAGCGAAGCGAGAATTGGCGCACTTCGCGCGACATCACCGAGAGCACTCGGTCGAATGAGGAGGATCCGTTCAGGTACTGACACAATCAGAAGGGTACGGGAAGCGGCGAGCGCTCCGCCAATAGCGACTCGCCGCCACGCTGGGTTGATGATCCGAAGATTCGGTTCAATGAGTCGGATCCTCCCCCGCGATGCAGCGTATCCATGAGCGATGAATCCGCTCTCCGTAAGTTGCGAGTTGACATCTGCGGCTGATGTCAGCACTATTGCCCCCTCCCACTCCACCGACCCGTTGCCTCGCCAATCGGGGACTCGACAGAACACACTCGTGACAACGCCAGACAGCCAACCCGAGATCGGACTAACCGACAACGATCCAACGCCACTACAGGATGGCGCAGCGGCCAAGGATGCAGCCGCCAGAAACCCAAACGAGAGCAGTCGCTCCTCGACCGGATTCGACACGCTCATTGGAAAAATCGTGGTCGAACGCGGGCTCGTCACGCAAGACGAATTGCAGCAGTGCACGCATGTGGCTCGTAGCCGAACGCAGGCGCACGGCGTACCGGTCTCCATTTCCGAGCTCCTTGTTGAGAATGAGTATGTCACCAAGCGACAACTCGATCGCCTGCGAACCGATCTTGAGGCGGTTCGCTCGACGCAGCAGATTCCTGGCTACCAAATCATTCGAAAGCTCGGCGCGGGCGCGATGGCGACCGTGTTTCTTGCGAAACAACTCTCGCTTGACCGATTCGTGGCGATCAAGGTGCTCCCTAAGAAGTTTTCGTCAAACCAGACCTTTATCGATCGCTTCTATCGAGAAGGCCGCGCGGCCGCCAAACTGAATGATGCCAACATCGTCGGCGCGCTTGATGTCGGCCAAGCGGGCGAACATCACTATTTCGTGATGGAGTTCGTGGATGGCGACACACTGCACGATCGAATCCTCGAGCGCAAACGCCTCCCCGAACGCGAGGCCATTCAGATCATTCGCCAGGTTGCCTCAGCACTCAAGCACGCGCACGACATGGGCTTCGTCCACCGCGACATCAAGCCCAAGAACATCATGTTGACCAAGGCGGGCGTCGCGAAACTCGCGGATTTGGGACTCGCACGCGCGCTCAGCGACCGCGAGGCTGCGGAAGCCGAAGCCGGCCGGGCGTTCGGCACGCCTTACTACATCTCGCCTGAGCAGATTCGGGGCGCCGTCGAGATTGGCCCACCCGCAGACATTTACGGGCTTGGGGCGACCTTCTATCACATGCTTACGGGACGAGTCCCGTTTGACGGAACCACTCCGTCACAAGTGATGCACAAGCACCTCAAGGTCACTGCAACGCCGCCCGATCATGTGAACCCATCCCTGAGTGAGCCCGTTGCATTGATTGTGGAGATGATGCTTCGCAAAGAAGCGCGTGACCGCTATCAGAGCGCAGCTGAGTTACTCGTGGACCTCGACTGCGCGGCGGCTGGACGAAACCCCGAGTACGCGCGACCCGCCGTGGATATCGCCAAGCTCGCGAGCGACACGGCCCCGACCGGCGAAGAGGCAACGGCGATTCGCCGCGTCGGCGAGCCAGTTTCAGGGACTGTGATCACACTTATCGTGATCCTCTGCGTCAGCGTGCTCTTGAACCTTGTGTTGATCGCGGTTCAGGCGATCTGACGCGGTCAGTCGACCTCAACGAGGAACTCGATCTCGACCGTCGCATTGAGCGGAAGCGCATTCGTCCCAACCGCGGCGCGAGCGTGTCGACCCGCCTCTCCAAACACCTCTGCGCAAAGTTCACTCGCTCCATTGGCGATCTTGGGTTGGTCCCCGAATCCGTCGTCGGACTGCACAAAGACCCCGAGGCGCACGACGCGGCGGACGCGCTTGAGGTCTCCGCCAAGCTGATCCGCGATCACGGCGAGACCATTCAAGAAGCATTGCCTGGCTGCTTCCCGCGCCGTCTCGACGCTCACAAGTGATGGAACTGCCCCTGTGGCAAGGAGTTGGCCATTTTGAAACGGAAGTTGACCGGAGACATAGAGCAGGTTGCCTGATCGCACCGCCGGGACATACGCCGCGACTGGCTTAGGGGCAGTGGGGAGCGAAAGCCCCAATCGAGCCAGCTGCGCGTGCGGGTCGGTAATGATCAAAGCGTCTGAGGTCATGGAAATCCTTGCGGGAATACGGGAAATCGGGCTGTTCCGTTGGCGCGAGAGCATACCAACCCCAACGAGGCAAACCGAATTTCTCTCATTCCAACCGATTGTGGGAACTTGACAGATCGTCGAAACGCAATACTCTCTGTACCTGACGACTGCGACTATTCCGAGACTTGTTCTCAACCCGTTCTGATTGTCGGTTCAACCGACGCCCTCATCCGCCGCAGCCGCCGACATCCTGAATCGCCCTGCCTGAGCTCCTTGCATTGACTAGATTCGAAGTTTTCTAGTTTCGAGGATCGAAGGACTCCTTCGGGTTTCTCTGAGCGCGCGCGCTGCTGGCCGATTCCACTCAAACTGGGATTCGTCAATCCTATTCGCGACACGCGTCACATTGACGCTTTCAGAGTTTCCGCGAACGATTCCCTTGAAGACGCTGGTCGGATCAACTCCGAGATCGCGTCCTTTTCCTAGGCACGGCACGCTGGAACGCCTGTGGCTTTCGCGATGAACCTCCAGATTCGCGCGCGGGCACTCGCTCCCCATCATCCACTCATGGGTCACTCTTATCGTGTGGCCAACTATCTCGCACCGGTTCGCAACACGCATTTCGTTTCCGTGTTTCGAACATAGCCTTAGGAAGTCAGGAGAGTCCGCATATGCGAACCAACCGTCAGAAGAACGGGTTCACCCTCGTTGAACTCCTCGTCGTTGTGGCGATCATCGCCCTTCTCATCAGTCTGCTCCTTCCCGCTCTGAGCAAGGCTCAGCGCAACGCGAAGGCGCTGCAGGACACCTCGAACATCTCGCAGATCCACAAGGCGTTCCTCACCTGGTCGAACCAGGACGACAAGGGTCGCTTGCCGCTGCCGGGACGCATCGCGCGCCTCGCGGTTCCAGGCATCGGCTTCGTCTCTGGACAGGGCGAAGAGAACATCTCATTGAACAACACTGCGAATCTCTACGCCTGCATGATCCAGAAGGACTTCATCAACCCGAAGCTCGTCGTGAGCCCGATTGATCCAAACTCAGTCGTCGCTGAAAAGTCCGACTACAACTTCAACGCTGCGCAGCCAGGCGCGACGACCCCAACCTACTGGGACACCTCGGCGACCGCGGGCTTCAAGGCCAACATCCATCAGAACACGCCTGGTGCGTGCAACACTTCCTACGCGACGCTCGCGTTGGTTGGCGATCGCAAGAAGTTCACTTGGTCGAACAAGACCGATGGCACTCGCCCAATCATGGGTAACCGCGGCACTTACTGCGGCGCGCTTTCGGGCCCCAACTACCAGAAGGCATACTGGAACCAAGCGATCTCTCCTGATGACACATGGGAAGGCAACATGTGCTACGGCGACAATCACACGCAGATTGAAAAGTCCATGATTCCTGACACGGTGCAGTATGAATGCGGCAGCGTGAACCTCCGCAAGGACAACTGCTACAAGTGGGACTTCGTTGGAAACCTTTGCAAGGGAATGGCTGAGAACGACACTTGGATGTGCATCGTGATCGGCAATCCTTCTGCGGCTTCCGCCACCGAAGCGCCTGAGCGCCTCACCGATGGCACGACCCCAACCTGCCAGTGATTTCATGATTTTCACGTACAACTTCTTCCGTTCAGGAGTACTTACTCAGATGAATCAGAACAAGACACCCCGCGCTTCGAAGGGCTTCACGCTCATCGAACTCCTCGTCGTGATGGGCATCATCGCCCTTCTCCTCGCAATTCTCCTTCCTGCCCTCAACAAGGCTCGCGCGACCACTCGTCGTGTGAAGGATCAAACGCAAATCCAACAGATCCACAAGGGATTCCTCACCCTCGCGATTGATCGAAACGGCCTGTTTCTCACACCAGGCCTCGTGAATCGTTTCGGCACGGTGCCAGGCCGTGGCGCTGAAGATCAAACCAAGAATGATCACGGCGCGCTCTACTCCGCTTGCATTATGGATAACGCGTTCGACGCGCAAGTGCTCGTCTCCCCTTCCGAGGTCAGCACCAATGTCCTCGCGATGGCGAACTACAACTTTCAATCGAAGAATGTCGCGCAAGACATCTGGTGGGATCCCAACCTCCGAGCGGACCTCACCGCACTCTCCAATGTGTCCTACGGAACCCACCTCCTCGGTGGTAGCCGCAAGACCAAGGAGTGGCGCGACACCAAGAACTCGCGTTATGCGGTGCTCGGCAATCGCGGTGTGCAGAACGGCGATCTCACCGACGCCATCTACAACGCTTCGCGCACCCTCGGCATCCACGGCAATGACAAGTCATGGGAAGGCGGCATCGTCTACAACGACAACCACGTGATGTACGAAGAAGGATTCACCCCCATCGATCATCAGAAGGCTCGTGTCAACAATGTCAATGTCGATGACAACATCTTCAAGGCCGACGAAGGCGACACTGGTGCCGACGCATTCCTCACCGTCTGCAAGACGGTGACCGGCGGCGGAACCAGCTACACCTACAACATCACCTGGGATTGATTTTCCCTCGGTGCCGTTTCCAGGCTGTCGTGCGTGGAAACCGGCCGACGCAAACATGAACCAAGGCGGCGCCTGCGCCGCCTTGGTTCTTTTTGTCGTCCAGTAGGGCACGACGCGAAGCGCGTATCCTTCCACCCTGCATGGATCAGACTCGTCGTGACTCTTGGATTGGTCGAATGCACCTGAAGACATGGTGCATCTGTCTCGCGACCCTAGGGGTGAGTGCCGCGCCACAGGTGAGCATTGGAGTGCCAGCTGACCGACAAGCCACGCGCGTTGCGATCGTGCCGATTAGCGGCGTAATCGATGATCTCACCGTCCAATCCGTCGAGCGCCGACTCCAAGCAGTCCGCGCACAAGGCTTCGATGCTGTCGTGATCGAACTGAACACGCCTGGTGGCGAAATCAACTCGATGCTCGACATCATTCAGCGCATCAAGAGTGATGCGCCTGCCAACACCATCGCGTGGGTCCATCCGAAGGCGTACTCCGCAGGAACGCTCATCGCGCTGAGTTGCCGCGAGGTGGTGGTTTCCAAGGGCGGCGTCTTTGGTGATGCGGCGCCGATCGCCATCTCCGAGTTCACGGGGATCGAATCACTCTCAGAAACCGAACGCGCGAAGTTGGAGTCGCCACTGCTTGAAGTGCTTTCGGAGGCTGCGCAACGCCGTGGCGACGACTCCCGCTTGCTTGACGCGTTTGTCCGAACCGGCAAGCCTCTCTGGCTCGTGGCACGCGAACGCGATGGAAGCCTTCGCATCGCAGACTCGGACGACCTCGCCCGCTGGGGATTGTCATCCACATCGACGCCGATGAACCTCGCGGCGAGCGCGTCTCCCTCCCGCAAGCCCGCTCGCGCGAGCGAAACCGACTTCTCCGATGGCGACTCTTGGCGCGTCGTCGAACCCATCGTCGCGAGCGACGCCTTGCTGGTCATTCGCGATGCGGAGGCACTTCGCTATGGACTCGCGACCGCAATCGTTGACGATGACGCGCAACTGCGGGCGTACTTCGGCGCGCAAGAGAGCGCGCGGTTCTCCGAGAGTTGGATGGAACCCGTCGTGCGCTTCCTGATGAGTTGGCCGATTCGGATTCTGCTCGTTGCTGCGTTTCTGGTGTTCGTGGCAATTGAGTTTCTTCACCCGGGCTTTGGCGTGTTTGGGGTGCTCAGCGCATGTTGCTTGGTGCTGCTTGTCGGAGCGCCCGCACTCATTGGTATCGCCGCGTGGTGGCATGTACTGCTCGTCGGAGCAGGTGTCCTGCTGCTGCTCGCGGAGATTTTCATCGCCCCAGGGATCGGCGTTGCGGCGATCGCGGGAAGTGCGATGCTCATCGTTGGGCTCGTGCTGACCTTTGCTTCCACGGACCCAGAAACCGCGCCGTCTCGCACTGCACTGACGAATTCACTCGCCATCCTCGCCGCCGGCGGCGTTGTCGGGGTCCTGATGTTCTGGTTCCTGTCGCGAACCTTCCGCGAATCTCCGCTTTTCCGGCGAGCGATGCTCGCCACCACACTTGGCGGACCCAACGACGGGCCACCGAGCGCGGCGCCGAGTGTCCCACGAATTGGCGCGACGGGCATTGCGCTCACCGACCTCCGGCCGGCGGGGCGGGCGGAGTTTCATGGAAACCCCTTTGATGTGCAATCGACGGGCGGGTACATCGATCGCGGTGCGCCGATCGAGGTGCTCGGCATGAGCACCGGCACCCTCATCGTGCGCAGCGCGCAGACGAATGCGAGTGAGAATCCATGACTCCTGATGATTCCATGCTCCCCGCGCTCGCGCTCATTCTCGGAGGAGCAGCCCTCGCGATTTTCGTCATCGAAATCTTCATTCCAACTGGGGGTCTGCTCGCGCTGCTGTGCGGTTCACTCGGCCTTGCCTCGATCATTGTCGGATTCATCTATTCTCCAACCTTCGGGATGATTCTGCTTGCGACCTACTCCATCGCCGCACCGGTGCTGATCATGGTCGGTCTCAAGTTCTGGGCGAGATCACCCCTCGGAAAACGGATGATCCTCACCTCGCACGATGAAACGAGAGCATCAACCGCCCCCATGTTGCTTCCGCGAGTCGGGGAGCGATGCCAGGCAATCACGGCGCTTCGCCCCATCGGATTCGTCGAGTTTGAAGGCTTGCGCATCGACGCCACCACCGAAACCGACTTTGTGGAGGCCGGAGAATGGGTGGAAGTCACTTCGGTTCGCGAAGGAGCGCTCCGCGTCCGCCGTGCAAGGGTCTGACTGACCTTTCAGATTCCTCCGAAGAGTCCTTCGGATACGATTCGCGCCCGCGACGGCGGAACACACTCATGCTCACCATGCCATCCACCACCACGGAATTTTCTTCGACCCTCGCGCAAGCGACTGGCGGTGCAGCCCCCACGCCTGGCGACATTGTGCTTTGGGCCGTACTCGTCATCCTCGCGATCTTCGGCCTGATTCTGCTTTTCATGGTGCTGCAAGTGCTGAAGCTCTTTGTGCAGGCACTGTTGAGCGACGCTCGCGTTTCCCTCCTAGACCTCGTGATGATGCGCTTCCGAAAGGTGCCACCGGAACTCATCGTTATCAATCGCATCAGCGCGAAGAAGGCCGGTCGCGACATCGCGACCAACATGCTCGAAGCCCACTTCCTCGCGGGCGGCAATGTCACACGCGTCGTGCGTTCGATGATTGCGGCCGACAAAGCACAGATTGATCTCACCTGGGATCGCGCCACCGCCATTGATCTCGCGGGGCGCGACATTCAAGAAGCCGTCAAGACGAGCGTTGATCCCAAGGTGATCGATTGCCCAAGCGTGCAATCAGGCCGGATGACGATCGATGCCGTTGCGAAGGATGGCATCCAACTCAAGGCGCGCGCGCGAGTCACCGTGCGCACGAATATCGCGAGACTGGTTGGTGGCGCGACCGAGGAGACGATCATCGCACGCGTGGGCGAAGGCATCATTTCCACGATTGGTGCCGCCGACGATCACAAGAGTGTGCTTGAGAATCCAGATCGGATTTCGAAAACTGTGCTCGCGAAAGGTCTCGACAGCGGAACCGCCTTCGAGATCCTTTCGATCGACATCGCCGACATTGATGTGGGCGAAAACATCGGCGCGAACCTGCAAACCGCGCAGGCCGAGGCAGACACCAAGCGTTTCCAGGCGCAGGCGGAACAACGACGCGCCCTCGCCATCGCGCTGGCTGCCGAACACGACGCCGACGCTGCAAAGAATCGTGCGCTGGTTGTACTCGCAGACAGCGAAGTACCCAAGGCCGTCGCGGAGTCGCTCCGTACAGGCAAGCTTGGACTAATGGACTACTACCGCATGCAGAACTTGCAGGCGGATACGGGTATGCGAAGCGCGATCGGTGGGCATCCGGCGGACAAGCAGTCCTAACGCGATCCTCGCGACCGTCCTCAGGAACGATCTCGCGTAGAGTCTCGCGCGAAAGCTCGACGCATGCCCAAGCTCTATGCGATTGTTCCTGTCTACAACGAGCCTGACACTCTCGACACATGCATGCAGCGCGTCCTCGCGCAGCAGCCATGCGGCTACGAGGTAGAGGTCGTCCTTGTCGACGACGGTTCGGACGAGCCCACGCGAGACGAGACCGAGCGCATCGCGAACTCCGCCGCTCGCGTGACGCTGATTGTGCACCCCAAGAATCGCGGCAAAGGAGCCGCGATTCGCACCGGATTTGCCGCGGTACTTCCCCATCTGCATGAAGACGACCTTGTCATCATTCATGATGCCGATGCGGAGTACGACCCCGCGGACTGGGCTGGTGTGCTCCTCCGGCAGCGAGAAACCAAAGCTGGCCTCACCCTCGGAAATCGCTGGGCCAACGGCGTTCCCGCGTCCGCGCATCGCCGCATCCATCGAATCGCGAATGGTCTCCTCACGCTCGCGAGCAATCTCACGACCGGTGTACGCGTCAGCGACATGGAATGCTGCACCAAGTTGTTCACTCGAACGGCGCTGCAAACGATCTATCCGGATCTCGACGAGGAGCGATTCGGCATCGAGCCACAAATCGTCAGTGCCGCTGCCCGCCACGGTGTCGCGATCGCGCAAGCACCGGTGTCCTATACCCCGCGCGGATTTCGAGAAGGGAAGAAGATCCGGGCGAAGGATGGCGTGCGCGTCTTTATCGTGCTTGCAAGAGAGCGAGTCCGCAGTTGGCAGCGAGTTGTTCCGAGCATGACACCCACGCGGATGGCGCTCCAACTCGTCGGTTTTCTCCTTGGCTGCGCACTCATCGCGTGGTGCGCGAGGACAGCGTTCGAAGGTGGAAATGATGGATTCGCGAAGTTGCGAGATGCAGATCCAATCCTGGTTGGCGCGCTTCTTGGCAGCACGCTCGGTTCGATCCTCGTCTCTGGAATGACCTTCTGGTCGGTCGCTCGGCCGCTGCGCCGATTCAGCATCGTTCAAATGCAGGCCGTCAACCTGATGGCCTCGTTGTTCAATTACGCGCCGGTACGGCTTGGATTGCTGCTTCGATGCGTGTTTCACTGGCGTGTCGATCGCATGCCACTGCTCGACATCGGCTCGTGGATTGCAGGAGTCGCGATCGTCACACTCGGCGCGCTCGGGGCGGCACTCGCGGCAGGGCTCATCCAAATCCCGTGTGGTCGCGCCGAACTCTCGCTCGACTGGCTTTGGTTCGCGACCTACTTTGCGTGCCTCGTCGTCGGATCTGCGCTGACGATGCTGATCGGCCGCACTCCCCTGCTCGCGCGATTCCTCAGAGGAGGCGAGCGCGTCCTCACGAATCCGCGAGCACTCGGTGAGAGCCTTGCCTTCCGCACCATTGACCTATCCATGTGGGCGTTGCGTATGTGGGCAGCGGCCAAGATCGTGGGCATCGAGTTACATCCCGCACAGGCCGCCTTACTCGCGGCGGTCGCGATTCTCGCGGCAGGAAATCCACTCGGCCGCATCGGTTGGAGAGAAGGACTCGTCGCCCTTGCTGCGCCGTACATTCTGCAGAACACCGCGAGTCCGGGCGGGAACACGGGCGAGAGCCTTGAGATTCTCACAAGTCAGCTTGCGCTGCTTGAGAGCGCGGGGGAAGCCATCCTCACGATTCCACTCGGCGTGCTCGGCACGATTTGGTGCGCCGCCCCGTGGCGCCGTGCTCGCGACTCAAAGTGACGCGCCGAGAATTCTGCGCAAACCGTCGTCGAGGCGTAAGTACTCGAGTCGCACTCGTTCACCGACCGCTCCGAGCCACGGAGCTCGACCCGCCGCTCGATCCACCCGTCCAAGCGCATCCTCCACATCGCACAGAAGCGCAATGCTTCGACCTTGACTCGCCGCGCGCGCGCGCGCGACCCACGCCGTACACGCGACATTCAGCGCGAGCGCTTGCAGCCCGCGGACCGCGGGCCAACCGTAGTAGCCCGCGCCCCACGATCGTCCCCCGAGCACCATCGCCCTCGCGTAACGCGCGAGCAGCAGGTCAATCTCATTTGCGTCAGGCGAGTCAGAAAGCGGCGCGCTCGCGGCAATGACTTCAAACCGAACTCCGTGAAGGAATCCCTGCGCGACTCGCGGAATCTCGCCCTTGCCTCGCGAGAACTTCGAGGATCGCCAGAGTTGCGCAAGGACAGTACGAATGCGCCCTCGCGATATGGCGTCGCTGATCTTGATGTCTTCAAGGCGCGCGAACACGCCCTGCCTGAGCAATCGCAGCTGGCGTTTCGACGCAGGCTCGACGCGAAGTTGATGCAACTCCTCCGGCAGCGCGGATGCGAGGAGTTGCAGGAGATCTTTGAACCGTGTCTCGCGCACACTCTTCAGTTGTGCGCGAGCAAGCGAAGTACAGAGCCAAGCAAATCCGTCCCAGCGATCTCGAAGCGTAATGTCCGTCCGCGAGAACCACATGTCCACCACCGACTCAATGCACGCGAGTTCACCCGACTTCGCGTGCAATCCATCCGCGAGCAGGATCGTGTCTGTCGCGCGACGAGTCTCGGGAATGTCTGCGCTCATTCGTTCGAGTTCCGCCAGATGCGTCGACAGCGCTGCGCCCTTGTTCTCACGAACACTCTGACACGCAAAGCTCAGGCCCGCGCGCGATCGCGTGGGATCCGGAACGAGGACAAAGGGAAAGAGTTGACAGGCCGTCGGTTTCTCCGCGAAACCAAACTCTGCATGAATGCGACACTTCCCGTCCTCCTGCAAGAACACGCACGCCCCATCGGCGCGCTGTCGAAGCCAAGTGCGGCCCCGGAACTCGACTGTGACAGGCTCGCCTAGCCGCTCCTCCCATTGCTGAACGCGCAACTTCTCAAGGTCTCGCGCTCGCAACTGCACCGTAAAGTCCTTGCAACAATTCCCGCACCCGTGACAGCTGTAGCGCTGTTCGCGCACCCCGAGCGTGAGAATGGGAAGTGGTCGATCCATGACTGCGTTATGCGCGAAGGAGGAGCCCCTCGCGAAGGGACTTCGCGAGGGCCAGCAGTGCGACGCCGCGATGGCTCCGCGCGTTTTTCTCCGCCGCGGAGAGTTCGGCACTGGTGCGACCATCATGCAACACAAGCAGCGGGTCGTAGCCAAAACCGTTGCCCCCTCGGGGCGCGTGACCGACCGCGCCCTCGAAAGTTCCGCGCGCAGCGGCAAGCTCGACGCCCTCTGGAGATGCGATGCTCAACGCGCACACGAACCGCGCACTTCGCTTGGAGTCGTCAATCCCCGCGAGTGCCCTCAACAGCTTCTCGTTGTTCGCCGCATCGCGTTCCGCTCGACTCGCCCCAATCCCCGCCTAGCGCGCACTGTGAATCCCCGGCGCGCCACCGAGCGCGTCAACTTCCAGTCCCGAATCATCCGCGAGCGCGACGCGGCCGCTCTGTTGCGCATACCAGCGCGCTTTGAGGAGCGCGTTTGCCTCGAACGACGCGCCCGTCTCCTCCGGCTCAGAAATCGCGGTCGCAAGCGCGTGCAAGGATTCGCAGGTTATCCCGAGCGGACCAAGAACTGCGCGAATCTCCTCAACCTTATGAGGATTTGAAGTTGCAATGAGCAGTGCGGTTGGCATAGCGAGAAGTTCATGTCAGAGTAGCACGCGCCCGTTGGGCACGACCACGCCTGCCTATGCAATACACGCACTCCATCGCCATGTTCGCACTGCTCGGCCTCAGCGCCTCGAATGCGTGGGGCGAGTTTGTCACCGTCTATGCAGTGCAGAGCGCGACGATTTATCAGGAAGATACGAACGCCGCGAATGGGAGTGGGCAGTATCTCTTCGCCGGAAGGACCAACCAAGGCTTTGCCCGTCGATCCCTCCTGCGCTTCGATCTAAGCGCGCTTCCAATTGACGCGCTGCTGCAGTCGGTCAGCGTGGGGATGAATGTGGCGCAAGGCAATGGCGGCATTCGCCCGATGTCTTTGCATCGCGCGACGCAGCAATGGACAACCGGCGCGAGCGATCCTGCGGGCACAGAGTCGGTGGGTGTTGCGGCGATGATTGGAGACTGCTCATGGGCATGGGCTTCGTCGAATGGCGCACTCGGCGGAACCCCTTGGAACGACGAGGGGGGGAGTTTCCAATCGGTTGCCAGCGCGACGAGCAGCACGACCGTCATGGGCATGCAGTCATGGACGAGCGAGACGCTCCGAGCAGATGTCGAATCCTGGCTCGCAAACCCGAACGAAAACTTTGGATGGTTCCTCCTCGGAGATGAGACCGTCGCTGGGACATCACGACGACTGGACAGCGCGCATGCGGTCGCTGGCGGCTTCCTGCCAAGCCTTCAACTGGAGTACACGCTCGCTCCTGCTCCAAGCGCGATTGCGATGCTCGGCATCTCGCGACTTCTGATCAGGACTCGAAAGCGAACATCAGGGCAAGCGCGCACTCAGGTTTGAATGACGCCGGTGCGAAAGGGAGCTTCGCCCACAACCGGACCTGCGGGGGACTCCACCGGCGCCTGCGCGGCAACGCGCAGTGCGGTGATCAGCTCGTCTCGCGTTTGATGCGGCTCGATGATCCGATCCACCCATCCTCGGCTCGCGGCGTATCGAATATCTTGTTGCTCGTTGTAACTCGCGCTGACGGCGGTGTGTAATGCCTTCCGCGTCGCGTCATCGATCTTCTCGCCGCGCTTCTCTCGCGCCGACAGATCAATCTGCAAGAGCGTGCCCGCCGCTTGCGCCGCACCCATCACCGCGAACTTCGCCCCCGGCCACGCGAGCGTGAAGAGTGGATCAAACGCGCGACCGCACATCGCGTAGTTCCCCGCGCCATAGGAACCTCCCACGACAAGCGTGATCTTGGGAACCGCGCAATTCGCCATGGCGTTCACCATCTTCGCTCCGGCGCGAATGATGCCGCCCTGTTCACTGTCTCGTCCAACCATAAATCCGGTGGTATCGGACACGAACAGGATCGGGAGTCGCTTCTGATTGCAATCCATGATGAAGCGCGCGGCCTTGTCGGCACTGTCGTCGTAGATGACGCCTGGCATGGACGCCGCCATCGATGGCCCCGCCTTTCCGCCTGGCATTTTCCGCTGCGTGAGTTGCTTCTGATTCGCGACAATGCCACAGGGAAACCCGCCAATGCGCGCATACGCGCAGACCATACTCATCCCATATTCCGCGCGGTACTCGTCAAATGCCCCTTCGTCGACAATACACGCGAGCAGCGCAACCATGTCGTACTGCTGCCCAGGCTCACTCTTGAAAATGTCGTACACCTGATGCGCGGGCAATCGCGAATTGCGCATGGCAATCGGCGGAGCAGCAGCGGCGGGAGAACTGCGATTCGCCGCGATGACTTTACGGAGACGGGCGATGCAGGCTGCGTCGTCCTTCTCGCGGAAGTCAATCGTTCCAGCGATTTGCGCGTGCATCTGCGCGCCACCAAGGTCTTCGCTCGTCACCTCTTGTCCGATTGCGGCCTTCACGAGGGCGGGACCCGCGAGGTAAAGCCCGCTCCCCTCCGTCATGAGCAAGGTGTCACACATCACCGGCAGGTATCCGCCGCCCGCCACGCAGTTACCCATGATCGCCGCGAGTTGGGGAATGCCCTTGGCACTGATGACCGCGTTGTTGCGGAAGATGCGACCGAAGTCGTCCGTGTCAGGAAAGATGTCTTCCTGCAAAGGCAGAAAAACTCCAGCGCTGTCCACTAAGTAGAGCAGCGGAAGTCGCGCGCGTTCGGCAATGGTCTGTGCGCGAATAACTTTCTTACAAGTCATTGGAAAGAACGCGCCAGCTTTCACGGTCGCGTCGTTTGCGACAATCATCGACAATCGCCCGTCCACCTTCGCGATCACCGTCAAGACTCCAGCCGCAGGCGCGCCTCCATACTCCGCATACATTTTTCGCGCGACAAACAGTCCGCACTCGAAGAGTTCCGAGTCCGCATCCACGAGTTGTGCAATGCGTTCGCGTGCCGTGAGGCGACCATTCGCATGTTGCCGCTGAATGCCACTCGCCCCTCCACCCTGCACGAGGGTGGCCGCTTCCGCTAGGTACTCCACCGTTGCAGCCCCAAGAGGCGTGGAAGGCGGGGTGAAGGAGGGAGGCGGATTGCGGGACAACGACATGGGGAGTGCGAGCCTTCGGTTGGGTGCGCCACGCGGTGTGGGGCAAGAAAACGCGTTGGCAGAATAACTGCAGGGGGTATCTCAATCCGGAAACTTGCGCCGAACGCGAGAAACCGCGGAAGTGCTTGCAAGCAGGCGGCGGAATCACTATCCTCCTCGATTCGCAACCACGAGCACAGGAGCCGACGGCGGGATTGCCGTCCATACCAGTCCATGACCATCTCAGCAGCAAAAAAGTCCGACACCATCAAGACGAGCGCACGACACGGCAAGGACACCGGTTCACCGGAAGTCCAAGTGTCGATTCTGACCGAACGGATCACCGCCCTTCAAGACCACTTCCGCACCAACGCGAAGGATCATGCCTCGCGTCGTGGATTGCTCCTGATGGTGGGCCAGCGCAATCGCCTTCTCAAGTATCTCGCGCGCACTGATCGCACGGTCTACCAAGACCTTATCAAGCGACTCGGTCTGCGCAAGTAATCGCGTTCTTCGTCACGCGCCGCAGATTGATGTACGGGCGGCAGTAGGCATCGAACAGATTACGGGTGCTTGGTAGGGAGCCGCGAACTCGCGCCCTTCCGCAATCACTTGTTTCCCACCTGTTCTGTGCCTGCTTCCGTCCCGACGCGGCGCATCGTGCGTGAGTGAATTGATCCGTCTGATCAACTTCATGTGAATCGCGCCCGAGCCACTTCACTCCATTGCTCCCCGGAATGGGAAGCAGGAAGCTCAGTTCATTTATGCCAGTCACAATCGTTGAAAAGCTCATCGGCGGGCGCACGCTCCGCCTTGAAACCGGCCGCGTCGCGAAACTCGCGCACGGATCCGTGCTCGCCACCTACGCCGACACCGTCGTCCTCGCCACCGCCGTGCGCGCGAACCCGCGCTTGGGTATCGACTTCTTTCCGCTCACCTGCGACTATCGCGAGAAGACTCCCGCAGCCGGCAAGTACCCCGGCGGATTCCGGAAGCGAGAGGGACAGCCTTCAGAGAAGGAAGTCCTCACGATGAGAATGATGGATCGTCCGATTCGCCCGCTCTTCCCAGAGGGGTTCCTCGACGAGATCCAACTGCAGTCGATGGTCTTCAGCCACGACGGGCAAAACGACGCCGATGTGATTGCGTGCACCGCTGCCGCTGCCGCACTCCACCTCACCGACGCGCCATTCTTGGGCCCGGTCGCGACTGTTCGCGTCGGCCGCATCATCACAGAGACCGGCGAAGCCTTCGTCCTGAATCCAACCCAAGCGCAGATGGACTACTCGGATCTCGACCTTGTGCTCTCTGGGCACAAGGACGGCATCAACATGATCGAAGTCGGCGCGGCCGAAGTGCAGGAAGCGACCATGCTTCGCGCCATCAACTTCGGATACGAGGAAGGCATCAAGCCAATTCTAGAACTCATGGAAGAACTGCGCACGAAGTCGGGCGCGCCCGCCAAGCGGATGGGCGAATTGCAACTCCCCGCGGAAGAGGTTACGGCACTCGTCACTGCCAAGGCCTACGACCGAATGATCGAAGCGCGCAAGATTCACGGCAAGGCCGAGCGCAACGCTGCGGTTGCGGCCCTGCGCGACGAGTTGCTTAAGACGCACTTCTCGATCGCGGAAGGATTGACCTACAGCGAGCATGTGAAGGCGGAGAAGCGACAGCGACAGGCAAAGGAAGCCTTCCAGAAGCTCGAGAAAAAGGTGACGCACAAACTCGTCTCGCAGTACGGCATCCGCGCGGATGGTCGTGGGCTCGATGAGATTCGACCGCTCGACATGTCGACAGCGCTCTTCCCCCGCGCGCACGGATCGGCGTTTTTCCAACGAGGCGAAACGCAGAGCCTCGTGACCTGCACCCTCGGGACGAAGAAGGATGAGCAGATCATCGATGGACTGCTCGCCGAGTACGCCAAGAAGTTTTACCTGCACTACAACTTCCCCCCCTTCTGCACGGGCGAAGCAGGCCGCATCGCGGGACCTGGCCGACGCGAAGTCGGGCACGGCGCGCTCGCGGAGCGATCGCTCTTGGGAATTCTCCCCTCGCCTGAGGATTTCCCCTACACGATTCGTGTCGTCAGCGACATCACGGAGTCGAATGGATCCTCGAGTATGGCCAGCGTCTGCGGTGGGTGCCTCGCACTCATGGATGCGGGCGTCCCCATCAAGGGTACTTGCGCGGGAATCTCCGTCGGTCGTTTCACCGACACCGATGGCAAAGTCACCCACGTCACGGACATCATCGGCGAGGAAGACTTCTTCGGCGAGATGGACTTCAAGGTCTCCGGCACGCGCGAGGGCATTACGGGCATTCAGCTTGACCTCAAGGCTCGCGGGCTTTCGGTCAAGGAGATCGAAACGATCTTCGCGCAAGCGCTCCGTGGTCGTTTGAGCATCATCACCCTGATGGAAGGCTGCATCGCGGCGCCCCGCGCCGACATTTCGCCACTCGCCCCCCGCATCACCATCGTGAAGATCGATCCAGAGAAGATCGGCAAGCTCATTGGGCCTGGCGGCAAGACGATTCGTGGCATTCAGGAGTCGACGGGCGCGCAAATCGACATCGAAGAAGACGGAACCGTCTTCATCGCGTGCTCGAACGCCGAGTCAGCGTTGCGCGCGAAGGCGGCGGTCGAAGCTCTCGGCGCGGAAATCCGCGTCGGCGCCGTCTACACTGGGAAAGTCGTCGCGATCAAGGAGTTCGGATGCTTCGTCGAACTCGCGCCGGGAACCGATGGCATGTGCCATGTATCTGAACTTGCCGATGGCTTTGTGAAGAATGTGGGCGAGGTTGTGAAGCTCGGCGACTCCATCACTGTGAAAGTCGTGCAAGTCGACGAGAACGGCCGCATCAAACTTTCTCGCAAGGCGATCCTCCGCGAGCAGAAGGCCGAAACCGCTCCCGCCGGAACCTAAAGCCCGTTCTCGACGATTCTTCCGGTTCTCGGGATGGCGTCGAATCGGCAATAAGTGCACCCCCCTTGCGGGCCGAGGTTGAAATCCTCGGCCCGCTTTACTTGCACGAGCCACTTTTTCACCGCACAATCACCCATGCTGACTGGGTACTGAGGAGTCCCCTAGAGCGAGTGGCGTGAACACTTTCTGGGAGTGTTGTGATGGCAGACGGACAACCGACCGGCAGCAACTCGGATTCCTCCAATCCAATCGTCGAGATGGAAGGCGTTGTGAAGTGGTTCGATCCCCGAAAGGGATTTGGATTCATCACGGGTCCACAGAACCAAGACATCTTTCTGCACTTCACCGTCATCGAACAGTCCGAAGGCTTCAGGACGGTTCGTGACGGAGAGCGCGTCGTCTACTCCGCGCATGAATCAGAGAAGGGTTGGTCGGCAACGATGGTTCGCTCACTCGGCTCTCGCGTGCCACGCGCAGAGCGCACGAACCCATCAGGCGCAAAGGGCATCGCTGAAGCCTGAGCCGAGCGCGTGATCGCTCGATTACTCTCGCGCCAAACCGCGCGCTCCTGAGCACCTTGCGCCTAGGCTCACCCACAATGGATTCTTTCTTTCTTGGCCTCGCGATCGGAGTGAGTGTCACTTTGGTCGCGACCGCGATGGTCGTTCGACGCCGGCTTCGACGCTTGCGATACGCGGAGGACCGTGCGCGGCGGCAAGAACGGCTCGCGGAACTGGGTTCCATGACGGGTGGACTTGCCCATGAGATAAAGAATCCGCTCTCGACAATTCAGCTAAATGTGCAACTCGCACTGGAGGCGATCGACTTCGCTCTGCTTCCGGCGGAGGATCGCGAGCAACTCTCCCGTAAGGTCGCGACGGTGGGGCGAGAAGCGGCGCGTCTACAGCACATCCTCGAAGACTTTCTGAAATTCGCGGGTCGCATTCATCTCGCGCCCCTTCCGACGAATCTCTCGGGAACCCTCCAAGATCTCGCTGAGTTCTTCCGTCCGCAAGCAGAACGTAGCGGAGTGGTGCTTCGAGTAAGCGTTCCGAGTGCGCCTGTAGAGGCGCTCGTCGACGAGCAACTTCTCAAGCAGGCACTCCTGAATCTCATGATCAATGCGCTGCACGCACTGTCGACCATGCCACCCGAGTCCAACCGCGAGTTGTTGCTGGTACTTGAGGCCCCTGATGCGACAAGCGCGAACCAGTCGGCCGTGCTTCATGTCGTCGACACTGGTCCGGGAATCGCCATCGAACGCCGCGCAGAGATCTTTCGCCCCTATGTCGGGAGTCGAAAGGGTGGCGGCTCAGGACTGGGGCTCGCGGTCACGCGCCGGATCGTGGAGGAGCACGGCGGAAACATTGCATTGTCGAGTGAGCTTGGAAAGGGCAGCGACTTCTGCATCCGGCTTCCTCGCGAAGGTCCACCGGCAACGAAGGGCCTGAGCCTAGAAGACAACGCCCGCCGAGGAGTTCTCGACGCACTGCTTCGCCGCGCGGAACCACCCACTCCTTCTGCACGCTAGTCAATCAATCCAGTCACGCGCTTTGAGCCGCTCCGGGACATAGGTGTCCGTCACATAGGAGATGTCCTTGGTGATGAGCGACTCGACCTCCATCTTGAATCCGTTCTTCAAGAGTTGATCAATCTCCCTCTGCCAACCCTTGTGATGCTCAAACCATGGGTACGCGGCGATTTCGCCGGCGCGCTTGATGTCGTTTTCAGTCAAGTCAATTTTTACGGCGTCGTCGAGGTCGCAGGCACGGAAGTCCTTCGCGCGAATGCCGAGAAACTTCGCCTCGGGAATCGCGAGTCGCGAACTCTCGAATGCGAGGGAGATGGAACCCTGTTTGATCACGCTGTAGATGTAATGTCCCCACGGATCACAATCGAGGACGCAGATGAGTGGCAGTTTGAGTTCCTGCGTCATCCGTTGCAGTAGGCGACGACAGCCGCGAGGCGGCTGCCCGGCGCCGTGCGTGAGAATGCAATTGTTCTTTTCCCAGAAGCGATCCTCGTTGAAGCGATTCCAAACCGTGCCCTTCTCGACATGCAGAATGAACTTCGCTTCACACTTTTTGAACTGAATGATGTCTGGTTCGACAATCGAAGGGAGGGCGTAGCCGCCGGATCCCATCTTTCGGCAGTTGATCTCGTCGCCACGGTCAACAATCGTGATGTTGCCCACCATGGAACCGCGATTCTCTGCGAAGACATGAAGTTCTTCGCGCAGCGCCCCAAGCGCCACTTCCAGATCCTCCAGGATCGGATCGGACTCGTCCTGCCCATCGAAGGTGTTCTCGCGAGTCCCCGCGACGGTGTGTTTGGCTTTGTAGAACACGCCACGGAGACTGCTTGTCTTGCCTGCCGCGATCAGGTCATTGATCGTGTTGGAATGCAACATCGTCTGCATGAACTGCTTTGCTGTCTTGAGATCGAAGAGCGGGCGAGCAGCTGTTGCTGAGCCCATCTCGAGGATCCCCCGCTTCTTGTTCCAAATCGTGTTGGATTTCGCGCGCGTGGGAATCTGGATGATTGGGTCTTGCCCGCTGAGTGCGCGGCGCGCCATTTCCTCCGCAAGCTCCAAGATCTTCTTCGTGGTCTTGGCGTCGCGCTCCTTCAATCTCCCGGTGGCGGGTTGCGCAGCATCAGATGTCGTTGTTTTCTTGGCGGCCATAGCTATCGAACTCCTTCGAACTCAAACATGCATCAAAAGAGGCTGGGCGTATCGGCGACGCTGCGCTTGTTCGGCTTCTTCACACTTGGCGCTGATGAAACGGCGGGCGCGGAAACTTTGCGAGCAGTCGCGTCCTTTGGCGCTCGCGCGCGCCTTGGCGCGCTGGCGGGGACATCGAACTCCACGGGCGCCGCTGGAATCACCGCTCCAGAACCGAGGTTGGGGATCGCTCCCTCGACAATGATCACGCCTTCGTCATCCTGCTCCTCACTCGGATCGGGCGCTTGCTTGCGCACGCGGCCTTCATCATCGAGTTCCACATCCGCAACCGCCGTTTTCGCCCGCGCCTGGAGGAGCAGCGCGTCATAGATCGGCTTGGGATTGCGACCGGTGATCTGATGCAGCGCCTTCGCGATTTCCCCGATGTATCGCTCGAAGACATCGCGCCGATCACTCTCGCGCTTCATCTTCAGGCGCTTGCGAAGATACGTTCCGAGCTTGCGACCACACTCCATGAGCGCGAGCTTCATTTCCTTGCGAATCTCGTCGTAGTCGGCGATTGCTTCCTTCGATTCACTCGTGAATGGAACCCACACGCTCGCCATGTGAATCATCACCACCAAGGGCCCGGTAGGCACATTGCCTCGCGGCTGCTGGAGGCCGTAGTTCTTCCATGCCGTTTCGGCGATCGCCTTGAAGGAACTGCACGCTGACTGTTGGAAGAGCAACGGTACGCGATTGGCAAACCGGATCACTCGAGCGGACTCTTCGCATGGAAGATCGCCGCCGAACGCAATCGCCGCTTCGATTTGGAATGGCCGTCCGCGATACACCGCTGCATCGCGGCTCGAAGCCGCGTAAAACTCCGCGCGCACACCCTTCAACATTCCCGCGAGCATCTGCCGCACACCAATGGGGGCGAGGCAATCCGTTGGTGGCGGTGCCAACTTGGTGGTTTCAAACTCTTTGAACAACTTCTCTGCAACCGGCGGATCGATGTCGCCCGCCCGCGTGCGTGTGGTCACGCCGACCTTCTTGCACATCGCCGCAGCTGTGACCGCCGAAACTCGGCAAAATCGCTCTTGCAAGAAACTGAAAAGTGACCCCTTTTCTGTCGCCTCGTAGTCCTTCAACATCTGCAACAGAATCCCGAGTTCGATGCCCTTGGGGTGAGGTTGGATCTCCTGCGTCTCTCGCGGCAACTCTTGCACGCCGCGCGGAAAAATGATCACCCCATGGGTGTCAGTCGTGGTCGTCGCACTCGAGGCCGCGCTCGCCGCGCCTTGCGTCACAAGCGGAACATCATCCTCTTCCGTCGCACTCTCGCGCGAGGGCGGAACAAAGACGAACTTCGCGTGCGGGTTCGCGATCGCCGTAAGTTCGAGAAACTCATCAACCGAACCTCGGCCGCGCTGATATCGCCCTTCCAACTCGATCGAAACACTCGTCCCCGTCGGAAACTCGATCGCATCGAGAAACCCCTTTTCACTCGCGAGAGCGCGAGCTCCGAGCGTGACACCGCGCAATCGCTCAGGAGGGAAATCCTCCGTCTCGACATCGGTGATGACCTCTGCGCGATTCGTTTTCGTGTTCATCGCAAGTTCAATGCGATGCGCGAGTGCGTTGGGCTTGGGCCGCGTCACGATTGTCATCGGACGGCCGGTCGTAATCAATCCGTACATACCAGCCGCAGAGATGCCAATCCCCTGCTGACCACGAGACATTTTCAATCGATGGAACTTCGATCCGTAGAGCAATCGTCCGAAAATGTTCTCGACCTGCTTGCGCACAATCCCAGGACCGTTGTCCACGATGGTGACGCGATAGCGAGAACTCTTCACGGTCGCGGCGCGATCGGGTTGGAGGTCCTCAATGACCACTGCGAGTTCAGGGAGAATGCCGCCCTCCTCGCACGCGTCGAGTGAGTTGTCGACAGCCTCCTTCACCGTCGTTAGGAGCGCCTTTCGCGGGTTGTCGAATCCCAAGAGGTGCCGATTCTTTGCAAAAAACTCGCTCACCGAGATGTCGCGCTGCCGCGCGCCCATCTCCTCAGCGTTCGAACCTCGTCGCTTCACATCCTTGGCTGCACTGGTCATATCGCGTGTGGCGCTCCATCGCCTTTGCTGTTTTGCGAAGGGAACATAGCTCAGATGGCGCGTCGAGGAAACAACGCGCACACGAGATACCAATGGATTCGGTGAGGGCTATACTGTCCGCCCTCCCAAACGAGATTCACTATGGAAACAACACTCCTCATCCTCAAGCCAGACGCCGTTCAACGCGGCCTCATGGGTCGAATCATCACTCGCTTCGAAGAGAAGGGTCTCCAGATTGTCGGAGCCAAACTCGCGATGATCTCTCCCGAAACCGCCGCGACGCACTACAAGGACCACCAAGGCAAGGGCTTTTATGCTGGACTTGTCGGATTCATGACAAGCGCGCCGGTGCTCATCCTCGCTGTTCGCGGGTTGGGTGCGATTACGATCTGCCGGAACCTCATGGGAGCAACCTTCGGCTCAAAGGCAGCCGCAGGAACGATCCGTGGCGACTTCGGGGTTTCAAACTCGTTCAACCTCATCCACGGGTCCGATAGTCCAGAAGCTGCGACTCGTGAGCGTGGTATCTTCTTTGGGCCTGGCGAAGTGCTCGACTACAGCCGCGCGGGTGATCGATGGGTCTACGACAGCTCGTCTGGAAAGCCAGAGTGACTTGTGTGAGTAATGACTGCGAAA
>SXUJ01000049.1 GCA_005790565.1 Planctomycetia bacterium
GATCGTGCCGAGTTTCATATCCAACGATGCCGCCGACGGAGTCGCCAAGCTCATTGGCCACGCGTGCGGCAAGCATGCGCGCGGCAATTCGCCGTGGTTCGAGGACGACGATATCCCCTTGTATGGCGCTACTTTTGAGCAGCAGCTGAGGGAGTTGGGTTGATTTTCCTGAGCCCGTCGGGGCCACCACCACCACGCGGTTGTCAACTGCGAGGGCGTCGAGAATCGCATCGCGACTACGATGGATGGGTAACTGCGAAGGATCAAATGGCGGGGTCATGCGCGCCGTCACTCAGAGTGCGTCGGTGTTTCACGCCACCGCGCGTGCCGTCGCCCGTGTGTCGTTCTTCGCGGTCGCGGTCGAAGCGCGGGAGCTTTGGGGCAACGAGGCGTTCGCCGACGGATGACTCCCACACGAACTGCACGGCTTCTTCGACGCTGTCGGTGACCATGAAGAGATCAAAGTCTTCGGGGGACACGGTCTTGTACTCGTCGCGCAGCGTCGCGCGAAACCAATCGAGGAGTCCGCCCCAAAACTCGCGCCCCACGAGAACGACGGGAAATGGCTCGATTTTCATGGTTTGCATGAGCGTGAGTGCTTCGAACAACTCGTCCATCGTTCCGAAGCCGCCAGGAAAGATGATGAAGCCCTTGGCGTACCTCACGAACATCACCTTGCGTACAAAGAAGTATCGAAACTCAAGATCAATGTTCTGCCATGGATTGGGGTTCTGTTCCATGGGCAACACAATGTTGAGCCCAACACTGGTGCCGCCTGCTTCGCGCGCGCCTTTGTTCGCCGCTTCCATGATTCCCGGGCCGCCACCCGTGATCACAGCGAAGCCCTTCTGGACGAGCAGCCTTCCGCATTGCTCAGCAAGTGCGTAGTGCGGATGAGATGCACTCAGTCGTGCGCTTCCAAACACACTCACGCCAGGCCCAATCTGCGAGAGGGTTTCCACGCCTTCCACGAATTCACTGACGATTCGAAAGACTCGCCATGATTCAAGCGAGAGAGATTGCCGACGCACATTCGGATCCATTCGTGCAGAGTAGGGGTTTATGCGCGCCATGGCGTCGTTCTCGTAACTCTTGGTATGGCAAAGAATTAGACTAAGAGATTTGCGTTCAAGGAGTCAATTTGGCTACACTCGCCCCATGTCCAAAGCCACCTCCGCATCGAGCGCTCGCGCCTCTGCGTCTAGTTCGAAATCGTCGACCGCTCGCACACCCAAGAAGCCCGCACCCGTTTCGCCAAAGGGCAGCGGCAAGCAAACTGCGGGCTCGAAGGTTCCATTCGCTGCACGCGCAACCAAGTCGAAAGGCAAGGCAAGCGAGAACGCTGCGCCTACCACGAAGAGCGCCGCGAAGGCGTCGGGCAACGCGACGATCACGAATTTCTCAGCGGCTGTTCGCTACCTCCTTGAGCGCACCGACTTCGAGCGCATGCGTACGGTGAAGTACAACGAAGAAACCTTCACGCTCGCGCGAATGCAGGCGATGCTGGGCAAGTTGGGAAATCCGCATCAGCAGATTCGCACCGTGCATGTGGCAGGAACCAACGGCAAGGGTTCGACTGTCGCGATGATTGCGTCGATGCTGCAGGCGTGTGGCTACACCGTTGGTGTCTACACAAGTCCGCATCTGATGGATATCCGTGAGCGCATCTCGGTGAACGGTAACTTGGTTGATCGCACCACCTTCGCTGACCTCACCAAACAAGTCGCGGTCGCGGCAGAGAAGGCTGGCGTCGATCCCACTTTCTTTGAAGTGCTCACGGCGGCTGCGTTCAAGCACTTCGTGGATCAGGCTGTGGATATCGCCGTTATCGAAGTCGGGCTTGGCGGTCGACTCGATTCCACCAATGTCATTACGCCAGACGCGAGCGTGATCACTTCGATCGACTTTGATCATGTCAAGCTTCTTGGATCAACGCTTCCTGAGATCGCTCGCGAAAAGGCGGGCATTTTCAAGCGTGGCGTGCCGGCGTTCATCTTTGAGAGTGACGCCGCGGTCGAGAAGACGCTTGTGGAGGCCGCCGCGACCGTTGGCGCTCCGCTCCGCATCGTGAACAAGGACATCGATTTCTCCAGTCGCTTTTGTGTGACGGACGACCTTGGTCCCCACGCGCGCGTTTGCCTTTACTCCAAGACCTCTCGACTCGAGCATCTGCCCGTTCCGCTGCCCGGTGAACATATGGCGATCAACTGCGGCCTCGCGCTGGCGGTTGTGGATCACCTTCGCACGGTTGGATTCGATTGCCCCGAGGACAAACTCACCACCGGCCTCGCCGCGACCAAGGTGTCTGGCCGGATGCAGTTAGTGTGGGATCGTCCGCGCGTGGTGGCGGATGGCGCCCACAATCCTGCGGCCGTCGGTGCACTCATGCGTTGCATCGGCGCGCATGTTCCGTATGACTCGATGGTCTGCGTTTTCGGTTGCTGCGCGGACAAGGACATTCCGGGTTTGCTCGACAAGCTCAACCTTGGCGCCGACAAGGTGATCTTCACGAAGTCTCCATCCACACCGCGTTCGGCTGACCCCGAGGATCTCCAGAAGCTCTTCAACGAACGCAGCGGCAAGATGAGCATGATCGCAGGTTCCGTCCCAGAGGCACTGGAAATGGCCACGCGGGCGGTGAGTCGTGACGACCTGATTTGCGTGACTGGCTCGTTCTACCTCGTGGGGGACACGCTCAAGCATCTCGCGCAACTTGATCGCGCTGTAGGCGGAAAGATTCCTGCGGTTGTGAAGTAGACTTCGATCGATGTCGCAGCATTCCTCCTCGACTCCGAATCCTCAGTCGACTTCTTCGCCGCCAGAGACGCCGCATCGCTACGCGGCTGCGTTCGCGTGCGCACTTGAAGTCGCTTGGCAAGATCGTTGGGAGCGCGAGGATCTGTATCGCGCGTGCAATCCTGGCGATGTGGGGTTCGACACCACGAAACCAAAGTACTACTGCCTCGACATGTTTCCGTATCCGAGTGGTGCAGGGCTGCATGTTGGTCACCCAGAGGGGTATACGGCGACTGACATTCTTTGTCGCTACAAGCGCATGCAAGGCTTCAATGTCTTGCACCCGATGGGGTGGGACGCATTTGGTCTTCCCGCCGAGCAATACGCGATTCAGACAGGCGTGCATCCGAGAGAGACGACCCGTCGCGCGATTGCAACGTTCAAACGACAATTGCAGCGCTTCGGATTCTCGTACGACTGGAATCGCGAGTTCGCAACTATTGAGCCGGAGTATTACCACTGGACGCAATGGATCTGGCTGCAGTGCTATCACGCGTACTTCGACGAGTCGACGCAGCGTGCACGGCCGATTGTGGAGTTGGAATCCAAACTGCAGGCGGAAGACGCGCTCATCGATGCAACGAGTGGCGGGGCGCAAGTACGGTGGAGTGCCGCGACGCCATTGCAGCGGCAGGCGCATCTCGATCGATTTCGACTCGCATATCTGGGTACGCAGACGGTGAATTGGTGTCCGAAGCTCGGCACGGTGCTCGCGAACGAAGAAGTCCTCAACGGACGCAGTGAACGCGGCGGATTCCCCGTGATGCGCATGCCGCTGCGGCAATGGATGTTCCGCATCACCTCCTACGCCGACCGCCTGCTTGCAGATCTCGCATTGGTGCAATGGCCTGAATCAACCCGTGCGATGCAAGCGGAGTGGATTGGCCGAAGTGAGGGCGCGGAGATTCGCTTCGATGTTTTGCGCGGCGATGCCGCTGAGGGTGAAGCACTGAGCGTGTTCACGACTCGGCCGGACACGCTCTTCGGTGCAACCTTCATGGTCATTGCGCCAGAGCATCCGCTGGTGAGTGAGATTCTCAAGCGTCCGCACCCAGAGACGAGCGTGGAGGAACTCCGCGCCTACGCGGAAACGGCGAAGCATCGATCAGACGTCGATCGCCAATCGACCGCGAGACAGAAAACAGGAGTGTTTACCGGCGCGTACGCGGTCAATCCTGCGAGTGGTGCGAGGATCCCTGTTTGGGTTGCGGACTATGTGCTGATGGGTTACGGCACGGGCGCGATCATGGCGGTGCCGGCGCACGATGAGCGGGACTTCGAGTTCGCGAAGGCGTTTCATCTCGCAATCGAGCAGGTTGTTGACATCGCCGGCGTTTCGTTTGATGGCACGCGCGCGATCACAGGGGAAGGGGTTGCGATGCAGAGCCGCGGCGCGCTCTGCGCACTCGATGGGCTCTCCACCAGTGCCGCGAAGTCAGCAATCACCGTCGCGCTTGAAGCCGCCGGAGTTGGGCATGGTCGTGTGCAGTACCGGTTGCGCGATTGGTTGTTCTCTCGCCAACGGTATTGGGGCGAGCCATTCCC
>SXUJ01000050.1 GCA_005790565.1 Planctomycetia bacterium
TCAGCGTCGACATGGGTATCGATCTGGGTACCTGCAACACCCTTGTGTGCGTGAAGGGCGAAGGCATCGTGCTAAACGAGCCCTCGGTTGTCGCCGTTCGCAAAGGCACGAACAAGGTCCTCAACAATGGCAACGCGGTCGGCGCTGCCGCGAAAGAGATGCTCGGCAAGACACCGGGCACGATCAGCGCGATTCGTCCCATGAAGGACGGGGTGATTTCAGATCTTGAAATCACCGACGCGATGCTGGCGTACTTCATCCGCAAGGTGAATGGCAATGGACGCATCTTCGGACCGCGCGTCGTCATTGCGGTTCCTTCCGGCATTACTGCCGTGGAAAAAAACGCCGTCTTTGAGAGCGCGACGCGCGCCGGAGCTCGGAAGGTCTACTTGATCGAAGAAGCGATGGCAGCAGCCATGGGCGCGGGACTCCCGATCGCCGACCCAGTCGCGAGCATGATCGTCGACATTGGCGGCGGCACCACCGATGTCGCAATCATCAGCCTCGCGGGCATCGTGACATGCGAATCCCTTCGTGTGGCTGGCGATGACTTCGACGAAGCAATCATCGAGCACATGAAGAAGTCTTATGGGCTCACGATCGGCGAGCAAACCGCCGAGCGCATCAAGATCCAAATCGGCTCCGCAGCGCCAATTCCAACGCTCGAAATGGATGTGCGAGGACGCGATATGGTCGGCGGGCTTCCGCGCCGCACCGTCGTCACCAGCGATGAAATCCGCGAAGCACTCCAAGTTCCGATTGCGAAGATCATCAAGGCCGTCCTCGCAACCCTCGAACGCGCAGACCCGGAACTTGCAAGTGATCTCGTCGAACGCGGTATGACCCTCGCGGGCGGCGGCGCGCTCCTCCGAGGCATCGACACCGTCCTGTCGGAAGCCACCGGTCTCACGACGAGTGTGGCAGCGGACCCGCTGACTTGCGTCGCGCGAGGCACCAACCGTTACCTTGAGAATCTTGAGGAATGGAAGGCGACGATGGAGAGTGATGGCGACGAAAGTTGAGGCTTTGGCCGTGGCAACGCGCTCGAAGGAAGCCTGAACTCCTCGCGCTTGTCGTGGTCGGAATCAGCGCTCTCCTTCCTGCCCGCGTCCTCGCGCCATGGACTGGTCCGCTCGCCCTTGTTGTTTCGATTCCAACCGCGCCCGTCACGCACTTCGGTCGAGCCGCGCGCGACATGCTGCGGCCTTATCACCGGCCATGGGAGTTTGACTCGCCCGAAGCGATCGCCCTACGCGGAGAGCTCGAGCTCTACAAGACGCTGTACGCCCAAGCGAGCCTCGATCGGGAGTTCCTGGAGCGATCGTTGGCATCGGTGGGCGCGATCAGCGCGCGAGGCGGCGGACCCGTGCGACTCGTCGAATGCTCGGTGATCGGATCAAGTGCGACTGGCGCTGGCGCACAGGCGCAAGTTCTCCGACTGAATGCAGGCGGGGCGCTTGGACTGCTTCCAGGTTCACCCGCATTTCTTGACAACGACTCCATTGCAGGGGTCGTTGGCAGTGATGTGTCGAGTTTCAACGCGTCCCTCGTGCCTGCGGAGCGACTCTCCGGTATCGCAGTGCGGCTCTTCCCTCCCCAACCCAAGAGCGCCGAGTTGAGCGCATACCCGGGTGCAGTCCTGCGCCCGACAGGGCGGGGCACTTGGAGTGCGGAGGTTGCAAGTGGGACGGCGCTTGTTGTCGGTATGACGGCGCGACTTGCCGACGAACGCTGGCCTCGCATCGCGCTCGGCGCGCGCATTGGCGAAGTGATCGCGATTGAACCAATCGAGCAGGCTCCGCTCGCATCCCGCATTGAAGTGCGTCCCATTGTCCCGGCGGCGGCGATTGCGAGTATCACCATCGCGATTCCGGAGGCTCAGCCATGAGTTGGCCGGTCTTTCTTCTCGCCAGTCTGCTCGCCGTTGCACTCGACGGCTCCTTGGTGCAGGTGCTCCGAGTGGGCGACGCGAGCCCTTCGCTTCTCATGATGGTCAATGTGTATGTGCTACTCAATGCGCCCAAGCAAACCGCATTTCGCGGCGTGCTCATCGCCGGATTGTTCGCCGATCTTCTGAGTCCCATCTTCACAGGGGCAAATGCGCAGGTGCTCGTGGTCGTCGGGCCGAGCATCCTTGGCTTCGCGCTCGGCGCTGTCGCGCTCCTTGCGCTTCGCAATCTGCTCTATCGCGAGAGTCGACTTGCGCTGGCCTTTGGCGCTGCGGTCTTTACGCTCCTCGCCGCGCTTGGCACGACAGCGGTCTTCATCCTCCGCGCGGCGATGACTGGCACGGGGCCGTGGGGCGAGGGCACTGCCACAGGTTACTTGTTTGAACGCATCGCCTGCGCGGGAGTCACCGTACTCCTCGTGGCAATCCTCCTTCCCGTCCTTGATCGAACGCGAGCGCTCTGGTCGTTTGAGAGTTCGTCCCGACTCGTGGGCGGAACCGCTCGCTAGATGGGTCGTCTGAATCTCGACTCCGATTGACTCGCGACGGCGATTTCCACCAAACGCCCAACACCCGTAAAGTGCAAGTATCTATGCCCGAGAGCGCGCTCATCGTCTTCGATGATTCACGAGGGTCCTTCGGACCTCTCACTGACCTTCGCGCCGCGTTTGAACTTCGCGTTGGACTGACGAGCGCGCTACGACGTATCGAGCGCAAACTGCGCAAGCGCGCGAGCGCCCTCTACTGTGCGCCTGCGAACGCTGCGCTACTCGCCTCTCGGCATACCGCGCTCATCAATGCACTCCCAACCGGTGAGCGATTCGAATTCGTCAACGGGCGATCGGTCGGCGACTGCGCCGTCCGACGCTGCAATCGTGCGGAAGCCACGGCGTTCATCGAGTCCGGATTTGCGGATGAAAGGCAGGAGGTCGATGCATCGCTCGTCCAGTTCCCTTGGGATGTACATGCGCGCCTCGCCACAACGCTCGCCCAAGACATCGATTTGTTCGAAACCTCATCGCCACTCTCTACCTGTGAACCTCGTGTCCTCAGGAGCGACGAAGGCGTGTGCTTTGGAACGCACCCGATCCTCATCGACCGGACCGCGAAGATCGGCCCTTCCTGCGTCATCGATGCGAGCAATGGTGCTGTGATCATTGGTGAGGAAGTTGTCATCGCTCCGCTCGCAGTGCTCGTCGGGCCCTGCGCGATCCTGAAGGGGAGCATGATTTCCGCCCATGCGCACCTGAAAGCGAACACCGTCATTGGCCCGTACTGCCGCGTGGGTGGGGAGGTCGGTGCATGTATTTTTCAAGGTCACTCAAACAAGTCCCACGATGGACATCTCGGCGATAGCTTTGTTGGTGAGTGGGTGAACATCGGCGCGGGAACAACGAACTCGAATCTCCTCAACACTTATGGGGAAGTCATTGTGCGACTCGAACGCGACGGAGGGCTCATTCGAACCAATCGCCAATTCTGGGGCTCGGTCATTGGAGATCACGCGAAGCTCGCGATTCAAACGCGCATCATGACTGGCACGACGATCGGAACCGGCGCGATGATTGCTTCAAGCCGTCCGCCATCCACCTTGGTCGAACGATTTGCGTGGACCACAGATGATGCAGAAGCGGGGCGCGTGTTCCGAGTCGAGAAGTTTCTTGAGACCGCAAAGGCAATGATGGCGCGGCGCGGGCACGCAGTTTCCGCCGCGCTCGAAGATCGGCTTCGCGCGCTGCACGCAGAGGCAACCGGGCCA
>SXUJ01000051.1 GCA_005790565.1 Planctomycetia bacterium
GAACCTCGTCGGTTGCTTACATCCCGAGCAACAGGCGCTCCGGATGCTCGATGCAATCTTTGATGTGCTTGAGGAAGCCGACGCTCTCCGCTCCATCAATGATGCGGTGGTCGTAGCTGAGGGCGATGTACATCATGGGGCGCAGCGCGATCTGTCCGGGATTCTCGGGATCTTCCACGGCTCGCTTCTTGATGCCATGCATGCCAAGGATGGCTGATTGAGGAGGGTTGAGAATTGGCGTTGCCATAAGCGAGCCATAGACGCCGCCGTTGCTGACGGTGAATGTGCCGCCGGTCATCTCGTCGACGGTGAGCTTTCCGTCGCGCGCACGAACGGCGAATTCTCGGATGGCGTGCTCGATCTGTGCGAAGGTCATCGACTCGGCGTTGCGAAGAACGGGGACCACCAGCCCTCGATCTGTCCCGACCGCAACGGCGACATCGTAGAAGTCGTGGTACTCAAACTCATCGCCGATGATGTAGGCGTTCACTCGCGGGTACTTCAACAGCGCGCTGACGGCGGCCTTCACGAAGAAACTCATGAAGCCGAGTGAAACTTGATGCTGCTTTTCAAACGCCTCCTTGTTGTTCGTTCGGAGTCGGAGCACTTCCGTCATGTCGACTTCGTTGAAGGTCGTGAGTGTCGCGGTTGACTGCTGGCTCATGAGCAGTCGTTCTGCGATTTTGACGCGGATCTTCGGCATTTTCTCGCGGCGCGAAACCCGTGCATCGCCCGAAACGCGCGTCGCGGCGACGGGCGCAGGCGTTGCACTCCCTGTCGGAACCGGCGCAGGACGAGTTGCGGGCTTCGATTCGGTGGTGGTGGCTGCCGCGAGAACATCCTGCTTCATCACGCGACCCGCAGTGCCGGAACCATGCACGCTTGCGAGGTCGACGCCCTTCTCGGCCGCGACTTTCTTTGCGACTCCGCTCACACGGACGCTCTCCGCCGCGACGGCGGTCGTCGTGGCGGGTGCGGTGGACACGCTGCCTGCAGGCTTCGCTGCATTGGTGTCGACGGCGGCAACTGCTGCGCCGACTTTTACGCCTTCGCCAGCCAGCTGAAGAATTTTCAAGGCCCCCGAGGCAGGTGCACGCAGTTCGAGTGTGGCCTTGTCGCTCTCGATCTCCGCGAGCAAATCGTCCTTCTCAATCCACGCGCCATCGGATTTTTTCCACGCGCCGAGCGTGACCTCCGTGATGGACTCGCCGGGACTTGGGATGGTGATGTCAACTGTCATAGGTGTACTCTCAATGGATGCGGAGCGACGGCTCAGTGCGTGGAGCCCTTACTCGTACTTGAAGAAGGAGTTGATGCGTTCTGCTTGGCTGCGCCGACGGCTTCCACAAGAATCTTCTCTTGTTCGATCATGTGCATGCGATGGGAACCACCTGAAGGCGTTGGGGAGTCACTGCGCCCGATGAACTCAAGCTTGAGCGACATGTGCTCGCGGAAAATCGTCTCGATGAAGCGGTACGCGCCATTGTTGCGCGGTTCTTCTTGCACCCAGATGAACCGCTTCGCGTTGGGGTACAACGCGAGCGTTTTCTGAATCAGAGCGTCTGGGAATGGGAAGAACTGTTCGATTCGGACGAGTGCGGTTCCCGATTGCCCACTCTTCTCGCGCTGAACGGCGAGTTGATGCCACATATTGCCAGCGCAAAGCAGGACGCGCTGCACACTCGATGCGTCGGTGATGGTTGGATCATGAAGCACGGTATGGAAGCGGCCCTTCGTGAACGCATCCACGCGGCTCTCGGCGCTCTTAGCCCGCAGCATGGACTTGGGCGTGAGCACGATGAGCGGCTTCCGGAATGGTTGTTTCACCTGACGACGAATCAGATGGAACATCTGCGCAGCCGTCGACGGTTGGCAAACGATCATGTTGTCGTCGGCGCACATTTGCAGGAATCGCTCCACGCGGCACGAACTGTGCTCTGGTCCAAGTCCCTCGTAGCCGTGGGGGAGGAAGAGCACCAAGCCACTTGATCGATACCACTTCTTCTCGGCGCTGGCGATGAACTGATCGATGATGACTTGCGCGCCGTTTACGAAATCGCCGAACTGTGCCTCCCAGATGACGAGCATCTTTGGATCGCCCAGCGAGTAGCCGTACTCGAATCCAAGCACAGCTTGCTCAATGAGCGGAGAGTTGTGTACGCAGAATCGCGCTTGCCCGTCGGCGAGGTCGTTCAGAGAGAGATGGCTCTCGCCCGTTTCTTGGCAATGGACGACGGCGTGACGATGGCTGAAGGTTCCGCGCTGCACATCCTCCCCGCTCAATCGGATGGGATGCCCTTCGGTGAGCAGCGTGGCATACGCGAGAAGTTCCGCGGTTGGCCAATCGATACTCCCACTAGCGACGGCTTGCGTGCGTGACTCCAAGAGTCGCGAGACAACCTTGTGGAGTTTCGCGCCGTCGGGCGACGCCCCGAGTTTGGTGGCGAGTTGGGCGAGTTGCTCCTCGCTCACCGCCGTGTCGATCGGATCATGGGAATACGCGCGTGTGAGGCCGGTCCACAGCGATTGATAGGGATCAATGATGGGAATGATCGTCTCTTGCTTCGCGCGGGTCTGCGCTTCATCGAGTCGGCGGATGTAATCCGCTTGAAACGCGTCGAGTTCCTTCGCGGGCGCGATACCTTGTCCGACGAGCGTTTCGCGGAACTTCGTCGAGATGCTCTTCTGCTTTTTCACTCGCGAATAGAGCACAGGCTGTGTGAAGGTTGGTTCATCCGCTTCGTTGTGACCATACTTTCGGTAGCACCAGAGATCGATGATCGCGTCGGTGCCGAAAGTCTGACGCCACTCGATCGCGAGTCGCGCGATCCACGCGCACGCGTCCGGATCGTCGCCGTTGACATGGAACACTGGGACGCTGTACCCCTTCGCGACATCGGTGCAGTAACGACCGCTAAAGCTGTCTTGCTGGAGAGTCGTGAAGCCAACCTGGTTGTTCACCACGATGTGGATGGCGCCACCGACGGTGTATCCATCGAGGCGCATCATGTTGAGGCACTCGGGAATGACGCCTTGTCCGGCGAACGCCGCGTCGCCGTGCATGATGAGTGGCACGACCTTCTTGCGCTCAGCGTCACTGTGCAGTCGTTGTTTACCCCGCGCGCGTCCAAGCACAATGGCACTCACAAACGCGAGATGTGACGGATTGGGCGAAAGCGTCAGTCGAACTCGCTGTCCCGATTGCGTCGCGCGGTCGGTGGAGTATCCCGAGTGATACTTCACATCGCCTGCGCAATTGATGAACCCTTCTTCCCAACTCTCGTCAAACTCGGTGAACAACCGCTCCGGTGCCTTGTCCATGACATTGATGAGCACATTGAGCCGTCCGCGATGCGACATCCCAAACGCGAACTCTGTGATGCCAAGCGCGGGAGCTGCTTCGATGATCGTGTCGAGCATCGGGAGCAAACTCTCGCCACCTTCGATGCCAAATCGTTTCTTGCCGACATATCGCGTTGCGAGAAACTCTTCGAACGAGGTCGCTTCGATCAACTTCTTCGCAACGCGCGTCCGCTGTTCCGCAGGAAGCTTGGGCTTGTTGCGGCAGCTTTCCATGCGGCGCTCGAGCCACGCGCGTTGGGCGGGATCTTCGATGTGCATGAACTCCACCCCCACGGAACTGCAATACGTCTCTTCAAGGAAGGCGACGACTTCGCCGACGGTGGAGGGACTTGGCAGAGGAAGCGAGTCCACGGTGACGAGCGTCGCGAGATCCGCGTCCTCAATGCCAAACGATTGCAGCGTGAGTTGCGGGGGAAAGGGGCGCGTGGTGCCGAGCGGATCGAGGTTCGCGGCGAGGTGCCCCCAACTTCGGTACTGCTCAATCAATCGATCGACGCGCCGTTCAAGTGGGGTCGCGTGCGTAGGCGCTGGTGCAGTCGTGGCCGTGACGAACACGACAGGGGATGCAGAGCCGTTATCCGTCGGCGTCGACGAGGGAGCGGGCTGGGCCAGTCCAAGTTCAAAGCCTCGGAAAAAATCACGCCACTCCGCCGTCACCGACAGAGGGTCGGCCTTCCATTGCGCGAAGAGGGTCTCCACATATTCACCGTGCCAACCATTGACGGCAGGGCTTGATCGATCGGACGGGGTAGCCATGAAATCTCCTGCAGAAATGCACCGCTCGAACATTCCCAAGCGGGGGGAGGGGATTGTAGAGCCTCCGCGCCGCTCCTTGAGTCAAAAACCATTCGCCCGAGCACAACAATTCACAAGGCACGCCGCCGTGACGGGCTACGAAACGGGGTCGACATCGACGGCAAGATGCTCGCCGAGGGGAAGCAGCCCTGCCGAACGCGCGGCCGCGAGAATCCGCGAGATTTCGGCGGCAGTCTCGTGTTGGAGTTCGATCTCAAAGCGATACGCGCCGGAAACTCGCGCAATGCGCGCAGCCTGCGGACCCCGCACCTCCGCAGCCTGTTTGGATTGCGCGGCGATCGAACGGAGTTCGTCGGCGAGTTGTTGGGCGGACTCGAGCGCTTTCGCCTCGCTCGTATCACGGAGCGTGAGCCGGGCGAGCCGTCGCGCTGGCGGAAGACCGAACTCTTCCCGATCACGCAACTCTTGGTTGGCGAAGCTCTCATAGTCGTGCGCGGCTGCAAGTCGAATGGCCGGATTCTCCGGGAAGAAAGTCTGCACAATCGCGCGTCCTGGGTTCCCACCGCGGCCGCATCGACCAGAGACTTGGCTCACGAGTTGGAAGGTTCGCTCGCCGGCGCGGAAGTCAGGAAGGGAGAGCGCCGTGTCCGCGCTGACGACGCCCACGAGCTGAACGCTCGGGAAATCAAGGCCTTTCGCGATCATTTGCGTTCCCATGAGCACACGAATCTCGAGCGATGCGAAGCGCGCGAGGCAGTCATGAAAGTGCTTGGCGGTCTGCATCGTGTCGCCGTCGACCCGCACGAGGCTCTTTCCTTCCTCGAGCATCGGGAAGAGCCCGAGCAGTTCTTCTTCCACGCGCTGGGTACCGAGTCCGAAAACGGTGACTGGTTTCCCGCATTGTGGACAGCTTCGAGGAAGTTGCTGTTCCGCTTGGCAGTGGTGGCATCGCACCCATTGCAAGCTTGCAATGCGATCTTGGTGGCAAATCATTCCAGCATCGCACTCGCTGCATTGCGCGGTCCATCCACATCGTGGATCGGCGCACGCAATGTAGTTTGCATACCCACGCCGATTGAGGAGTAAGAGCACCTGTCCTCGATCGGCGAGCGTTTCGCGCATGGCGTCAGCGAGCGTGGGGCCGATGAGGTGCACCCGACGATCGCGGAACTGCCTTCTTTCTTCGGCAAAATCGACGATGCTCACCTTTGGCACGCGCAGTCCAGGCGCGCGGTCGGGGAGGCGATGCAGCGTGGAGGTCTTTCGCTTGGTCGCGTTTCTCCAGGATTCAAGCGAGGGCGTCGCGCTGCCGAGCACGATGGGACAGTTCGCGACTTGTGCTCGGCGAATCGCGCAGTCGCGACCGTGATAGCGCGGCGCAGAATCCTGTTTGTATCCCGTTTCGTGTTCCTCATCGACGATTACGAGCCCGAGCGATCCATCGGGAATCGGTGCAAACACAGCACTCCGTGCGCCGACGATGACATCCGCCTTCCCCTCGCTCGCGAGCGACCACATGAGATTCCGTTGGCCCGCCGTGAGACCGGAGTGAAGGATTGCCACGCGAGAGTCCGGGAAACGCGCGACGATCCGACCAGCCGTTTGCGGCGTGAGTGCGATTTCTGGGACGAGGAGAACTGCCTTCTTTCCTCGGTCCAAACAGCGTCGGATCAATCGGATGTAGACCTCGGTCTTCCCCGATCCCGTGACGCCAAAAATCAGGTGTTGCGCAAATGCGCCGAAGGTGTTCGCGATGTTTTCGATGACCTCATGTTGGAGTGCCGTCGGTTCCACGGCGGCGGTCGAACCAACCGCGGCCATACTCCACGACGCTTCCACGGTCGTTCGTTTGCTTGTGCGTAAACATCCAAGTTCGACGAGGCGCTTGAGCGTCTGCGCACTCGATAGTCCCGTAGCCGCGAGCACCGCAACTTGCTCTGCGGGCAGTTCCATCAGGCGAATAGCCGCGAGCGCTTCTCGCTGGCGTTTCGTGAGCTTTGGTGACTCCGCGTCCGCTTGAGGTTGGGCGAGTTCGTAGAAGACGCGCGTGACCCGCCCGACCTGTTTTCGTACTGCCCCCGGCAGAATGCCTGCGAGTGTCATGCCGATGGGGCATGCGTAGTAACCACTGACCCATCGCGCGAGCGCGAGTAGCTCGCCTGGTAGAACCGCTTCGGACTCATCCTGTGCCAGGATGGACTTCAGCTTTGGCACGGTTTCTAGGCTTGCGCCGAACTCTGCCGGATCAGTTCCCTTCCGAACGATCCAACCGGCGGTTGGTTGATTGCCACGACCGAGCGGCACGAGAATCCGTGCGCCCTCGGGAAGGTGCGCGAGTGATTGCCCGACGAGATAGGTAAGCCCCTCTGGCGCGTGATCGAGCGCACGCTCCACAGCGACCAATGCGAAACCCGCAGCGGGCGGCGATTGTGGAGATTCAATCGGAAAGAGTGAGTCTGTGAGGGGAGGCATGCAGGGAGGTTCGCGCGAGAAAGGGGAGTGTGCGAGAGTTCTCCTAGTTCGACAACGCGGGAGCGAAGACGCTCTATCATCGTCGCAATGCCAAATGTGCAAACGAAGTCCGAATCGGGCACGATTCCCACGATTCCCAAGATCCCCGCGCGACTGGCGCTTGAGGATGGGGCGGTGTTTCACGGCTTCGCGTTTGGCGGACTGCTGACCGCCGGAGTCGAGGGCGCGGGAGAGGTTGTGTTCAACACTTCGATGGTGGGCTATCAAGAGGCATTGACGGATCTTTCCTATACGGGCCAGATCCTTTCCATGACCGTTCCACAGGTGGGGAATTACGGCATTTCTGCGACGGATCTCGAGAGTTCGCGACCTTGTGTGGCAGGTTTCGTCGTGCGCGAGTTGGTGGAAACGCCATCGAACTATCGAGCGGTTGAGGGAGTCTCGAGTTGGCTTGCGCGCAATCAGATTCCAGCCATCACTGGCATTGATACCCGCGCGCTTGTTCGCCGCTTGCGCCTTGGGGGCGCGATGCGCGGCATCCTGACGACGGATGCTTCGGCGAGCGATCGCGAACTCGTGGCGCGCGCGAAGTTGATCCCGTCGATGGCTGGCGCGAATCTCGCCGCGTCGGTGAGCCCCAATCGCGGCGGAACCTGGAGCGAGCCACTTGGCGAATGGCGCCCGCGAGGCATTGAATCGGCGGTAGGTGCGCCGAGATTCAAGGTCGTTGCAATCGATTGCGGTGCAAAGCGCAACATCTATAGGCATCTGCGAGAGAGGGGCTGTGCGGTCGAGTTCCTTCCCCACACCGCGACTCCGGCGGAGATCCGAGCGCTCAACCCGGACGGCCTGTTCATCTCCAATGGCCCTGGCGACCCCGCGGTGGTCGAAACAGTGATCGCAACACTCCGCGAGATTGCGGGCGAGGTTCCGACCTTTGGAATCTGCCTTGGGCATCAACTCTTGGCCCTTGCGCTTGGTGCGACGACCTGGAAGTTGAAGTTCGGTCACCGAGGGGCGAATCAACCGGTTCGAAACCTCCTCACCGGACGAGTGGAGATCACGAGTCAGAATCATGGATTTTGCGTGGATGAGGCTTCGCTGACCGCTGTCGGCGGCGAGGTGACACATCGGCACCTCAATGACGGTACCTGCGCGGGCTTCCGGCATACTGCGCGGCCGATTTTCAGCGTGCAATACCACCCAGAAGCGAGCCCTGGCCCGCATGATTCAACCTACCTCTTTGATTGTTTCATGGCCATAATGGAGAGTCGAAAACCGCTCTCCTCCGGGGATATGGAGCGCTCGCAAGAGGCGCTCGCGGCTGTGGGCGTACTCACCTGATTCGCAAGCCGATTGCGGTCGTGCCATAGTTCAACGGCCTCATGTCCTTGCGCCTAATGGAGGGCGGATGTACCTTGCGCCACCCCCTGCGAAGCGCAGCGCCCAAACGCCGCGTCAACCGAGGAGCCTGAAGGTGTTGGAGGGCCATGTCTGGTGCCCCTCAACTGTGAGTTGTCCCCTAAGTATCGATTGAGTTCCACGACCCGTCATCGAACGCAAACTGCTTGCAGCGCGCGTATCGAAGAGAAAGGCTGAGTAGGAGAACTGCATGCAGCGATTCAAGTTGTCCCCGTCGAAGTTCATTGAGTCAGGCTCACGCGGCTCGTCCGCACGAGTTTCGTTTGCTGGCCGATTCACCGGCCTCTTGGCTCTCGCACTCGTGGGATCGATCGCCCTCACGCGCGTCACCTCCGCTGGGGTTGCATCGCAACTCTTTCTCCAGGATCCGCCACCGGTCGAGCCAGCACCAGATCCAAATCCGAATCCAACTCCAGAGCCGACTCCGGAACCAACTCCAGAGCCGACTCCCGAGCCAACCCCAGAACCAACTCCAGAGCCAACTCCAGAACCAACTCCCGAGCCGACTCCGGAACCAACTCCCGAGCCGACTCCCGAGCCGACTCCCGAGCCGACTCCGGAACCAACTCC
>SXUJ01000052.1 GCA_005790565.1 Planctomycetia bacterium
GGGGCGAGTGAATCGCCACCAGCGCAGAGTCCGCACAGTGCGTCGGAGTGCGTCACCAAATGCAACGCGTCCGATTTGCGCCGATCGCGATTCATTCGCGGCGGCGCAGTCGAAAGCGAGCGAGGGAATCTGCGGCTTGGCGCAGATTCCAAGTCGCGAGCGCTCAAGACTAGTACGATCCGATTTGCGCCGATCGCGATTCATTTGCGGCGGCGCAGTCGAAAGCGAGCGAGGGAATCTGCTGCTCGGAGCAGATTCCAAGTCGCGAGCGCTCAAGACTAGTACGACTTCGCCCAGATCACGCGACGAGCATTTGGTGCACCGGTAAAGATGCAAGTTGCGGGCGACGAGTCGTAGCCGAATGATCCTTCGCTCGGAATGCAACGAACGGTGACGCCGAGTTCGTTCTTGATGCGCTCTTCGAGAGCAGCGTCGCCGTTGTAGGCGGCGATCGCGAAACCGCCGTGGATCTCTGCGGCCTCGTTCTCCTTCACGGGCTGCGAGGGAGTGAAAAATGCGCGGAACTCTGCTTCATTCGTAAACGACTTCGTGAAGGCCGCGCGGTGTGCGTGTGCCTTGTCGTACATCGCCTTCTGCATTTCATCCAGAATGCCGCCGACGGTTGCGAGAAACTCGCTGCGGGCAACGCCTAGTTTCTCCTTTGGCCCCTTGTCGCGGCGCGCCATGAAGACGGAGTCCTTCTCGATGTCTCGTGGGCCGATCTCCAATCGAATCGGCACCCCTTTCTTGATCCATTGCCACACCTTGTCGCCACCGCCAAGGTCGCGCGCGTCGAGTTCGACTTCGAGCTTGCGACCGTAGTATTCGATTTGTCCTAGTTCTTTCTGCAGCGTGCGGCACCACGCGAGCACCATGGGCGCCTTCTCAGGATCTCGCATAACGGGAAGAATCACGATGTGCGCGGGCGCGAGTCGTGGAGGCAGCACCATGCCGTCATCATCCGCGTGCGTCATGATCATGCCACCGATGAGGCGTGTCGAAACACCCCATGAGGTTGTCCATGCATGTTGCAGCGAAGAATTTTGGTCGAGGAACTTGATGTCGCTCGCCTTCGCGAAGTTCTGGCCGAGGAAGTGTGATGTTCCCGCTTGCAGCGACTTGCGATCCTGCATGAATGCTTCGATGCAGTAGGTCTCGACCGCGCCCGGAAACCGTTCTGCCGCGGTCTTCGAGCCAAACGCGACGGGCATCGCCATCCAGTTTTCCGCGAAGTCCGCGTAGACCGCGAGCATCTTGGCAGTCTCTGCTTCCGCTTCGACTTGCGTCGCGTGCGCGGTGTGACCCTCTTGCCATAAGAACTCAGCAGTACGCAGAAAGAGCCGAGTGCGCATCTCCCAACGGACCACATTCGCCCACTGATTGATGAGTAGCGGAAGATCGCGGTAACTCTGCACCCACTTCGCGAAACTCGCGCCGATGATCGTCTCAGAGGTTGGTCGGACGATGAGAGGTTCCTGCAACTCGCCTGCGGGGACGAGACCCATACGGCCATCCGCCTTCTTCCCAGGTTCAAGTCGGTGGTGGGTGACGACCGCGCACTCCTTCGCAAATCCCTCGACATGCTCCGCTTCCTTCTCGAGATAGGAGAGCGGGATGAAGAGCGGGAAGTAGGCGTTGCGGTGGCCCGTGTCTTTGAACATGCGATCGAGCGACCGCTGCATGTTCTCCCACAGCGCATACCCCCAAGGCTTGATGACCATGCAGCCGCGCACATCGCTCGCTTCCGCGAGTTCCGCGGCGCGAACAACCTGCTGATACCACTCGGCGTAGTTTTCGGCGCGGGTGGGCGTGATAGCGGTCTGCACTTTTGGTGGCTGGCTCATAGGTGGGGCTCTTGGAAGGGTGGGAAGGTAGCACTCGGACGCGTGCAACGAATGAATTGACGCCCGAGAACGCGCAGAATTTGAATCACGCTGTGGTCCCGCGCCTCGCGCGCCCTACATTGCGTTCGGATGACCGCTGTTGCGAAACTTCCTGAGCCATGCACCGGCCAACCATCCGCGGCGGCTGCGCAGTTTGTTCGCGCCGCGCATGGGTTGGCAGAGGAGCTTGTGATTGCGGCGGAAACCGCGCGAAGCTGGCACGCATCGGAAATGAGCGAGGCGATCGGCTCGTTTCGAACGCGCGCGAAGGTGCTCCGCGCGCTACTGACAGTGCTCGCGCAGGGTGGGGATCGCGCCCTGTGTGAAGCGACGCTCAAGATTCTCGGCGAAGCGAATCGATTGCTCTCGCCGCTGCGCGATCACTCCGTGCTTCGGCGCAGTATCCGTTGGACGGGCGAGTTGTTTCCGGAGGAAGAGCAGCGCTCCGTTCGGACGGTCCTCTCGGCCGCGGTGTTGTTGCGCGTGAATGGGCAGTCGACCGAAGCGGCGGGCGACGAGCGTGGATTCGAGGACGCGATTCTCGCACGCGTGCTTCACGCCGCGTTCCAAGTGCGAAGCGCGGTTGCCACGATTTCCGGCGAGGGACTCAAGCGAAGAGTGATTGCTGCATCGATAGAGTCGAAGTGGAGGCAGGCTCGGCGAACTCTCCGACAAGCGCTCGTCGCGCGCGACATCGCGGCGCTCCACGCCGTGCGGAAGGAACTGGTGGCGGTGGTCGGCTGCGTGGACGCATGGCGAGGAAGGTCGGAACGGCAGGATGACGCGGCACGGTTGACGAAACTCGTTGGACGAGTGACTCGAAGGATCGGCGAGGATCGGGATTTCGCAATGCTTGCTGACCGTTGCGTGTTGGAGCGAGATCGTTTCGTGTCGCAGGAGCTGCTTTCGTCGATTCTTTCGTCGATCGCGGCGCGACGCAAGGAGATTCGGCGCAGCGTTCGAAAGGACGCACGACGGCTCAAGGAGTTTCGATCCAGCGACCTCCGCACGATGTTGCGAGAAGTCTTATCTTGATCGGGTGGCTACACACACAGATCCATCCTCACACGCGCGACCAGTGATTGGTCTCGTGGGCGGCATTGGCGCGGGCAAGTCGCGCGTCGCAACACTGCTTGCGGGAGAGAACTGCTTCGTCGTGCACAGCGACGATATCGCGCATGAAGCACTCGAAGACCGCAGCGTCCGCGCGGCCGTGCTTTCGCACTTCGGAAACGAAGTGCTCAACGAGGATGGCGAGTTTGATCGGTCGAAACTTGCGGAACGCATCTTCGCAGACGCGACCCTTCGCGCCACGCTCGAGAGCATCTTGCATCCGTGGATTGAGACTGAGCGGCGACGACGCACCGCTTCCATGCCGCCAACCTGTTGCGCAGTGGTGATTGACGCACCGCTCTTGCTCGAAGTTGGACTCGATCGCGAGTGCGATGCCGTGCTCTTCGTGGATGCGCCCGAGGCGGTGCGACGCGAACGAGTGCGGCGAGATCGCGGTTGGAGTGCTGCTCGGTTCTCGGTTCGCGAGGGCGCGCAGTTGCCACTTGCGCAGAAGCGCGCACGCTCGACCGCGATTATCGCCAATGATGAAGATGGAGAGCCCGCACTCGCAGTCCTTCGCATCGCGGTGCAGAATTTTCTTTCCAAGACCATCCAAGAGTTTGCATCCAAACGCACTTGACGCGGAGCGATTCACCTGCCAAGATGCGCTTGTCGCAGTTGAGATTGTTTGCGACGAGCCTTGCCGCGCCTCTCTGCGCGGCATCCCCCTGATGGTTTTGGCGTTGTTGCCCGTCTTTGTTGTTGCTTGATTTTGATTGCTCGATCGTCCTGCTTCACGCGAGTGCGTGGGCCGGAATCGGGCGCCCCGGAGTTTCTGATGAGTAATGGAAAGCGTCGTCGTGGTCGTGGCCGCAAAGGTGGACATGAGGGCGGATACGAAGGCCGTCCCGGCCGATCGCACAACACTAGTGCGCCGCCAATCGATTTGCAGCCTGGAATGTTGCCCACCGACGAGCAACTCGCCGCGGAGATCGAAGCGCTTGAGTTGGAGTTGAAGGAGAAGTACAACGGCGCGAAGAAGAGCGACCTTGGTGTCGAGCGCTTGCACTCCCTTTCGCTCGACGACTTAGCGAAAGAAGCGAAGAAGGCTGGCGTGGAAGATCTCGCGCAGCCGAAGCAGCAATTGATCTTTGAGATCATGCGCATCGAGGCAGAGAAGTTCGGCCTCATGGTCGCGGAGGGAACACTTGAAGTGTTCGCTGAAGGATTCGGCTTCTTGCGAAGCGCGGACTACTCCTACATGGCGTCGCCCGACGATGTGTATGTTTCTCCAGCGCAGATTCGCCACTTTGGACTCCGCAAGGGGCATGTCGTGCGCGGGCTCGTTCGGCCACCGAAGGATCAAGAGGTTTACTTCGCGATGCTGAAGGTGGAGAGCGTGAATGGTCGCGATCCTGCGATTCTCGCGGACTTACCGCCATTTGAGAGTCTCACGCCATTACACCCCAACAAGCGCATTCATCTTGAGGTGCTTGGAAATGGTCGCGTGGAGACACGCATCATTGACATGGTGACGCCGCTCGGATTCGGGCAGCGCGCGCTTATCGTCGCGCCTCCTCGCACGGGTAAGACGGTGATTCTGCAGCAGATCACCAACGCGATCGCGGTGAACCACCCTGATGTGCATGTGATTGTGTTGCTTGTCGATGAGCGTCCGGAAGAAGTGACGGACTTTCGCCGCAACACGCCGCCGCATGTCGAAGTCGTCGCGAGCACCTTCGACGAAGAAGCGGGTCGACACATCCAGGTCGCGGAGATGGTCGCGGAGAAGTCTCGACGCATGGTGGAGTTTGGCCAGCATGTCGTGATCCTGCTCGACTCGATCAC
>SXUJ01000005.1 GCA_005790565.1 Planctomycetia bacterium
GGCGGTGGTCTTCGAGCCACGCGTCCTACTTCTCGACGAACCACTCTCCAACCTCGATGCGAAACTGCGAATCGATATGCGCCTCGAGATTCGCCGCATCGTCGACACACTCAAAGTTACGACCGTGTATGTGACGCATGATCAGAAAGAAGCGCTCTCTCTTGCGGACGGCATGGCTGTCCTCGATGCGGGATTGATCGCGCAACTGGGCGCGCCTCGTGACTTGTATCGGCGGCCGAATTCGCGTTTCGTGGCGGACTTTCTGGGGGAGTCCAACTTTGTCGAAGCGACACGCGTGGAGTCTTATCGGTGGAACGCGCAGGGCGTGGCGCTGCATTCATCGGTTGCGTGTGATGCGTCACGCGCAACCATTTCGCTGCGCCCAGAGGCGCTCCGATTGAGCACTGGCGATGGAGCGAGCGGTGGCGCGAACCTCATGCGAGGTCGCTTGCAAGCAAGCGCGTACCTTGGTGAGGTTGCGCAACATCTCGTGTCTGTCGAGGGGGTGGGCGTTCTCAAGGTGTTCGAACTCAACCCGCGCGAGGCGAGAGAGATAGGCAGCACCGTCGCCCTCACGATTGATTCCGATGATGTCGTGCCCATCCCCGACGCTCCCGTACGCCACGAAGTTGTTCCGTCCTCGGTGCTTCCTAGGGTGCGCGCATGAGTGGACTCTTGCTCGTTGTTTCAGGACCAAGTGGCGTTGGAAAGACCACAATGGTGCATGAGGTGATTCGGAGACTTGGCGGAGAGTTCAGTGTGAGTGCGACAACGCGCGCCCGTAGTGAGCGCGAACGCGATGACGTGGACTATCACTTCGTGGACTCGCCGACCTTTCAGCGCTACATCGATGAGGATCGCTTCCTTGAGTTCGCGCAAGTGTTCGGCCGGAACTGGTACGGAACGCTGCAGGCGCCAGTGATAGACGCGCTCGGACAGGGCAAGTTGATCGTGCTCGATATCGATGTGCAGGGCGCCAAGAATGTAAAGCTCCGAATCCCTTCGGCGTTCACAGTCTTCATCCTTCCGCCCAACGAGGACGCGCTTCTCAATCGTTTGCGCGCCAGAGGACGAGAGGAAGAGTCAGCGATTGAACGGCGATTTCTTGAGGCAAAGAAGGAAATCGACTTTGCGCACAGCAGTGGCGTGTATGACGCCTTCGTCGTCAACGATGATCTGGAGGTTGCGATTGATCAACTCACTGATCTCGTTCGCGTTCGGCTCAGGAGGTAGGCGTGCCAACCGTTGGGCCGTAGGCTTGCGCGTGCAGGGTGAGTGCTTGCAAGAGGTCGCCGAAAACCCTGTCTTGGTCGCGAGTGGCATCAAGCACGGTGACACGCTTGGGATCTTCGCGAGCCTGCTGGAGATATCCCTGTCGCACGCGTTCATGAAAAATCGCGCCCTTCTGCTCCATACGATCGAGAAGAGGGTTGAGGCGCTTCGCGGCCGTCGCGACATCAACATCAAAGATGACGATGTTGTGGGGCCACAGATCTCCAACCGCGACTCGTGCGACGCTGATGATTTCGTCGCGCGAGAGGCCGCCAGCGGTGCCTTGATAGGCGAGGGTAGAACTGACGAATCGATCGCTGAGGACGAGATGCCCCGCCTCGAGCGCTGGTCGAATGCGCTCTGCAAGGAGTTGTGCACGGCTTGCCATGTAGAGCAACATTTCACAGCGAACCGTCATCGGGTCGTTCTTGGGGTCAAGAAGAATCGTGCGAATCTGCTCACCGATTGAGGTACCGCCAGGTTCGCGAACCTCCGTCACGGGGACGCTCCAGTGCCCGCGCACCCAGTTTGAGAACATCTTGAACTGCGTGCTCTTCCCGCTTCCATCGGGACCATCGAAGACCATGAATCGGCCTCGCAGGAAACGATTCCACTCGACACGCGCTTCGGGTCGTTGGAAAGCGGATTCTTGCATGGAAGGCGTCATGGTGAAGGTTTCACATTCTAGAGCGGAGGAGTCGAGCGCGTCACGCACTATCATTGCTCCATGCGGATTGAGTTGCGCGATCTTGCAGGCAAGCGACTCGGGCACATTGAGGCAGACGCGTCGTTGCGTCCGGCGCGCGTTCCGTTGGTGCCCACCTCGACGCGACCGCTTCGCGCTGATGTGTTCTTGCGTTGGGATGAGGCGCTTGATGACGCAGGGTCGCTCCGGAAGTGCGTGGTCTGTGGATGCGATGAACTCTATGTGCGGAAGAATATGCCTCAAGTGACGCCGTTCATCATCTTGCTGGCGTTCATCGGCGCGCTGGTTGCGGCGCTTGGGTTAGCCAACCATCCCGCGACAGTCGCGTTGCTCATTCTCCTGCTCGTGGTCGATGTTGCCACGCTCTTTGTTGCCCGACGCCATTTGCATTGCTATCGCTGTCGCAGCACATTTCTCGGGGCGCACATCGCCCGTTACATGCGCCCCTGGGATCGCACGATCGCGGAACGCATGCGGCTGTCACCCGGCGAAGCAACGGAACTCCTTCCTGCGGTGCTGACCGGAAGTGTGCCGATGCAAGGGCTCACCGAGAGCACACCTTGACGACACCGCACACCACAACCCACGCCCTTATCATCCTTGGTGGCGGAGGGCACGCAGCGGTCGTCGCCGAGAGCGCGTTGCGCGCCGGAGTTCCGTCTGTGAGTTTTGCCGCAGATCAAGAGCCGAAGGACCTCTGCAAACTGCACGGTGCACCTTGGATTGGTCAGATCGCGGGCCCGCGCCTTGCGTCTGCGCTGGCATCGGGAGCACCCGCGCACGCTGGAGTTGGCGACGGAGCAATGCGATTGCAGTGGATGTCCACCTTTGCAATGGCGAAGTTCGCAACAATCATCGATCCAAGCGCAGTCGTCTCCGCAACAGCGCAACTGGCTGAGGGCGTGTTCATCGCCCCGCGGGCGATCGTGAATGCGCGGGCGTCTCTTGCATCTGGATGCATCGTGAATAGTGGAGCGATTGTCGAACACGACTGCATGCTCGGTCCGGGTACACATGTTTCACCCGGGGCGATCTTGTGCGGCGCCGTGATAGTCGGAACACTGACGCACATTGGCGCCGGCGCGGTCGTCCTTCCGGGAGTTCGGATTGGCGCAAGCGTGCGCGTGGGTGCTGGTGCGGTTGTGACGAAAGATGTCGCCGATGGACTGACGGTCGTGGGCGTCCCCGCAGTCGCACAGCGTTCGTCTGAAGGATCCTAGAGTCTCGCGCTCCACACGACCGATGCGGAGAAGAGCACCAAGAGTGTCATCCCGAGCACGGCGTAGGCGACCGCGAGGAGTGCATCTTTCGGGGGAAGTCGGAAGAGCACCGCGTAGAGCAACGCCCCCGTCGCGAGAGGCCCGAGGTTGTTGAGAGCCAACTTCAAGATGCGAATGTCGCAGGGGATGAGCCAAGCGAGCATGCCGACCGCCGCGATGAAGGCGCACTTCGCGAGGAGCGAGAGGACATCGCCCAGTGGTCGTTGTTGCGTGAATGCCAGACAGAAGATGCCAAAGGCAAACCCAGCAGTCGCGAGCACGGCGAAGGTCACTGTGCGTACGGCTCCAGCAAGTCGCTCGAGGATGGAGAGTTCAAGCGCGTCTGGTGTTTCTGCGCCGCTTGGAACGAGAAGTCCCTGTGCGCCTGCAAACCATGCGAGGAGAATCACCGCGAGAACGCCAAGGGCCGCAATGCACCACGCCTGCGCGCTGCTTGCGGGCGAGATGGGAGTTGTCAGGCTCTCGTCTGCTGCGTCCGCGCTCTCAACCTCCTTGGGATCCAGGTCGACCGTGTCTTCACTTGGCGGAATCACAACCTTGGCGCGCGATTGCGCTTCCACGGCGCGCTCAACCCGATCTGCATGCAATCGCCGCGACGCGTCGTCTGGTTCGTCGGGGACGAGGTCGTAGTGCTCTTTCGCGTTTGGGTCGCTCATGCGGAGACTACGCGCGTTCGTAGTTGCCTTCCATGAATGGCGCCCACTGTGTCGAGTCGCCCGAGATTTCCGCCCTGTAGCGAATCACGCCCGCATGCCGGAGGTCCCACTGTGCTCTCATGAATCCGCCGGACATGCGTTGCTGGAGCAACAGGATGCCATGATCAAAGGTCCCAGTGAAGAGCGAGGGCGGGCCCCCCATGGAGTCCATCCAATGTAACTCGTAGTGTGACGATTGCGCGTCAAATCGAAACACGCCGTGCCCCGAGAAGCTTACGGCTTCGTTTCGAATCTGTTGGTAATCCTGCACGATCGCAAAGCCGTCAAGTGCCCGAGCGTTGTGCGTCATTCCGATCGCCGCGCCACCCACGGGGTCCCACGGAGATGGATGCATGATTTCTTCGCCCTGCCAGCGACCGATGAGTGCTTCAAGTGCTCGGTGCGCGTCAGTCGGTCGAGGCATTTGGAAGGAATTCGACACTGAAGCTCCGTGACAAAGGAAAAAAAGGGGGGGCGGTGAGATTGCGGCGCGCTTCGGACTGAGCGGCGCATGCCCGCTCTTTCACTGCGTGCGCGTTCAGTCTTCAGGGGACTCAAGGCGCGGCGCGTGGTCGCCAAAGATTGCGCTGCCAACGCGCACCATGTTCGCGCCGCACTCAATCGCTGCTTCAAAGTCGCCACTCATGCCCATCGAGAGAATGTCGAAGCGCAATCCAGCGTCGGTGTTGCCGACGCGACTCGCCTTGATTTCCTCGAATAGTTCTGCGCAGCGCTCGAAGGTGCGGCGCGCTTCGACTGGATCGATCGAGCCATCCTTGTTCTCGGGCGCCATGCACATCAGGCCGCGCGCGCGTAGATGGATCATCGTGTCGATCATTTCCACGACATGTCGCGCGGCCGCAGGGGCAACGCCGTGTTTGGAGCGCTCTCCACTGACGTTCACTTCAACAAGCACATCGACGGGTTGGCTTCGCCGTTGGCAGCACTCCTGAATCTCCTCTGCAAGGCGCAAGGAGTCGACCGAGTGCACAAGTCGCACGATTTCTATCGCCTTCTTCACCTTGTTGCGCTGAAGTGTCCCGATGAGGTGCCAGCGAACGACAGGCGTGCTGGCCTCCGCGGCACTGCCGTTGGGCAGGACGGCATTGGGTCGCTCGCGACGGCGTAGCAACTGTTCGTCAACAAGTGCGGCGCGCTGAATCAACTGTTGCACGCGATTTTCACCGAGGTCCGCATGCCCAAACGAAAGGAGATCGCGCACTTGCTCCATAGAGGCGTGCTTCGTGACCGCGACGACCGAAATGTCGGACGCTCGGCGGCCACTCCGCGCGGCTGCTGCTGCAACCCGCGCCATGACGGCGTCGTAGCGGCTGCGAAGCGCAGCGCCCAGTGGGATCGGGAGTGCGTGCTCTTCCGGGGTTGAGTTTGGCTCGGGCTTTGTCGACATCGTGACCGGCTCATTCGGCGCGGATGCAACGCGCGCACCCTTGATGGTAGAGGGTGTCGTGCCTTTCACTGTCGCTCCGGTGGCGGCGGTTTTCATCGCAACGGCAGAGTAGTCGTAGCCCGAGTCAGGCACAAGAGGAGAGAATGGTGGCATGCGTGTTCAACGACTCGCTACCTTGCTTCCATGGGCGTGCCGCATCCGACAAAGACTCCATGCGTCCTCATCATCCGTGATGGGTGGGGAGAAAATCCGCACCCGTCGCACGACGCGTTCAATGCAGTGAAGCTCGCCCGCACTCCGTGCGACGACGCGCTTGCGCGGGATTGGCCGCGGACACTCTTGCGTACGAGCGGCGAGGATGTCGGACTCCCCATTGGGCCGGATGGGCCAGTGATGGGAAACTCGGAGGTCGGCCATCAAAACATCGGAGCGGGGCGCATCGTCGATCAAGAACTCATGCGCCTGACGAACGCTGTTCGGAGCGGAGAGTTTGGGAAGAACCCCACGCTCCGCGCTGCCTTTGCCCACGCGGCGGCAACCGGTGGGCGGGTGCACCTGCTCGGCCTCGTCTCGGATGGGCAAGTGCACAGCGACCTCCCACACCTGCTCGCGCTCATCGACCTCGCAAAGCTTGAGGGGATTGACGCGGCGCGCCTCTTCGTCCACGCGATAACGGACGGTCGCGATACCGCGCCATTCAGTTCGCTGCGTTACTTCGAAGAACTTGAAGCGCACCTTCGAAGGACGGGCGTCGGACACATCGCGAGTGTGATCGGTCGGTTCTATGCAATGGATCGAGATCACCGCTGGGAGCGTGTTCGGGCTGCGTACGACTGTTTGGTTGGGCGATTCGCGGATGCGCCGCGTGTCGCCTCGAGCGCAAAGGAGGCGGCGAACGCATATCACGCCGATCCTTCGGATGCCTCTCGAGGAGGAGATGAGTTCATCGTTCCGACCGTCATCGGGTCGGCCGACGCATCTGGCGCACCTTCGTGTTCGCGTGTGCGCTCGGGCGACAGTGTTGTCTTTTTCAACTTCCGTGGCGATCGACCGCGAGAAATCACGAAGGCGTTTGTGTTGGACGATGACTCGTGGTCAAAGGTCCACGGGGGAGGGTTCGATCGGGGGGCACGGCTGACGAACTTGTACTTTGCGACGATGACGGAGTATGAGGAGGGACTTCCAGTTCACATCGTGTTTCGGAAGCCGCCCAAACTCGAGATGATCTTGGGTGAAACCCTCGCGCACAACGGGCTTGCGCAATATCGCTGTGCGGAAACAGAAAAGTTTCCGCATGTCACATACTTTTTCAACGACTATCGCGAGGCGCCATTTCCCCGCGAATCGCGCTGCATCGTGCCGAGTCCCAAGGAAGTTTCGACCTACGATCAGAAACCGGAGATGAGCGCGATGGGCGTGCGTGATGCGGTGCTTGCGCGACTCGCCGCGGTGGACTGCGAGGCCGTCATCGTGGTCAACTTCGCCAACGGCGACATGGTCGGGCACACCGGCAATCTCGCCGCGACCATTCGCGCGGTGGAGACGGTCGACCAGTGCGTCGACGCGATTCTCCACGCGACCCTCGCTCGCGGCGGAAGCCTGATCATCACCGCCGATCACGGCAATGCCGAACAGATGTGGGATCCCGCGCATGCGTGCCCGCACACGGCGCACACGAATTATCTCGTGCCATGCTCCATCGTCGGGCGGGGCCTCGAAGGGCGAAAGGTGCGCCTGGACGGTCGACTTGCAGACCTTGCGCCAACAGTGCTGGCGCTGATCGGAGTCGAAAAGCCACTGGCGATGACGGGAAAAACCTTGCTTCTTTGACCTAAGTCCTGAGACCAACCGTCGCGCACGGGCGCTCGACACCTGCCAAAGATGCTCGAAACCGTGGGCGAAGTGGGAATTCGCTTGTTCGGGGCGCGAAATGAGCGATTCGCGCGCGTCTTTCTTTCGCACGCGCGTAGACTCTTCCCCCTCATGCCTCTCCCGACCGTTGCAATTGTTGGCCGCCCGAATGTCGGGAAATCGAGTCTGTTCAATCGCCTTGTTGGTCGGCGTGTCTCGATTGTCGATCCCACTCCTGGCACGACCCGTGATCGCGTTTCGCAGATCGTCGAAGTTGCCCCCCCGACCGAGCTTGGCGGCGACGCGGAGTCGCGCGCATTCGAATTGATCGATACGGGCGGGTTTGGCGTCTATGTCGCGGAGGGCGGTCGGTTCGATGACGCCGGGGAAGACCTCGCGAATCTCACGCCGCAGATTGAGCAACAGATCGATGCCGCAGTTCGCAGTGCAACCCTCATTCTTTTCGCGATTGACGCGCAATCTGGGGTCACCGCGCTTGATCAGCAGATTGCGAAGATGCTCCGCGCGCGCAATGTCACCTCCCGCGTGCGGATCGTGGCGAACAAGGTCGATGATGAATCTTGGCTTCCTGCAGCGCAAGACGCGGCGCGCCTGGGGTTCGGCGAGCCATTCTCTTTGAGCGCCAAGAGCGGGTTCGGACGACGCATCTTTACGGAGTGGTTGTGGAACGAACTTCCAGATGAGGGCAGCGCCGCCACGCCGAGTGAGATGCGTATCGCGATCGTGGGCCGACGCAACGCTGGCAAGAGCACCTTGGTGAATGCACTCGCGGGCGAACCTCGCGTGATCGTCTCTGAGATTGCGGGCACAACGCGCGATTGCGTCGATGTGCGATTTGAAATGGACGGGCATGCATTTGTCGCGATTGACACCGCGGGGGTGCGGAAGCGGAAGAGCTGGAGTGATGACATCGAAACACACTCGCATCATCGTGCGCAGGCTGCGATTGGACGCGCTGATGTCTGCGTGTTGCTGCTTGATGCACGCGAGAAGATTTCGCAAATCGAAAAGCGCCTCGCGCTCGAACTGGTCACGGAGCACAAGCCGACCGCCATCGTTGTCAATAAGTGGGATCTTGTTGAGGATGAGCTGTCGCCGGAGGATTACACGGCGTACCTCACCCAAGAACTCTTCGGACTCGGCTACGCGCCGATCGTTTTCATCAGCGCGGAAAAGTCGGACGGCATCGGGAGCATGGTGAAAATCTGCTTCAACCTCTTCAATCAAGCGGGACATCGTGAGACGACCGGGCGCCTGAACGCAACAGTGACTCGCATTCTCGAGGAACGAGGGCCGAGCGCGAAGCTTGGGACGCGCGCGAAAGTCTTCTATGTTTCACAGCTCGCGGTGCGCCCGCCCACCATTCACATGGTGGTGAACCGCCCTGAGTTGTTCGAGGGCGCCTACGCGAAGTATCTCCTCAATCAGTTGCATGAGCAGCTTCCATTCTCCGAAGTTCCCATCCGTTTGACTTTCAGTGCACGCAAGCGAGTTGAACTTGCGGAGGAGAAATCTGTCACCAAGCGCAAGGCGTCACGGAGCGAGATTTCTTCGGCGATGCTCGCGAAGAACGCACCGAGCCGGAAGCCGCTGGCTGCGAGCGCCGCGGCCGAAGCCGAGGATCGTCCAGTGTCCGCGAACCCATTCCGCGAGGATGGGGAGTTGCGCGGTCGAAGTGGATCGCATGGCAGTGCGCGCAAGAGTGAACGTGGTTCCTCGCCGCGCGCCGCCGGTAAGGCGAAGGCGAAGAAGAATCCGAACGAGAAGTCATTCGGCAAGCCGCCGCGAAAGCCCGATCGTAAGCAGGTTGGCAAGGCACCCGCGAAGTTCACGGGCGTCAAATTGGCAAAGCCACGCTCGCGCGGCGGATCTTGATCGCTCGCGACTTGCGCAGCGTTCCGGCTCGCACCCGATCGGCGCTGTGCGCGCGTCGCGTCGCTCGCTCGCTTTGGTTTGCCCCTCGCGAGCGCATCGCCAACGGCGCAGATTCATGGTTTTCCAACGAACCGAGTTTGCGCCCAAGTTCTCCTGTCCGCCGTTAGACTGATACTCGGTATGTCGATCTTTCCCCTCCCAGTCTTTGAGCGCGACGCTGATCCCGCAAATCGCATCGCGCTGACGGATGAGGAGATCTACGCAAAGTTGAAGCCTCCGACCAGCATCGTCGTCCGATTTGGACGAATGAAGTTGGTTGGGGAGTACCCCTATCGCGGTGAATCTAAGCCTGGCTGTGGATCGAAGCTCGTTGTCAAGACATTTCGCGCGCTTGAAATCGCGGAGATGCTGACGACAACCTGTTCGAACTCAGGATGCGGGAAGAGCGTTTCACGCCGTGAAATGCTGGAGTATGTGGACAACTCAGGTGGACGAGATTATCCCTTCCAAACGCAAGGGGAAGTGCTTCGAGTCGCGACGGTTGAGGACCTCAATCAATGGTCGGCCGCGCAATCAGGCATGAAGGGCGTATTGCAGAAGATTCGCAGTGCCGCCGAGGATGCGCGATTTCCTGCCAAGATTGTCGATGTCGAACCTGTCCTCGACCAGTCCGTACTTGTCGTCTACTACCTCAGCGACGAGCGAATTGATTTTCGATACTTCGTGGAGCACCTCGCGCCTCTCTTCAACTGCCGTATCGAGATGCGGCAGGTTGGCGCTCGAGACGAAGCGCGCTTGGTCGCGGATTACGAGCGATGCGGGCAGCACTGCTGTTGCAAGAACTTCCTCAAAGTGCTGAAGCCGATTTCGATGAAGTCAGCGAAGACGCAGAAAGCAACGCTCGACCCACTCAAGATCTCCGGTCGCTGCGGGCGGTTGATGTGCTGCTTGCGATATGAGGATGAGACCTATGAGGAGTTGAAGAAGCGACTCCCGCGCAATAAGTCGCGCGTTGGCACGGTCGACGGGCCGGGCATCGTGCTCGAGTCGAAGATCCTCGTCCAACTCGTGTTGGTGCGGCTCGAGTCGGATGGTCGTGAGATTGCGGTCCCTGTCGAAGAGTTGTGTGACCCAGAGAATTGCCCGACGCCTGCAGCCGCAGTTGCGCCTGATCCCATGCGCGGCATGAGCGCGCGCGGCATTCTGCGAAAGGTCGATGGATCGAACCGCCCCACGAGCGCACCTCCTTCGAGCGATCGCCGGCAGGAGCAATATCGCGAGAGGAGTCAGCGGCTCGATTCGAATGCAGCGACTTCGACACAGGCTTCTCAGCAATCGGGCACGCCCGCACAGGGGGAGAGTGCTTCGCAGAAGAAGCGAAGGCGTCGAAAGAGGAAGCGACAAGCGGAGGCGGACAACACGGCGCGACTCTCGCCGGACGCAAATCCCGTCGGACAGCCTCCAGTACTCCCGCCACACTTCTCGCCGAGCGCTGAGGAGGACGATGGCGATGAGCTTGATGACGGAGGGGAGGGCGGTGATGGACCGACCCCCGCAACGAATGCTCCAGGTTCTGCGCAAGATGCTTCGGGTGCTGAACCGACAATGCAAGGCGATGGATCGGGTAAGCGGAAGCGTCGCCGTCGTCGACGAAGGAACCGTGGTCCCGATGCTGGAGGCGACGCGCATGGCTCGCCAAGTCCGCCTCCGCGCGATTGATGCAACAGGCCCCCTATGAGCGCAACTTCAGCAAGTGAATCCAAGAAGGAAGAGACAAACATTGTCGACACAGTGCAGTCGCTCATCGTTGCGTTTGCCCTCGCGATGGCGGTGCGCAGCTTTGTGACGGAAGGATTCGTGATCCCCACAGGGTCTATGGGTCCAACGCTCATGGGACAGCATGTGCGATTGAAGAGCACCGTGAGCGGCGACGAGTTCCCCATTGACTCCGGCCCAGCCTTCGAGATGTACCGATACTTCGGTGACCAAGTGGTGCGACAGGCACGACCGATCATGGATCCGATGTTGAGTCACGAGCGCGCGATCGGGGGACTCGAGAACGGGCAAATCATGCAATCGTCTCGCATGGGTGATCGCGTGCTCGTGTTGAAGTTTCTGTATCCATTTCATGAGCCCGCTCGATGGGATGTTGTGGTGTTCAAGAACCCAACCGACCCCGTGGGTGATTCGCAGAACTACATCAAGCGCCTCGTCGGACTTCCCAACGAGCAGTTCGTCATTGTCGATGGTGATGTATTCACCGCGCCCTTGGGGGCGACCGATCCAAGCGCGTTCACGATTCAGCGCAAGCCCGAGTTCGTTCAGACGGCGGTTTGGCGCACTGTCTACGACAGCGATTTCGTTCCGATTGATCCCGCAGCGCTCGCGAAAGTCTGGAATCGACCATGGTCGGGAGTGCCGTTTCAAAGTGTTGCCAAGGATCAAGTGCAGTTTGCGCAAGGCAACGCGCGCGCGTGGTCCAAGCCAATCGGTCACGCCACGCTTGAGTGGAACCATGAAGTTCTTCCGATCGATGATTGGGCCGCGTACAACATGTGGCGAGACCGATTGCCGGGTCCCTACGCGATGAGTGACATCCGGCTTCGCGCGGCGTTGGATTGCAGTGATCCAGTTGCGTTGCGCACTTCGCTCACGATTAGCGCGCGGAAGCGCAACTTCGTCTTCACGCTTGGCGACGCCACGCTGACACTGTCGATCCTGGTTTCTGAGTCCGGTGAAGTGGAGTCAAAGCAAGAGTTCCCATTCAAGGCGCCGGCTGCAGGTACGCCATTCGACCTTGAGTGTGTCCATGTGGATCAGACGCTCGAGGTACTTGTCAACGGCGAGAGCATTGGCCGGATGGAGTATTCCTTCCCAAGTCTTGACGCGCGGCTTGAGGCGTCGTTTCCGGGTCGAACCACCGCCGATTTCTTGCGCAACCCCATGGGTGTCTCAGCGCCGCCGACCGCTCTGCGCTGGGAGTTTGATGGTGCCGCGCTCACGCTTCGAAGTGTCGCCGTCGATCGCGATCTCTTCTATCGATCGGTTGCCCTCGCGCCGCGTGAACAAGGCGCGCTTGCGACGGACTTGCGCGACGGGCTTGGATTCGCGTGTGATCCAACGAATCCTGCGCAGTTGAACGAAGGCCAGTTCCTCATGCTCGGCGACAACAGTGCAGCGAGCCGTGATGGCCGACTTTGGGGTGCGGCACACGAGTTGGTTGGACTTCGCTTCGGCGAAGCTGCACCATTTGTCGTGCCACGCGAGTTACTTCTTGGCAAGGCCTGGAGCGTCTATTTCCCCGCGCCGGTTTCGCCAGGATTCGGAATGCCTGCGATCGTTCCCGACTTTGGTCGACTTCGCTTCATTCGCTGACGCCCGACGGACTTGCTTCTCGCGTTGATCCCGACGGGTCCTTCGCAAGTTCTTGCAGTCGTGCCAAGACGGCGAGTTGATCAGTCAGTCTGCGCGAGAGATCGAGCGGTTCTGTGGCGAGGAGGCCTGCAAGCGGAGAGGAGTTTGAAGATGGCGCGAGTTCGAGTTGCTTTCGAAATGTCTCGCCCTGTGCGATCGCCTTCGCAAGCCCATCGAGGTCAAACCAAGATCGGAGGTCCATCAGCGCGCCATCGTATGAGCACGCACACCCTGTAGTCGTGAGCATCGCTTCGGCACGCATCTGGACCGCGAGGAGGAATACCAATTGGTTGGGCGGAAGGCTGCGCAGTCGGTCCTCGTCAAACGGTCGCACATGCTGTCCCCCTTCGCTACCGATCCATACCGGGGTCGCAGCCAGCGCATGTCGTTCAGATTCGATTGCGCGGCGATAGCGAAACGGATCATCGGTGGGAAACTTGGCAACGAGCAGCGCGAGCTCTAGGCGCGATGCTTCGGTGAGCGCGCCTTGCGTGCGTAGAGCCTCGAGGGCAATCACGGAGTCCTTCGCAATCTGCTCCGCGACAAGCGAGTGCCCAAGATTGCCGACACTGGCGTAGTGCTCGCACGCGCGGATGCACGCGAGCGCGAGTGTGGCGTTGGAGGTGATGAGCGCTTGCGCGAGTGTGACGCGCACCGCGCCTTGGATCCCAGGCATGGTTTCGCGAATCAGGCCATTCACTGCGTTGAAGTGCGCCCACGGTCCTGTGCGTCCGAACGCGAGCGACGCACAGGACGATCCAGCGACGACATTCTCAGTGATCGGGACTTGCAATCGATCGAGAAGTCGCGCGGTCCTGGCGAGTTGTTCCGATGTCACGGATTCCTTGGCGAGACGAAGCGTTTCAATCTCCGCTTGCTCCTCGAGCCCGAGCGCGGCGCACGCAGTGGCCGCAGCGGCGTAGAAGTTTGCGGCGACCATAAAATCTCCTGGCTTCTTGCTCCCGTCGGCGAGTGCGGACAGTTTCACCGCGAGGGCTTCGAACTTCGCGTCATATTCAAGTGCGCGCTCAATCATGCGTCCGATCGCGGGCGCGAATTGCTTGGTCAGTTCTCCGTACTTCCCGTCCATCAACTCCCCTTCGAGTTTCGCAATGGCCTCCTCCACGCCAGGTGCATGTGGGTCGTTGACGATGCTGCGACATGCGTCGTAGAACGCCGTCGCTTGTCCTTTGAACTCATCGAATTGGATGCCGTCGGAGAGCGCTGCAGCATCTGCCATCTCGAGTGCGCCGAGGCGTTGGGCGCGGTCCGCAGGCTCGAGGGCGCTCAGAGTTTCCATCTCAAGAATCGCCATGTCGCGCTCTTGGAGCAATGCATCCGAAAGATGCACGAAGTCGTGGGTTCGAATGTCCGTAGTGGCGGCGAGCGCGGCGGCCGCAGCCTCCTGAGGAAGTTCGCCGCGATCAATCATGTCACCGATCATCGACTGTTGACTAAGTCCGATCGCGAGACCAACCAGCGACGAGATCAGCACATGATCCTCGGCACTTCGAAGCGCGAGCGTCGACTGTGCTCGGATAAGTTCGCCGAAGGTCGAGGTGTCTCCGCTGCGAATCGCATCGAGTGCAAGCCATCGCGTTGCGCGCGCAAGATTTCGTTGCTCACTCAAATGAGGAAGGAGGAGCGCAAATCCTTGTGATCGATCGAGCGGCCGCTCGTAGTGAAGTGATACCGCGCGAAGAATGTCTGCGCGAAAGGGTCGCGCTGCACTCAGCCATGCCGTCATGCGAGCATCGGCAACACCCTCACGCTCATACCTCGATTCGGACGGATCCTCCGAGGGATCGCCGGCTATCAAAGCGGCGTGGAGCGGCGCGAGATCAATCGCGAGTTGGTCGTAGAGTTCGGCGGCGGATTGCGACTGGCCAAGCGCGAGAGAACTCCATGCGGAAGCGACGCAGTAAGCGAGAAAACAAGCCACCCACGACCTCGGCAAGGTATTTCTCGGACATCTGGGCAGGTTCCGCATAGAGGCATTGTTCCTCAGCCTCGACGGCAACACAAGGGTTCTCATGTGCACAATCAACTCGATCATGTCGAGATTCTTCGCGCGACCGCCGAACTGGAAGTAGATTCTGAGCCAGAGAACCGCTGTGTTAGAGCGAGCTGTCGCTTTTGATTCTACGAGGCCCACTTTGCCAAGAATGCTCATCGCCCTTCTTCCGTTGCCGACTTTGGCGTTCGCGCTTGCTGCGAATGGCCAGCAGTTCCTCGACCAAACCGTGACTCGATTTCCAGTGCAGGCGGAGTACACCAATCAGTGCACGATGGTGGACATTGAAGGGGATGGTGACAAGGACATCGTGTGGGCGAACGGGCAGGGCTATTCGTCACTTGGCACTTTGTTGAAACCGCGGATCTATCTCAACAACGGAAGCGGCATTTTTACGGATGTGACGGACACTCAAGTGCCGGGCGTCACTGGCTGTTTTCGCGGAGTCGAAGCAGGCGATGTCGATCGCGATGGCGATTGGGATCTCATCCTCGCTCAGGACTACAACCGCCGCCCATTGCTGCTCATCAACGACGGCATTGGTCGATTCACCGATCAAACGACCACGCGACTTCCCAACATCACGATGGGTTCATCGCGTGCGCAGTTTGGCGACATCGACAACGACGGCGACCTCGACATTGCGATTTGCAATTCTGGCGCGAATCGTTTTTCCACCACCGGCCGTCCGCGCATTTTTGTGAACAACGGAAGTGGCGTGTTCGGAGACGCGACGACGGCGCAGTTCCCATCGACGGCGCTCGCGGAGCAAATGGACTGCCTGTTCTTTGACGCGGACAATGATCTCGACATCGACTTGCATATAGGCACGCGCGCGTCGGCGGCGAATTCGAGCCAGCTCTGGCTGAACAATGGCACGGGAACTTTCGCAAAGGTGACGCCATTTGTGACGGACGCAACCTGTTACTCGTACGACGCAGGCGACATCGAAGGGGATGGTGACTTGGACCTCATCGGGGTCAACGCCGGGGCGTCCAATACCGAACTCCTGTTGCGCAACAATGGAACGGGAAGTTCATGGACGGCGATCTCCTCGCAAATCACCCCCAATCCAACCGTGGACGACAACGACTCCCGTTTCATCGACTACGACAACGATGGCGATCTCGATCTCGCGATTGCCGCACTTGGTGCTGCGGATCGGATGTATCAGAACAATGGCGCGGGTCTCTTCGCGCAGGTCACAGGGATACTCCCCACGCTCGCAGACAGTTCGCTTGACATCAAGGCGGGAGATCTCACGGGCGATGGCAAGCCAGATTTGATCACCGCGCAGGGCGAGTCGGGCGCTTTTCAGAACCGCATCTACATTAATAATGGTCCCGCGGACACCATCGCGCCAAACATCAAACTGACGGAGCAGGTCGCCGCAGCCACGGACGGACCATTCGTCGTGCGCACGGAAGTCTTCGATGGCATCACGAGTGATCGTGGGTTTGACGAAGATGGCGTGGACTTGGTGTACACCGTCAACGGTGGGAAGCCGGTCGTTGCCCCGATGCGTTGGAGTGGCAATAGTCTTTGGCGCGGCGTGATTCCGATCCAGCCCGCATGCGCCCAGGTGCAGTACTTCGTGCGTGCTCGCGATGCGTCGCAGAATGTCGCAACAGGTCCCACGCGATCCTTCGTGGTCCCCGGAAGCTGCGCCGTGACGGGGGATCTCAACGGTGACGGGATTGTGGATGGCGCTGATCTTGCGATTCTGCTGAATGCGTGGGGCGCGGCGAAGTCGAGCGCGGACATCAACGCGGATGGAACCGTCGACGCTGCGGACCTTGCGATCCTCTTGGGCGCGTACACCTAAATCTGTCATACACTCCGCCGCATGAGTGATGATCCCTTCTCGCTCGATGGCAGAACGGCCATCGTCTGCGGCGCAACACAGGGCATTGGACGGGCAATCGCGCATGCATTCGCCCGCTCAGGCGCGCGTGTCGTGGCGGTGGGGCGCAATGAAGACGGACTTCGCAAAGTACAGGATGAGTTGCTCGCGATTTCTGCGCAGCCGCACGAAATCGTCACCGCGGACTTCGCAAAGCTCAACGAAACAGTGCGCATTGCGAACGAGACTGCCAAGCGACTTGGAATCGTCCACATTCTTGTCAACAACACGGGTGGTCCTGCAGCAAGTTCGCTCATTGAAGCGAATCCTGCAGATTTCGGCGCGGCAATCGCCATGCATGTCGGAACCGCGCAAGCGTGGACGCAAGCCTGCGCGCCCTTGATGCGCAGCGCGGGGTATGGTCGCATCGTGAGCGTGACCTCGACCTCTGTCGTCACCCCGATCAAGGGTTTAGGTGTATCGAACACCGTGCGCGCCGCGATGGGCAATTGGACCAAGACGCTCGCGAGTGAACTCGGAAGATTCGGGATCACGGTGAATGCGATTCTTCCAGGGTTTACGCGGACTGGGCGGCTTGAAGCGTTGCTCAAGGGCAAGGCCGCGCGCGCGGGTATGACGCTCGATGAGGTCGAGACGGAGTCGGTCTCGGCAATCCCACTCGGGCGATTTGCCGATCCACAGGAGATCGCGAGAGCGGCGGTGTTTCTTGCATCACCAGCGGCGAGTTATGTGAACGGCGTGAATCTTCCCGTCGACGGTGGTCGGCTGTCCACGCAGTGAGTGAAGGCGAAGCAAGATATGCAAACGGCGCCGAGCAAAGTTCAGCACTTCATTGGTGGATCTTTCTGCGCTTCCGAGAACGGCGCGTGGATCGAGCGGGAGAACCCGGCAACCGGGGAGCCACTTCGTCTCGTCGCCCGCGGCGGGGCATCGGAAGTCCAACGAGCAATCTGCGCGGCTGAGAAGGCCGCGACACCATGGGCCGCCACGAGCGCTTCGGAACGATCACGCGTATTGCTTCGCATTGCGGATGGAATCGACGCTGCGCTCGAAGCGCTCGCCCTCGCGGAGAGCGAAGACACAGGAAAACCTCTCTCGCTCGCGCGCAGTCTCGACATCCCGCGCGCCGCCGCGAACTTCCGTTTTTTCGCGACGGCGATTCTGCACGAGACGGGCGAGTCCTATCGCACTGAAACGCCGCAGCACGCACTCAATTATGTGCTTCGCAAGCCCATCGGCATTGTCGGCTGTATCTCGCCATGGAACCTCCCGCTCTATCTATTCTCATGGAAGATCGCTCCTGCGCTTGCCGCTGGCAATGTGGTGATCGGCAAACCGAGCGAGCTGGCACCGATGACCGCGTCGATGTTGTGTGAGATCGCGTCCCGTGCAGGACTACCGGCGGGCGTGCTCAATGTCGTGCATGGGCTTGGAGGCGAAGCTGGGCACGCGATCGTCTCGCATTCTCAAACGAAGGCAATCAGTTTCACCGGCGGCACCGCAACGGGCGCTGCGATCGCGACCGTGGCCGCTCCGGCGTTCAAGAAGCTTTCGCTTGAGCTTGGCGGGAAGAACCCAACCATCATCTGTGCCGACGCGGATCTCACTGTCGCGATGCCGGAGATTGTTCGGAGCGCGTTCTTGAATCAAGGACAGATTTGTCTGTGCGGCTCGCGCATCCTCGTGCATCAATCGCGCCTTGCGGAGTTCATGGCGCAATTCACCGCGCATGTCTCTGGACTTCGCGTGGGCGACCCGCTCGAAAGCGAAAGCGACCTCGGAAGCCTTGTGTCCAACGAGCATCGAGCGAAGGTTCAGGCGCTCGTGCAGTCCGGCATCGACGATGGTGCAAAGATCGTCATGGGAGGCAACGCGCCCATCCGTCTGTCATCACGGGTCGCGCGAGGGGCGTTCATGCATCCGACCATTCTCCTTGCGCCGCCGCAGGAATCTCGCTGCGTTCAGGAGGAGATCTTCGGCCCAGTCGTCACTGTGCAATCGTTTGATCGACACGCGGACGCGGTTCGACTCGCGAACGGAACGCGTTACGGCCTTGCGGCGACGATTTGGACGCGCGATCTCTCGCGCGCGCATCGGATGGCGAGCGCGCTCGACGCAGGCATCGTGTGGGTGAACTGTTGGCTCCTTCGCGATCTGCGCACGCCGTTTGGAGGCACGAAGGACTCGGGAGTCGGGCGCGAAGGGGGGACGGAGGCGTTGCGCTTCTTCACCGAACAAACCAATGTTTGCATCGCGACCGGAGCGCAGCTGTGAGCGCGCTGACGGTTCGGCTCGCGAGGATCGAAGATGTCTCGGCCATTCTCTCGATTTACAACGAGTCCATTCCCAAACGGATTGCGACGGCGGATCTGACGCCACAGACGCTTGAGACACGAACGCAGTGGTTTCAGAGCCATGACTTCGCGACTCGTCCTATCGTCGTTGCCAGTCGCGCCGACATGGTGGTCGGGTGGGGCAGCTTCACGAACTTCAAGGAACGGAGTGCGTACGCACCGACGGCGGAGGTGTCGATCTATGTCGCGGAAAACGCGGCGCGGCAGGGTGTTGGCCGAATGCTCTTGGATGATCTACTTGCTCGCGCGAAGGCGTGTGACATTGATCGCATCCTCGCGGTTTGTTTCTCACACAACGAACCAAGTTTGAAACTTTTCCGCTCTCGTGGATTTGAGCAATGGGGATTTTTGCCCGACGCGTGCGAGCTCGATGGTCTCCGTCGCAGCGTGACAATCCTTGGGCTCAAGCGCTGAAGCAAATGGCCTTCACTTCAACCGCGATTGGTGTGGGGAGACTGCAGATCTCAATCGTTGTGCGCGTTGGATTTGGATTCATGGGTCCGGCGAAGTACTCCGCATAGACGCGGTTGTAGATCGCGAAGTCGTTCGCCATGTCGGTCAGGAACACGGTGACATCAGCCACGCTCGTCCATGGCAGTCCCGCATCGGCGACCACAGCCCTCAGGTTGTCGAAACATGCACGACACTGCAATTCAATGTCCTTTTTGGTGACTCTGCCGTCGTCGCCAAGCGTCACGCCGGGGATCGCCTTCGATCCTCGCGTTCGCGGGCCGATGCCTGAGAGGAAAACGAAACTGCCAACGCGCTTCGCGTGTGGATAGGCACCGACGGGTTCTGGCGCACGAGTTGAAACGATGTCGGTCATGTCGCGAGTTTAGAGGAGTCGAAGGACGGCGCGCACGGGGCTGGCGTCGAATCCCACAAGCGGGAGTGGGAGGGCGATGAGTTCATACTCACCCGGCGCGACATGGGCGAGACGAAGTCCTTCGAGAATCGAGATGTCTCGCGCAAGAAATCGTGCGTGGGTTGGGAGTTCCTTCGAGTCTTGTGTGTCGACGCTAGGCGTATCGATGCCGATGAGCGTCACCCCCTTGTCCGCGAGTGCATCGACAAGGGATGGATGGATGGCCCCGAAGTCGCTGTTCCAGTTTTCGAAATCTGGAAAGGTGTCGGTGCAGAGGAGGACGCGTGGATGATGCAATGCATCGAGCGGCGACTCGAGATCTCGCACGCCGACGCGCATTCCGCCTTCGGTGCGTGTCGCTTTCGCACGGACAACATGGCACGGTCCGATGTAGCGCTCAAGCGGCATCGCGTCGATCCCGGGTGCGCGCGCACCGTAATGGTTCGCGCCATCCGCATGCGCTCCCAGGTGCACTGTTGTATGCAGCGAGGAAAGCGTGACGCTCGCGCCATCGGACAGTGAACAAAGCGTGGTGCGCGTGAGTGGCGTGTCACCCGGCCAAACGGCAATCGTGGGTGTCAGACGCGGCGTGATATCGATGAGTGCGCGCTTCACATGCCTCCGGCGTTGGAGAACGGATTGGGTGGTTCCCTCTGGGAGTCTTGTGCAGGGTTCTTCGAGTATCGGCTCATGCCATAGATTGCGCAGAGCAAGA
>SXUJ01000053.1 GCA_005790565.1 Planctomycetia bacterium
CAAGCTGCGCACGCGCAATGGGCGCGCCAGCTACCTTGCAGTCTCCGGACTCGGCACCCAACGACGCGTTTGGACATTCGGTGGCGATGGGTGAGAATTGGATCGCCGTTGGAGAACCGCTCGATGATGCAAACGGGGTAGCAACGGATCGTGGGGCCGTCCACCTCTACCAGCGAATGGTCGACGGAAACTGGGCTGCCACGGCTCGCCTGGTGGCGCCGGACGCCCTCGCCGGCGACACATGCGGCTACACACTCGCGACCGACGGCTCCACACTCGTCATCGCGTCACGATACGCGAATGTTGGTTCACTTGAACAAGCTGGCGTCGTTTGGACGGTGAACATCGCCGCTGATGGATTGGCAGGAGCTCTCACTCGAGTCGAGGCCCCTGACGCGGCAAGTTACGACTGGTTTGGTGCGAGTGTTGCGATCGATGGCGACCTCCTCCTGATTGGTTCCTGCCGCGACACGGTCGAGCCGGGAGTCCAAGAACAAGGAACCGCGAGAGTGTTCGAGAGGCATGCCTCTGGATGGATTCAGACCGCCATGCTCGAGAGCCCAAGTGCTGCGGCGCAGGATCGATTTGGCAACTCGGTTGCGATAGAAGGCGGCCGTTGTTTGGTTGGCGCGGATGGACAGGATCCGCAGAATGTCTCGCTCGCTGGCATGCTCCATCTGTTCAAACCGAACTCGAAGGCGTGGATGCACAACCGAAGCTTTGAGTTGCCAAATCCAACGGCGAACCAAAACCTCGGAGTCGCGTGCGCCCTGCACGGGGATTTTGTCTTCGGCGGCGCCCCACGATGTGGGGCACCGAACGGGGTCGCGCGAGCTGGTGTGGTGGGCGTGTGGGACCTAACCACCCCCTGCCCAAACGACTTGGACCACGACGGATCGGTTGGCGGGTCTGACCTTGTGCACTTGCTAGGTCAGTGGGGCTCTGCCGGAAGAGCCGACCTTGACTTTGATGGTGTCGTTGGCGCTAGTGACTTGGCAGCCATGCTCGCCAGTTGGGGTTCTTGCGGGTCATGATCGCATCCACTTCGATCACGTTGAATGGGTCCTTCGAGGTGGTGTTGAAGATGGTCCGGTCGAGAAGTTGAACCAGAATATTGAATCAGACGGTTCTCGACCGGCTTGCGAATGAGGACGACAGAGTTCGCCGCGCTAGAAGGGCATCCCCTCGAAGCCGAGTTGAGATTCGACAGGCGAATTGAAACGCGCTCCATCGAAATCGTCGAACGACTCGAGCGCTTCGCAATCGCTGTGAGTTTCGGTTCAGTCGACTCAACGGCGAGCGTGCCGTGCCGTATGTCGCACGCATCAGTGCCAGAAGCGCTACGGCATGTGGCGATGCCGCCCAGGGACCTTGTCCGACTTTCAATCGGGCTCGAAGATCCGGAAGATCTCATCGCCGATCTTGACCGGGCGCTCGAATCGAGTTCGCGGCGTGGAGAGGTGGCGACGGACCCTCGTCGCCAACCTGAGCAATGCGGAGCATCCCGATGAATTCACGCATCGCGAGTGAGCGCGCGAACTGCAGCACTCCCAGAGGTCGCATTGACCGCGCAGCAGTTGCGCGGCCGTCGGAGCGATGGACGCAAGGCGAAGAGACGCAAGACCAAGGCGCTCGGATCGTTCATTCGTTCGAAACTACAAGTTTCAGATGCTCGCTGCCATGGCGGCGAGAAGTACGAAAGTACCGATCGCGCCGGCGACGATCGCAAACCACGCGCGGCCTGCGCCACGCGACATCGGATCAGCCTTCAACCGGCGAAGTGCCATGATTCCGAGCACGAGCGCGATGGGTGCGGGAAACACAAGAAGCGAGAACAGTCCGACGTACCCAGCGACAAGTGCGAGCGGCGCAACGCGCACAGGGATCAAGATCCCAAGCGCTACATCACTCGAAGTCGGCGACGGCGGCAGATTTGCTGGGATCTGCGTTGGTGGAGTTTGAGGGAGTGGCGGCGACGGCGCGAGTGGCGGAGGCGGTGGCGGCGCAGCATGAAAGTAGGTCGGGCGAATCGAGAACGCCTCAACCCAAGTTCCGCCATCAGCATCACAAATGAGATCGTTCGACTTGAGTGTGCCGACCGCGACAAACTGCCGAAGCTGCTCGTCGTCAAAGGGGCCGATCGGATTGCGCGCCGCGTCAAGCATCCAGAATGAAGGCACAAGTAACTCCCTGTTTGATGAGTGCAATTCGTTTCGATCTTCGTGCGCGCAGTCTACTGGTTCCCCGAGGCGCCGAGCGCGATGCGAGAGATGTCGCTCAGAGTACAGCGCAAGCAAGCGAGCGATCCGCCCGCGCGTCACGGGACGGTTGACAGCGCGATACAGTGTTCGGTTCAAGGAGATGACAAGACATTCGATGCAACCATTCGCGTCCCTCCCCTTCCCGTTGGTCCAAAGGACATCGTGTTTAGAGTGAAGGGAGATGGCACACACTTCGGACGCTTGAAGGTAAGCAAAGGAACGATCGTCTGGCTTCCAGGCAACAAGCGAAAGGGATTGCGGTTGAATTGGGAACAACTCGATCGACTTGCGCGAGCGGGAGGCAAGCGCGGCAGTTTCCCCCGTTGAATGCGTGCGCGGCGTGAGATAGCGACCTCACGCGCCCTACTTCCGCAACAGATGCACCAACCGAGGATTCTTCGGATCGCGGTCGCGCATCGACTTGATGATCGTGTCAAACTCCGCTTGTCGCTCGGCGCTCAGCGTCCCTCGAGCGCTCTTCGCTTGCTCAAGTTCCATCCAGAGCACTTCAGCTTGCCACGCGTCTCGCCACACGCGCTCGGTGGGATTGGTTGTCGCCTCAAGCCCCGTGAGCGCTTTGGTGTACCACGCTCGCGCCTCGGCGAATCCACCTGCCTCGCGCAAATGGCCACCCATGAACCCGTACGCCTCGCGTCTTCGCAGCGATCCTTCGCCCGCAGCTGCTTCACACGCAACGAGTCCTTTCGCCAGCCACTCCGCGCGGACTCACGCTCGAAGTGATCTGTGGCACACCGCGACGCGGAAGCGGGCTCGAAGAAGTCACCTCCGCCTTGCGCGCGTCGATCACGCGCAAGGCGGCGGGTTTCTTCAAGCAGATAGAAGTTGAGCGCGTTGAGAAGCCAACGCCGAAGCGGGATTTCAGAAGATTTGTACGCCTCCCGCCATGCTGTGAGCCAATCGGGGCGAGAAAAGCGATCAGCAAAGAACCCAGCGATCACATCGCGAGGTTCGCCGAGCTTTCGATAACTCGTGGCTGAAAAATAGATCTGGAGCGGGCGCTCGTAAAGCCGCATGAGGTGCCCTGCGACAACCTTCGCATCGCCGCACTCGAGCGCGTCGTGGATGAGCGTGCGGGGCGTGAATGGAAAATGGTCTGGCGTCACGGTCATGCGCGTTTCCGCCCGCGCTTGACGGAGATGGAACCGCCGCACGCGATCCAGTGTGTCGAAAACGAACATCGCCGCTCCGTGGTCATCCGACCACAGCATGTTCGCAATTCGCACATCTCCATGAACCTCGTTGCCACCATGCTTCTCGCCATTCGTTCTCCGTGTGCTCGTTCGCGGTTCCTGACTCAACTATCCGCTTCGCCGGTCGCGGCGCGGAGTGGTTCAACCGACACCCGCGCCAACACCGTAGCCACTGGCCATGCGCGATGCATCGTACCGCCCGATCTCGCGCGTTCGCACGCAACGATGTGGAGATTGACCTTGGTCTGCACTTGCAGCGTCGCGAATTGCGGAGCAATCGAGCGTGAACATCGTACTGGTGGCGGTCCATCGCTCTGTAGGAGGCGCATCACGAACCGCGAGGCGCTCGCACTAGAATGTCGCGCGTGAGTCAGGCAGATTCGACCGTCGAGCCAATAGCGGCTCCCCCGTACACGCTTGGGCAACTGGTTGTGTACATGCTCCGCCTCGGTGCGATTGGCTTCGGCGGACCAGTTGCGCTCGTTGGATACATGCACCGCGATCTCGTCGAGCAACGGCGGTGGTTTAGTGCATCGGATTACAAAGAAGGCATGGCGCTTGCGCAACTCGCGCCTGGTCCGCTCGCCAC
>SXUJ01000054.1 GCA_005790565.1 Planctomycetia bacterium
TGGGCAGGGTCGGCGCGGTGCTCGGTGAAGTCGTACTCATGCGAAAAATCCTTGTCGCTGAGAATAGCACACCGACCGAGCGAAATCCCCACGCATCTGCGGGAGAAACTCACTTCGCGGGATACTCACACACCCCGCGTTTGGTCTTGTCGCCAAGGCGCCCGGCTTGCACCAATTGCCGGAGCAACGGGCATGGAAAGAACTTGGGCTGGCCGAGTTCCTTGTGCAACACCATCATGATGTCGTGACAGACATCGAGGCCGATGAAATCGGCAAGTCGCAGCGGCCCCATCGGGAAATTGCAGCCGAGCAACATGATTTGATCGATGTCTTCGGGTTTCGCAACGCCATCCATCCACGCATAAAACGCTTCGTTGATGAGTGGCATGAGCACGCGATTGGAGACAAATCCCGCGCGATCGTTCGCCGCCACTGGGGTCTTGCCGAGGTCTTTCGCGAGTTGCATCGTGCGCGCGGTCGTCTCTTCGCTCGTTGCGATGCCCTTGATCACCTCGACGAGCTTCATCAACGGCACCGGATTGAAGAAGTGCATGCCGATGACGCGCGACGCATCTGCGCCAACCGCGCTCGCGAGATCGGTAATCGAAATGCTCGAAGTATTCGTTGCGAGAACCGCCGACGCCTTGAAGGTGGACTGCATCGCAACGAAGAGTTGCTTCTTGATCTCCACGCGTTCCGTCGCCGCTTCCACGACCCAATCCGCGTCCTTCGCATCACCCATCGCGCTGCAGTACGAGAGTCGTGCGTTCGCGGCTGCCGCATCCGCTTCCGTCATTTTCTGCTTCTCGACGGCGCGCGAGAGCGTTTTCTGGTGATACGCCTTCGCCTTCTCGAGCGCGACCGCATTCACATCGATCTGAAACGCGCGGATTCCAGCTTGGGCGGCGGCGAGTGCGATGCCGGAACCCATGGTTCCGGCTCCGATGATGGCGATGCTCTGCACGGTTGACATAGGTGTTCTCAGGACGGAGGTGGGGTGAGACTGTAGCAGTCCCGCGAGTGACTAGATGGCGTCGATGTCAAGTCCAATGTCGGCGCATCCTGCTGAATGGGTCAGCGCCCCAACCGAGATCCTCTCCACACCAGTTTGCGCAATGGCGCGTACCGTCTCGAGCCGCACACCCCCGCTCGATTCCAAGAGCACTTGAGGCTGGCATGCGCTCCGTAAAGAGACGGCCTCGCGAAGTTGTTCGATCGAGAAATTGTCAAGGAGCACGATGTCAAGGACACCAGCAGGCAGCGCGAGCAACGCACGCAACTGTTCCATGGCATCGACCTCGCAACACACGAAGCACGGCGCTTGCCCGAAGGGAGAGTTCCGTCGCGCGCGCTCCGCGACTGCAGCCACTTTGGCGGCGATTGCACTCGCGCTCAAGCCCGCGAGGTGGTTGTCCTTCAAGAGCACTGCATCGTGCAGGCCGAGTCGGTGGGTTCCGCCTCCGCCGCAATGCACGGCGTACTTTTGCAACATGCGAAGCCCCGGCAGCGTCTTTCGCGTATCGAACACTCGCGCTTGCGTTCCTTCAATCTCGTCGACAAACCGACGCGTGAGAGTCGCCGTGGCGCAGGCGAGACCGAGGAGATTGAGAAGCACTCGCTCAATCGCGAGTAGGGAGACCAGTGACCCTTCGAGTGCGGCCAGTGTCGATCCCGCCTCCACGCACCCCCCATCGCACACGCCACTTTCAATCACGCGCACACCTTGCACGCGCGTGGCAAGCATGGAAACGATTTGCAATCCGCCCACCGTGCATCGCTCGCGTGTGCGCACGACCGCGCGGGCTTGCACCGAAGGTTCGATAGCGAGCGCGCTTGTGATGTCTCGATTCGCTCCATCCTCATCCAACGCCATGCCGATGAGGAGCGAGAGACTCGGCGCGACATCCTCCTGAAAACGAATTGGCGGCTCTCGGTCGGGCACCCCCCCATCCTACGCGGAGAATGCGTGCGCACTCTCGTGCCTCGGATTACCCTGCTCACATGAAGCCGCTCACCATCGCCGTCGAAGTGCACGCGTCTGTGTCGGTCGTTTGGAACGCGATCACGGACATCGAACACTGTGCAGAGCGGATACCCGCGATCAAAGAGATCGTGATGCTCACCCCGCTTCCGGTGGGGCTTGGCACTCGCTGGCGCGAGACGCGCGTCATGTTCGGTCGCGATGCAACCGAAACTATGGAAATCTATGCCTGGCATCCCATGCAGGAGTACACCGCAGGTGCGACAAGCTGCGGCTGCGAGTATCGCGCGACGCTTCGCTGCACCCCGCGCGGCGAAGGAACGCTCCTCGAATCCGAGTTTTCCGCGAAGCCACTCACATTCCTGGCGAAAGTCATGAGCGCGATCATGATGCCGTTGATGAAGAGCGGAATGCGCAAGGCCTTGCGAGGCGACATTGAGGCGATCAAGCACTCCTGCGAGTCACCATTGGGATCTCCCTGAGCGACCATCGCGACGCGATTGCCAGGGGGCCATCCGCGCGAACAAGCACGATTCCACGGTCGTATCGGGAGCGGGAACTCGCCCCAACTTCGTTGATTGATCTTGCGCCCCTCCGAAAGCAGGGTAGGCTGCGAGTAGGTGGGCTGTTTTAGGTATCGATTCGGATGGCGTCGACTCGATCTTCATACCTCATCCTCGCCCTCGCAGCTCCGTGCGCGAGAAGAGTTTCTTTGCCCCTTCATCCTTCCATTCCGCGGAGTACTCCTCGATGATTTCCCAACGGATCGGTTGTTTACTTGCCCTCTCGACTTCCACAGTCGTCGCAGCGGCTGCTGTTCCTCCAAGCGCGTGCAAAGTTGCCGGCACACCCAACGAGTCGCATCTGCTGATTGCCACAAGTCCAGCGCGAAACCCGCTGCTCGTGCAACTTGGCCAGGCGGAAGAGATCGTTGCGGACGAGTTCATCGTGCGTTTCGCGCCGCATGTCATTGCGTCACTTGAAATCACCAACTTCGGAGGCGATGGTCGCACAGGACTTGAGGAGCTAGACGCACTCTGCGCCGCGCACGGAGTGCAGAAGATTCGACAACTCTTCAATCCCGTGACGCCGAAGGATCTCGCACAGGCGGACCTGCCGGATCTGAGTGGTTTCTGCGTCATCACGATCGACCTGCAGTTGACCTCCCTCGATGAGGCAATGGGCGAGTTCCGCATCGACGGCGATGTGTTCCATGTCGAACCGATCGGCATTCATCCGATCTACGCGACTTCCAACGACACCAGTTTCGCCTCGCAATGGCATCTGAATCAAACGAACGACAAGGACATCGACGCGCCGGAAGCATGGGACATTCAGAACGGCGACCCAGCAAAGATCGTTGCGGTGCTCGACACCGGCGTGCGCTACTTCCATCGTGACCTCGGCGGCGCCTCTGCCTCAAGTTCGAATCCCACCGCAACGGCGGGCAACATCTGGATCAACACGACCGAGAAGAACGGAACGGCCGGCGTCGATGATGACTCCAACGGGTTTGTCGATGACTGGGTGGGGTACGACTTCGTCAGCGCCGCGATCGCGACTTGTTGGAGCGGCGAGGACTGCGTGACGGCCGACAATGACCCTCGCGACTTCAACGGTCACGGTACGCATTGCGCGGGCATCGTCGGCGCGCTCAACAACAACGGCTACGCCGTTGCGAGCCCGGCTGGAGGTTACGGCAACGGCACCCTCGTCGCGACGGGTGACGGTTCGCGCGTGATGTGCCTTCGCATCGGGCACAGCGCACAATCGGGAGCATCGGAGGTTGGCTATGTTCGTATGGACTACGCGGCGAGCGCATTGCAGTACGCCGCCGACAACGGCGCGCGCATCGCGACTTGTTCGTGGGGCTCTTCCAACACGGGCGGCATCGCCGCTGCATGCGACTACTTCATCGCCGCGGGTGGCTTGATCTTCAAGGCCGCCGGCAATTCCAACAACTCAACCGCCGACTACATGTGCGCGCGCACGGATGTCTACTCCGTTGCTGCAACGGACTCAAGTGATGTTCGCGCGTCCTTTTCAAGCTACGGAACATGGGTTGACATCTCCGCGCCGGGCGTGGGCATCTACTCGACTTATCACAGCCATTCCGCCCCAGCGAGTGACTATGTCGCTTCCATGAGCGGCACTTCTATGGCGACACCGCTTGTTGCGGGATGCGCGGCGAATCTCTGGTCGCACTTCCCAACCTGGACTCGCACGCAAGTGTGGGACCGATTACGCACGACTGCTGAGTCAATCGCGGCGGTGAATCCAAACTACGCCACACAACTTGGCTCCGGTCGTGTGAATCTGCATCGCGCACTGACGAACAACACCGGCGGAGGTGGCGGCGGAACCTTTACTGGCAAAGCACTGGTGACGGTGCTGGGAACGCCGACGCTTGGTGCAGCAGGTGCCATCGCCGACGAGGACATCGCCCTCTATGACAGCGCAACAAACTCCTGGAGCGTGTACTTCGATGGTTCCGACGTCGGCTTGGCGAGCTTTGCCATCGACGCGCTCGCTGTCCTTCCGAGCGGGGAACTCCTCATCTCGCTCGATCTCGATGGAACGCTCGCGGGGCTCACGGGTGGTCCAAGCGGAACAAGCGTTGATGACTCTGACCTCTTGTTGTTTGTCCCAACCTCGCTCGGCGCCAACACCGCTGGTACCTGGAGTTTCTACTTCGATGGGTCGGATGTCGGTCTCACAACTTCCAATGAAGACATCGACGCAATCTCCATACTCCCAAGCGGCGCGATCGGGATCTCAACACTCGGCGCGGCAACCATCACGGGGCTCTCCGGCATCGAGGACGAAGACATCTTCGGGTTCACGCCGACAACGCTTGGTGCCGCAACCGCTGGGGGTTGGTCGTACTTCTTCGACGGCAGCGATGTTGGATTGTCGACGAACTCCAGCGAGGATGTCGATGCGTTCTATTGCCCAAGTACGGGCGCGATGAACTTCTCCACGCTCGGCGCATTCAGCGTGACTGGTCTCAGTGGCCTTGATGAGGATGCATGCAAGTTCACCGCGACAACCACGGGCACCAATACGGCGGGCACCTTCGCGGGCCATATCACGGGAAGTGCGCTAGGCATTCCAACGACATCCAATATCAACGCGCTGCATCTTCTGCAGTAAGCGCGCGCTCGGCTGATTGCAGCACCTCTCCGTTCAAAGAATCAAGGCGTGTCTCGCACTGCGCGAAACACGCCTTGGTTGTTCTTGCGAAAACGATTCGTCGTCGTCAACTCTGCCAGCGGAGGTTCATCGGGCCCTTGTACTCCGCGAGTGGCCGAATGATGCGATTGCTCTGATGCTGTTCCATGATGTGCGCGCACCAACCGGTGATTCGGCTCGCGACGAAGATCGGCGTGTACTGCGGAACCGCGATGCCCATGATGAAGTAGGTCATGCCGCACGGGAAGTCGACATTGGGATGAATGTTCTTCTCTCGCAGCATGATCGCTTGCACTTCGTCACCGAGGTCGAACCACTTCTTCGATTGCGATCCTTGCTGCTCTGCAAGTTTGAGCCCCCAGCCGCGCAGAATCCCCGCGCGGTGATCGCCATTCTTGTAGACGCGGTGTCCGAAGCCCATGAGTTTGCGCTTCTCGACATACGCGCGTTGCATCCACGCCTCGACCGTCATTGCGCCGCCCGCGCAGTCGTGGTCGATTTGCTTGAGCATCTCCATCGCCATTTCATTCGCGCCGCCGTGCAGCGGTCCCTTCAGCGCGCCGATGCCTCCGCACACCGCGCTGTGCATGTCGGACTCGGTTGAACTAATGACGCGGCTGGTGAATGTGCTCGCGTTGAAGTCATGCTCCGCGTAGAGCACGAGTGAGACATCCATGATCTTGGCCGCAAGCGCATCGGGCTTCACGCCGCTCATCAGGAACATGAGGTTTGCTGCGTGCCCAAGGCTTGCGTCGGGCTCCACCGGCGCCTTTCCTTCGAGCGTTCGTTGGCACGCACCGATGAGTGTCGGAATCTGTGCGAGGAGTCGCTTGGACTTGCGAAGCTCGGCAGCGGGCGAACAATCTTCGCAATCGGAATCAAGGTGCGAGAGCAGCGAAACGCCGGTGCGCAAGATCGACATCGGATGTGCCGAAGGACTCTCTTTCGACACGCGGACGATCGCGTCGCGAACACTCGTTGGAATCGCTCGCATCGACGCGACTTCGGCGGTGAACTGCGCGAGTTCGGTGGCGCTTGGCTTGTGCCCGATGAGCAGGAGATGTGCGACTTCTTCAAAGGTCGCATGCGCAGCGAGATCGGCGATCTCGTAGCCACGGTAGATCAACTCCGTCTGCGTGACGGCGCACACACTCGTCTCACCGATGGTCTGCCCAGCGAGGCCTCGCGTATCGACCGGCTTAGGAGCGGAAGGCGTGCCAGAAGTTGTTGTGGCTGGGGAGCTCATGGGGGGATCCATGCTAGCAGCACCGCCTACCCCCGTGCGGTTAGCATCCCAAACTCAATGCGTAGCAAACCACGGATTTCGATTCGCGTTGTCGCTGCCGTGACGGGCACCGTCATGTTGCCAAGCGCCTGTACGACACTCACGCAGACCCGCACCGAGGTCACCACACCCGAAGCCGCTGATCCACGCTCCAGCGAATCCACGCTCGCCGCATGGCTGACCGGCTCATTCTCCACCCATGCGCAGTCGATCGCGAATCCGAACTTCCACGATCTTCACATCGAGGCGGTCGCGTGCTGGACCAACCGCACGGATGGCCCATGGATTTACCTTGAACAGTCGAGTAGTTCGACCATCGATCAACCCTACAAGCAGCGCGTCTATCAACTCGTCGAAAACTTTGACGGGACGATCACGATGCTCGTGTTCGCACTACCCGATCCCCCACTCGCCCACGCGCTCGCGTGGAAACTTCCCAATCCCCTCAACGACCTCACGCCCGTCCTTCTCACGCCGCTCGATGGCTGCGCGATCACTATGACAATCGCTGAGAGCGGTGCGCTCGCAACCGGCGGCACTGAAGGGTCCACCTGCGAGAGTTCCCATACGGGCGTTGCCTACGCCACCACCGAACTCATCGCGAGTGGAGACGGCCTGCAATTGTGGGAGCGCGGATATGACGCAAGTGGGTCGATCGTCGCGGGCTCACGCACGGGTCCTTGCGTCTTCGTCCGATGCGCCCCGAGCAACGCGCTTGTCGCGCAACCGATTCGCGAAGACTCGACCGCGCAGAAGTAAGGAATCAGAAAACACTATGCACAGAACTCATGCAGGAGCAACCCTTCGTTCGTTGATGGAGAAGGGAATCGTTGTCGCACCTGGCGCATTCAACGCACTTGTGGCGCGAAGTGTGGCTCGCGCTGGATTTCAAGCCACCTATGTCTCTGGCGGCGCGAGCGCCAATGTCGCGGGATACCCCGACATCGGCCTTCTCACGCTCACCGAAATGTGCCGCACGATTCGCGAAATCGTGGACGCCTCTAACCTCCCGGTGATCGCGGACGCCGACACCGGATTTGGCGAAGTCGAGTGCGCGCGCCGGACCGTCATCGAGTACGAGCGCGCTGGCGCTGCGGCACTGCACATCGAAGATCAAGTGTTTCCGAAGCGCTGCGGCCACCTTGATGGGAAGGAACTCATTTCCGCCAATGCGATGGCGGACAAAGTGAAGGCAATGGCGGACGCTCGGCTCTCGCACGAATTCGTCATCATCGCGCGAACCGACGCGCGACATGTGACGACGATGGATGACGCGATTGCTCGCGCGAATCTCTATCGCGAGGCGGGCGCGGATGTCATCTTTCCCGAAGGGCTCCAGGACGCGGCAGAGTTCCGCGCATTCGCGAAAGGATCACCCGGTCGCGTCCTCGCGAACATGACCGAGTTTGGCAAGACGAAGCACCTCTCTGCGACCGAGTTTGCGTCGCTCGGATGCAGCATCGTGATCTTCCCGCTGTCTCTCATGCGGGTTGCCATGCACTCTGTGGAGGGGGCGCTCAAGTGCCTGCGAGAGCACGGGACGTTCGAATCGATGCTCGGAAGCATGCAGACCCGCAAAGAGCTCTACGCGTCGCTCGGTTACGAGCCAGGAACCGAGTGGCACTTTGGTCCGCAGGCATCCTGATTCTGAGTGCGGGAAGTGCGCTTCTTTCAGAGGCTGCGAGTTCTCGACCCCTGCGGGAACCGCCACAGTTCATCTATTTTCCCCGGTTTCGGCCAAGAGGGGTGGATCTTTGGTCGGTTTTGTGGCGTAATGTGATGCGTCGAGGTTCGCTCGACACGCAGGCGGAAAGGGACGCTTGCGTCGCGCGCTGTACCGGTTTACCGGTAGGGCGGAGGACACAAGGGTTGGAGCGTTGGAAAAAAGGGCCGGCGCTCCGAAGACGCGGAAAGGGATACTTCGCGTCAGTTATGCCGGGATTGCTGACTCTCTCCAAGCAATTTCAGGCGTGCCCCAATTTGGGACCGGTCGCGTCCGCAAGGGCGCGACCGGTATTTTTTTGCACCGACTTGCTTGCGTTGAAGTGCGAGAGACCTCACGCGTAACTGACGGCGATACTGGCGCCGGGGTAACTATGCGCCAAGATCTCTCGCGCATGCTTGCCCTTGCGCGACGCACCCTCGGCACCAAACTGGCACATTCCAACGCCGTGCCCAAATCCATGACCGTCGAGAACGAGCGTGGAACCAACGACGCGCGGATCGAAGTACGCGCTCTTCACTCGCTCTTTGAGCGGCTTCGAAATGCGTGGGTTGACCGGATCCGCACTCAACGCCCATCGGACGCGCTCCGCGGGCAACTCGCACGCCAGACCCCCGTGTGCATCGACTCGCATTCGCTGATTCCGGCCTGCGGCATTTCGACCAACCACCTCGATGGCACGAACGCTTGCGAAGGAACCCAGCTCGCGGAATCCTTCCAGCGGACCCCACGCTGAGAGCGTCTGCGCAACGCCAGCGAGCTGCAGTTTTACCGTCCAATTCGCGTGCGGCGAGAAACCCACACATGCACATCCTCGCGGCGCACCAACCGCCGACAAGGGCGCGATGTCGTGACGCAGTTCGCTGGCAATCGTGCCCTCCGCGTCCGCGCGCGCACCACCACAACAACTTGAGAAGTACGCAGGAACGACGGTTCCTTCGAACACGAGCAACTGCCCGCGCGTACGCGCGACCGCGTCGAGACTCTTCGCATGGTCGGTCTTTCCAACCCATGCCTGACTTGCTTCCGACGCATGCACATCAAAGTGCCGTCGATGCGACCACCGCGCTTCTTCGCACACCGCGTAACTTCGCGCCGCGATCGCCTGCGCCATATGCGCTTCGAGCGACCAGGTGTTGTAGATCTCCTTCGCGATAACGCCCGCAAGGTAGGTCTCGAGCCCGACATGCGCGACGACATCCGCACCGCCCTTGGTCTTGACGAGGTGAAGTACGCCGCTCCAGACTCCCCCGAGGACTCGGAACTCCTCGCCCGCGGAGCCAACCGTCTTGACGACGAGTTCACCCGGACCATCCACACGCATGCGTTTGCTCGCTCCACCACGCGGCGCGATCACCCAACCCTCAGGGACGGCAGTAATCATTGCGGGTGCGTTGACGCGCCGTACTTCTTCAGGCAGGCCACCGCTCGAAATCGCGAGGACCTGCCCCGCGACCCCAACCTCCAACGCCTTCCCCTGCACGACGCTCCCCACCTTGACTCGCACCGCGGGTTCGTTTTTCGGGGGAGCGGGTCGCTCGAGGCGCATCTCGGCCGGAGGCTTCGCGACTGGGGGCTGGTTTCCATCACCAGGTACCGCACCAGAACCACCTGCAGCCGCCCCACTCCCGGCTGCCGCCCCACTCCCGCCCGCGTTCGTCGCCCCGAGCGGCCCGCCACTGGCCGTCCGTGCGCCTTGCGGCGACTTGCAGGATGCGAGCACGCTGCCCGCGAGGCCCAGGGCCGCGACCGCGAGAAACGCGCGCCGCGCGACGGGGCGCGGTGATTCGGAGGAATGTGCAGTAGGAAACGACATCGCCTTGAAGCAGAAACAACGGCAGCGCCGACGCGATGCAAAAACGCGCCGAGCGTGCTATCAGGTATTCGACCTGAGCACGCTCGGAACGCCAATCTCAATGAGGATTCTTTAGGTTATTCAAGCGTGCGGAGGTTGAGGCCCGCCGCGATGAGCTGATCCTTGATCTCGTCAAGGCTCGTCGCACCGAAATTCTTCACGCCCATGAGTTCCGCTTCCGTCCGCGCCGCGAGTTCGCCGAGGGAGGCGATGTTGAGAAGTTGCAGCGCCTTGCGGGCACGCACGCTCAGTTCAAGCGTGGAGATGGGCCGCGCGAGCAGCTCCTCTGGATACTTCTCTCGGAGTTGGTCGTACACATCGGTTCGCACTCGCGGAGCGGCACCTTCGAGCGACTGGCCGAGTCGAAGACCCTTCAGTGTGAGCATCTGCTTGATTTCTCCAAGCGACTGCTCGCCAAAGTTCTTGTAGCTCATCAACTCCGCCTCAGAGATGCGAAGCAAATCGCCAAGCGTGCGAATCTGCATCTTTTTCAGGCAGTTTCGCGCACGAACGCTGAGTTCGAAGTCGGTGACCGGTGTGTCGAGAATGACATTCGTACTCGGAACGATATCCTCCGATTCCACAACCATGTCGCGTGATGCCGAAACATCCTTGAGGTAGAGTTGGCCTCGTTCATGGTTTGGCTCGGTCGCGACCACCTGTTGCAACATGCGCTGTGCGCGAACGACTTGCCCTCGGTCCTCGAGGAGCACCGCGAGATTGACGAGCGCATTGAGGTGAGGGCGTCCGCCGTTGGTGAGTTCGGAGTAGAGCTTGATGGCCTCGTCCTCTTCGCCCACAAGATCAAGAAGGCAAGCGAGCCGGAAGGTAATGTTTGGTTCGTTGGAGCAGGTCAGTGCGCTGCGGTAGGCAGCAATCGCTCCAATCTTGTCGTGCGCGGCTTCGCAGCGCTGCGCCTCGCCAATCAGCGTCGCAGCCTTCTGCGCGTCGAGGGACTTACCACCAATGACAGTATCGAGACCATGGCTCAAGCGACAGCTCCAATCGAAACGGGGTTCCAAGCGAAAAACAAGAAGTAATCAATCGTACGCCGATCCGTGATCGGGAGGCAGAGTGTAGGGGCAACCGATGCCGCGAAGCAATTCAGTTATTGCCATACGCGATCCCAGCGCGCGGCGGGTCGATGACGGGAACTCAGTGCGCGCGGGCTTCGGATTTCGCCGAGAGCGGAAGGTCGCCGGCCGGCGCGTTGGGTGAATGCACGAGCGACGGAGCGTCCGCAACCTCTCCATGTGCGGGCACAAACGCGATCGAGAGGGCGCTGAGGGCGGCGATTGTCAGCCCTATGCTGATCCCGATGCCAGGGCCCGAGCTAGGTTCGAATCGATCACGACGGTTCATGTCCACATTCGTCGGCCTGGGGCGGCAACTCGCTTGAGCCGACTCCGGCGTTTGTGACGAATTGCGCCCGACGGAGGCAATCTCTCACCCATCGAGCAAGTGAATGCGCTTCCACCCGCCCCGCTCAAAACGAATCGCCATCACGATGCCGAATATCACAAGGTAAACCGTCGCCGCCAACCACGGGCCGATGGACTCGAGTTCGGGAAAAGACTGCACCATGAAGACTCCCCCCCCAACAATGATTCCCCACGAAAGCAGAATGGTGAGCAACCCTGGAACGAGCGTGTCGCCCGCCCCACGAAGCGCACCGGAGTAAATGATGCCGACTGCATCCAGCACCTGAAAGACGGCCGCGCACAAGAAGATTCCGCTCGCAATCTCGATGATGTGCGTCGATTGCTCGAAAGGCGCGTCGTGCGACAGAAACACTCGCGGCAGATCGGCGCGGAAGATGACGAAAATCGCGGCGCACAATCCCATCCACAGCACCGCGATCGAAAGCGCCGCGTGCGCGCTTCGCATTGCGCGATTGATGTTTCGCTCGCCGATGTGTTTGCCAACCAAACTCGTTGCTGCGGTTGACAAGCCGATCGCGGGCATGAAGGACATGTGCACGAATCGCTGCGTGATCCATCCCGCCGCCATGTGGTCAGCACCAAATCCGCCCGCCAACACGGTCATGAACAGCGCCCAACAGACAAGCTCGTTCGCGAACTGCAGACCCGCCGGCCAACCGAGACGCACGACTTCGAGAATCGCACGGCGATTCGGCCGCCAGGCGCGCCAAACTCCGAGTTCGCGATTCCACGCGGGGGAAAGAAACACGGCGAGCGGAATGAATAGTTCGACCATGGTTCCGATGACAAGGGCGATGGCTGCACCGTTCAGCCCATACGCGTGCGTGCCTGGAATGCCGCTGATCCCGAGGTTGGGCAGGCCCGCTTCACCAAAGATCAGAATGACCGCAGCGATGATGTTGGTCACGTTGCCCGCGATCGCGGAAAGGGTGACGACTTTGGGTCGCTGGAGTCCGAAGAAGACATTCGAGATTGCCTTCCCAGCGACGACGAAGACGCCGCCGACGAGAAGAATCTGCGCGTAGCTCCGCTCCATCTCCACGAACTGCTCGTCATGACCCATCGACTCAAAGAGTGGGCCAGCGAGCAGCGCACACGGGAGCAGAACAAGCAACCAGTACGCGAGCGCGATGTAAAGTCCCGCCCACGCGTACGACGCGATCTCGGTGAACTTCTGCGCGCCCACGCGCTGTGCGATGAGCGTGTTGATAAGTGTCGTCACGCCGAAGGCGAATGCGATGACGACCCAGGTCCAGATTCCCGCGTTGCCCTGTGCCGCGACTTCCGTGGGTCCGACCACTGACACCATGAGGCTGTCGACAAACTGCATGCAGGTGTAGCTCGCCATCGCAAGGACGGTCGGCCATGCTTGCTGCCAGACCTCGCGGATGTCGTCAGCCTTGGGAATCATGACGCGCAGGGTAGGCGAAGGCCTTGCATGGACCCCGACGATGGCACTGAGGACGCGTTGAATCAGATATTGATCGCTCGCTTCGCCATTTGAACAGTGCATCCACTGGGATAAAGACAAGTTTCGCAAGGAAGCGTCGACCGGCCCAGGATCATCGTGAGGAACAACAATGAGCAGACTTCAATCAAGGCTCAGCATGCCCCAGATGGCCGTTTCACTCGCAGCCGGCGTGTTTCGCAATCGCCCTGCGCACGCAGTTAGCGCTCAAGTTCCGAGCTTTTCGTATCGCACCGCAGAGTTTCCAACGCGATTGCATTAGGCTGGAACCGTCGGGCTTTCCAGTCGAATGGGTTCATGCAATGAAACACCTTCCAACCAAAATCGTTGTCGTACTCGCCGTCGTTGCGGTCACACTCGCGGTTGCCGCAATCTCTAGGTATTCGGACACCGCGAGACTCGAAGCGCGCGTCGCGGCGATGGAGACTGCCGTGAGCACCTTGCGATCGATGGCCTCCCGAGGCGACTGCGATGAGATGCTTGAGGCATTCGAAGTCGTCGCCCTCTCCCGGATTGGCGCGCAAGACCCGGACATGGACGGACATCTGCAGAAGCGCTTCGACACCGCTTCGATCAAAGCGACGGCTTGCCTGCAGGACATGCGCCCATGCGAACAGTCATCGACAGCGTTCGCGAACAGGCTCCATCAACTTCGAGTGGCGTTTGAAAGTTGCGGTTGATCGCTCGAGTGAGCCTGCACCCAGTCTCTGACGCAATGCGATTGGCGAGGGGCTACAGCTCCACCAGCACCATGTCGCCGTCGACTGGCGTTCGCGCCGGTGGCTGGTAGAGCGCGGACGCGAAACTCTCGCAACCCGCGTACTTCGCAATCTCCTTGCGCACACAGTCGGCGCTGAATCGCATGGGGTCCTTCGCTGCTCGCACTGCTGCAAGGTCCATGCCGATCTGCGCTTCGCTGCGAGCAAACTCCACGAGTTCGATCGCTTGCTCGAATGACTGCAATCGTCCCGTCGCGTTCTCAAACGAACCGGCCTTCTCAAGCCAGGTCGCGCCAGGCAACACAACATCGGCAA
>SXUJ01000055.1 GCA_005790565.1 Planctomycetia bacterium
GGTTGGAGAGTCCTCTCGGCGGTACACACCAGCAGGCGTCCTCAAGCCAATCCGATTCGGTTGGCGTGGCGGGTGCTCGCGCGAACAGCGCGCCGAGGACCGCAGTACCTGTGAACGCGAACCGACCACCAAGTGCGAGCGAACGAGCATGCATACGGGACACTCCTTGTTCGCACTTCACCCTAACTCCCAAGCGCGGGGTTCCGACGGGCGCAACACACCCGATTCCTATGCCGTCTCAGGAGTGAAGAATTGGTTCTCGGTCAAACAAGCTGCCCCTTCGCAACCGCGCGGCGATGCACCTTCGACCCCGTTTCGTATGCTCACAACCATGACCGTCAAGGAGGTTCTCGCGCAACTGGAAGCACTCGGTGATGAGGGCCGCCGCAAGCACAACGCCAAGAGCGGCGCGCCGGAAAACCAATTCGGGGTGAAACTCGGCGACCTTCGAGTGGTGGCGAAGAAGATCAAGCTTGAGGCCGACGGTGCACGCGAGCTAGCGCTTCAATTGTGGGACACCGGCAATGTGGAAGCGCAGATGCTGGCCACGCTCATTCTGAAACCAGACTCGATCACCGCGAAGGCACTCGACACGATGACGCGTTTCACCACTTGCGCGCAAGTCGCGGATTGGCTGAATGCCTACATCGTGGCGCACCACCCCGACAAGAATGCGCTCGGCGAGAAATGGATGAAAGACAAGGATCGGTGGGCCGCGCGCGCGGGTTGGAATCTCACCTACGCGAGCGTGAACAATGTCGCTGAGGGAATAGACCCGGTGCCCCTACTCGACCGCATCGAGAAGGAGTTGGCGAAGGCTGATCCAGTCGTGCAGTGGACGATGAATTTCACGCTCGGCGCCATCGGCATCAAGTTTCCGAAGCACCGCGCCCGCGCGATCAAGATTGGCGAGAAAGTCGGTCTTTATCGCGATTGGCCGGTCTCAAAGGGTTGCATTCCTCCCTATGTGCCGGTGTGGATCGACGCGATTGTGAACAAGAAAACCTAATCGATCGCGCGACACCTCTCGTGCGCGCAAATTACGGTATCCAACCAGGCATCGCGGCGGCCTGCTTCACCCAACGCATGAACTGCTTCTCGTCGATCTCGTCATGCTCATGAACATCGAGATAGCGCGTGTCTTTGCTCTTGCTTTCGCCGCTTGGCATTGGGGTCAGGGAAGACCCATAGAAAAATGCCACTTTCACATAGCGCGTGAAGACATGCATCCCCATGAACCAACCATTGCCCTCAACTCCATACAACGGCGAATTCCATTTCACCGCCTTACGCACATCTGGAAGCGCGCGCACGATCAGGGCATCGAGTCGCTTCCCGACCGCGCTCTTCCAACCCGGCATCGCGTCGAGGTACGCCTGCACTGGGGCATCGCCATCCGCCTTCGCAATCTGTGGATTGCCACCGGAGAGGAGTTTCACCTTCTTGCGCGTCTTCGCAGCCACCGATGGCTTGGACGAGCGCGCGGAACCGTTCGCATTTGACCTTGGCATGTTCTTGAGCCTCGAATTGCCTTCATCCTGAAAGGGTTACACGGCAGTGCTGAGGAACGGCAGATTACCAACGATGGCGCCGCCGTCAGATCCGCCTTGAAAGAGGCGCAGCGCGAAGTTGGTCGCGGCCGTTTGCAGGCTGTCGATGATCGCGCCCTCGATCGCGGCGCCCTCGCCCGCGCGCGCCTTGATAAAGCAGACCACCTCGACGGGCTGCCCGGTTGCGGTCGCCTCTTCCTGCGTGATGACAATGGGAAGCGTCGAGTCGATCGCGTCGTGCGCGGCGAGCGCGACTTCGGCAAACGCGCGAAACAATGCGAGATTCGAGATGTCGGGACTGACAGCACCGGAAGTCGCAAGTCTCGCGCGCCCGAGCGCCGCCGCAAGCTCCGGCAGTGCGGCCACACGCGCGAGTTCCTCACCAGTTAGTGCACGAATGCTCCGCACATCAATGCGGAACGCACGGCGCACACGACGACCGGCGGGCGGGTACTTCGACCGGTAGTTGCGATATGGCTCTTGGACGAAACGCGCAATGGGCACCGCGTGCATCGTGCCGTCCGCATTCTGCACCTTCACGGAAGTGGCTTTGATCTCCGCGATTCTGCCGTCGATGGAGTGCTGCTTCATCTCCACCCAGTCGCCCAACCGAATCGCGTCCGTGCTCGTCACCATGAGATTCGCGACGAGGGAGACGACAAAGTCCTTGAAAATGACGCCGAGCAACGCGCCTGCGGCGCCCATCGCGAGAAGGAGCGTTGCAGGACTCTGTCCAAGGAGCGCCGCAATGGCACTCACGCCGCCGAGCATGCCGACGATGACGAGCGCGACCTGTCGGTAACCTCGCAGCGCACCCGTTCGCGCAACATCCGGTCGCGCACTCCACAAGGTGTCCAGGAGCGAAAGCGCGCGACTCACGACCACGACACCCTCGACGATTGCCGCCGCGAGTGCGATGCGCGAGATCGGCACAACGACGACATCAAGCAACGCGGGGATTCCCTCGACGCTGACCGCAATGATCGCGAGCGGTACGATCGACGCGATCGGCGCCGCAATCTTCGACTCTTCGATCGCGCAGGCGAGTGCCTCCTTGTGCGCTCGGCGCGCCGCAACGGTTGTCGCCTTCAGCAAGACGCTTCGAAGGATGAAATGCAGGAGCAGCGCGATCAGCGCGAGCGAACCAAGTGCGATGGCATGCCAACTCAGGAGATGCTGCTGTAACCACTCGAGTTGTTGCGCTGAAAGGATCTGACTGACCCATTCGCTCGCGGGACCAAGGCTCGGCGGAAGAACTTCCTCGACCGGAGTTCCGAGCGGCTCGATCGTTCCCTCGAATGGTGGAATCTGCATGAGTAGGGTTCGCGACAAGGGCGAGAAGAAAAGCCGCTAACCGGAATTGAACCGGTAACCTCCAGATTACAAATCAGGTGCTCTGCCAATTGAGCTATAGCGGCGAAGGTCGAAGAGTGTAGTGGATGAATCGGCGGCCATGCATTCGCGCTGCGCGTGAAATCTCCATTGAGCCTACGCTTGCCGTTCCATGCATGGCGCGCGCGAGCACTCCGAATCCGAGCACTACGACGCCGTCGTTGTCGGCGGCGGGCACGCAGGCGCAGAAGCCGCTCGCGCGGCGTTGAGCGTTCTCGGTCCCCACGGAAGAGTTGCGCTTGTCACGATGGACCCTTCGCGCATCGGCGCCATGAGTTGCAATCCGGCGATTGGCGGACTCGCGAAGGGGCAACTCGTGCGCGAGATCGATGCACTTGGCGGGATCATGGGCCTCGCCGCCGATGCGACTGGCATCATGTTCAAGATGCTAAACACTTCGAAGGGTGCGGCCGTTCGTGGCCCTCGAGCGCAGTGTGACAAGTACGCCTACGCCGCCGAAGTCCAGCGGCTCTTGCACGCGTTACCCGGATTAGATGTCATCGCCTCCACCGTGGATGGAATCGAAACGCAGACTTCCAACGACGCCGTCGAAGTGTCCGCAGCGATTCTGGCTGCCGACGCGCACTTCGTGCACGCCGACCCGCGCGCGATTGCCCAGAATGCGCAGCACCTCGCGCAAGCCGTGCCGATTTACAGCGTGCGTGGCGCGAGTGTGCCGCGCCGACTTTGCACCTCGCAACTCATTCTGACCACCGGCACCTTCATGCGAGCGCTTATGCATGTGGGCGAGTCGACGACGCAAGGAGGTCGCATCGGCGAAGGAAGTGCGATTGGAATCTCCGCTGCACTGAAAGCACTTGGCTTTGAAATCGGTCGGCTGAAGACGGGCACCCCGCCACGCCTCCGTGCGGGATCGATTCGGTGGAACGAACTTCCCGCACAGGTGGGTGATGAGCGGCCGACGCCGTTTAGTGATCTCTCTGGAACACCTGGTTTTGAGAGGTTTCCGACGCTCGCGCAAGTGGAATGCCGGGTGACCGAAACAACGCATGAGATCCACGATGCAATCCGCGCGAATCTCCACCGCGCGCCGATGTACTCCGGACAAGTAGACGCGGAGTGCGGGCCTCGCTACTGCCCCTCCATTGAGGACAAGGTCGTTCGCTTCGCCGACCGCACACAGCACCATGTGTTTCTCGAACCAGAAGGACTCTACACCGACGAGATCTACGCGAATGGCATCTCCACATCACTCCCTCGCGATGTCCAGGACACGATCGTCCGTGGCATGCACGGTTGTGAAGCTGCCGAGATCCTTCGCTATGGATACGCCGTTGAATACGACATGGTCTGGCCGCATCAGATCGATGCAACCGCCGAAACGAAGCGCGTGCGCGGCCTGTATCTCGCGGGACAAATCAACGGCACGAGCGGATACGAAGAGGCGGCCGCGCAGGGACTCGTGGCAGGGCTCAACGCCGCCCGCGCGCTGCGCCAGCTCTCACCCGTTCGCTTCGGGCGCGACGAGGCGTACATCGGCGTCTTGATGGATGACCTCGTCACGCGAGCCCCCCGAGAACCGTATCGAATGTTCACCTCTCGAGCGGAGCATCGATTGCGACTGCGCGCTGATAACGCGGATGAGCGGCTCACTGCGCGTGGCGGGGCGCTCGGACTCGTCGATGCCTCGCGCGCAGCTCGTTGGGACGAGCGAAGTGCGAGGCTCGACGCGCTTCGCACCGCGTTGTCGAAATGTGCCTACACGGGCGGTCCGCTGATGGAGTATGCGAGGCGCCCCGACATCGAGAGCCGAGAAATCGCACGGCTTCTCGAAGTCTCAACCGCGAGCGATCTCGCGCTGGTGGATCGCATCTGCAACGACCTGCGCTATGAGGGCTACATCAAGCGCAGCGTCGGCGAAATCCGGCGGCTCAAAGAAGCGGAGCACGCCATCGTGCCTCCCACGCTGCAGCCGAGCACCATTCAAGGAATGCGGAAAGAGTGTGTCGACGCACTCGTGAAGTTTGCGCCCCGAACGCTCGGGCAAGCGAGCCGCCTCGCCGGCGTGTCCCCTGCCGACCTATCGCTCCTCGCCCTCGCGATTCGCCGCCACGGAAAGTAATCGCGCGACGCGAGCGAGTCAGTGCTTAGCAGAGATGCTCCATCAGGTCGATGAGAAGACGGACGCCATAGCCAGTCGGTCCAACGGCCGCGAGATCGGTCGCCGCATCCATTTGCGCCACGCCGGCGATGTCGAGGTGGCACCACGGAGTCGTCGGGGGCACGAAGTACGCGAGAAAGGCGGCGCCTTGGATCGGATGCGCGAGTCGCGAGGGATTCGAGTTGATGATGTCGGCGTGCTGCGACTTCATGAAGTCCTTGTGCTCCTGCCAGAGCGGAAGCCGCCAGACTTTTTCGCCCGTTCGCGTCGCGCTTTCCTCCACCAGCGCCGCGAGTTTCTGGTCGTTACAGAAGTAACCCGCGCAGAAATTTCCGAGCGCCGTGACGACGCCGCCGGTGAGCGTCGCGAGATCGACGATCATCGCGGGCTCAAACTCTTTCGCGCCCCAAGCAAGCGCATCCGCGAGCACGAGTCGACCTTCCGCATCGGTATTCGTGACTTCCACCGTCACGCCGTTCACAAGCGTGATGATGTCATCGGGTCGATACGCGTTGGAAGAAACCATGTTCTCCGCCGCGGGAAGGAGCGCAACGACGTGCAGGGGCAATCCGCTCTGCGCGATCGCTTGCATCGCGCCGAGCACGGCCATGCCGCCCATTTTGTCGTACTTCATTCCCTTCATGCCATTGTTCACCTTGAGCGAGTATCCGCCCGTGTCATAGGTGATCGTCTTGCCCACAAGCATGATCGTCTTGCCCTTCGCTTTCGCAGCGACGCGCTTGGGCCTGTGCTCAAGGACGATCAAGCATGGCTTCGCATCACTGCCCTGCCCGACTCCGCAGATTCCCCCCATGCCGAGTCGCTTCGCTTCGGCGTAGCCAATCACGCGACAGCGCAAGCCACACGACCGGGCCACGCGCTTGGCCTCTGCCGCAACGAATGCGGGATCGCAAATGTTGGGAGGCGTAGCGCCGAGTTTGCGCGTGAGATTCACGGCGTCGGCGGTCGCGAGACCTTGGATGAGCCCTTCGGCGAAGGAGGGATCTGAACTCGCGAGCGTCACCTTCGTGGCGCGTGCGGCTTTCGTCGTTGCGCTGCCATCGAGCGAGTCAAAGCGCCAGGTACCGAGTGCGATTCCCTCAGCGAACGCGCGGGCGAAACCCCTACGCGTCGATTTCTCAAAGAGCGCGGCATCCAACGCAAGGTGCGTCACACCCGCACGCAGCAACGCCTTCCCAGCGCGGGCGCCCGCCGTTCGCATCCACGCACTCGTCAATGATGCCGTCGCGCCAAGTCCGATCAGAACTGCGCCATCATCGCCAAATGCGCACTCGCCGAGATCGGCCTTGAATGTCGCGCGCGTGAGTGCGCCTCGTAATGACGACGGCGCGTCCTTCCCCAACCTCATTGCATCACTATGCACGAAGAGCGCGCGTGTGTGCGACTTCGTTGGGCGTGTAGAACTTTTCGACGACGGGATTGCGTGAATAGAAGTGAACATGTTGGATGACTTCTGAAAACAGAAGCGGTGCGTTAGACGCTTGGAGACTGCCCGTCTTCGATTTTCAGGATCTTGGCAAGTCGTCGTTCATGGCGACCACCCTCAAACGGGGTCCGCACCCAGGTGTCGACGATGCGGCGAACGAGAATCTGCCCGATGAGATCCGCCGACAGGCAGAGGACATTCGCGTCGTTATGCGAACGGGACAGCTGGGCGGACAATTCATCGAGCGCGAGTGCGGCGCGAATGCCCTTCACCTTGTTCGCCGCGATACACATGCCAATGCCGGTGCCGCAAATCAGAATGCCACGCTCTGCAGCGCCATCGCTCACAATGGTTGCGACGGCGTAAGCGCTATCGGGATAGTCGCACACGGAACCGGTGAGATCGCCAATCACTTCGATGTCGTGCCCGTCCGCGGTGAGATGTGAGACGAGCGATTGCACCGCGACGACTCCTCGATGGTCGCAACCTAAGGCGATCTTCATGGCGAGAGAGTTTCCGGCAGAGTGCCCTTGGAGTCAAGCACTCCGCGCGAGGCTTGCGCGTCGCGCAGCAGGGAGGTGATTCGAGCCGGAAGAATCTCCAAGAGTTCGCGAGAAAGCGCTTCATACGCCGCACTCCCCCGTCCGATCGGATCGGCAATATCGCCATCGGGATCAAGGAGATGGATCTTTGATTCCGCCGCGTCATCGCCCGACACCAGTGCCTTCGCGCGTCCAACATGGGAGCCGGTCATGCCAAGAACGAGGTCTGCTCGGCGGATCATTTCCGCGTTCAAGCGCATGCTGTGACCATCGTGCGGCGCACCGAGCGACTCCAGAACTTCAGCCGTCTCGTTGGAAATCGGCGCGTGCTCAAAGGCCTGCGTCCCCGCGCTTGCGAAGAAGTAACCGCGACCCTCTGGACCAAACGCCCCCTCCTGCGCGAGTTTTCGCGCAATCCCTTCGGCCATCGGGGATCGACAGGTATTGCCTGTGCAGATGAACAGAACGGTACGCATGCGACGCGAATCCTAATCGAATCCACCGCGCACCATTTCGCTTGTCAACGCGTTGATGCGGGGTACAGTGTGAGGCATGACCGATCCGCACCGCACCCCAAGTCCCCGCGACGACGGCGCGCTTGTGATGGTCGCATCGTTTCCCGATGAACTCGGTGCGATGCTGTGCGTGACCGACCTAGAAGGCGCGGGAGTTCCAGCGGTCTCGAGCGGAGCACTGACGAGTCAGTGGCGCGCGGATGCTCCGGGGTTTGTCAAAGTGCTCGTGCGGGCGACGGATGAATCGAGAGCCCGCGCGATTCTTCACGAACGCAGCGTCCATCCCATGAGCGATGTCGAACTCGAGGATCAGTCCGCTCAGTGGGCCGCCGACGAAGACGATTGAGGGGGTGTTTGGAGCAAGCGCCCAGACGCGGCGAACGCGCGCCCGCACCCTGCACAGGCGAGTGCTTCGACCGGCGCCTCATCGTCTGCATCGCTGTCCATCCTTCGCGCCGCCTCGCAACGGCCTCCGCAGTTCGGGCAGCGCGATGTTTGCAGCCTTCGGCGCGCAATGGAGTGCTCGATGATGCGAAGGAGTCGACTTCCACCAACCGCGAGGACGACCGCAAATGGCGCAAGCATGATCAAGATGAGTGGGACGATCGGATAAAGCACTGTGAACGCAAACGCAATCAGGAACAAGAGAACGAAGCAACCGAATGCGACGAATCCGTACGCCTCAGCCAAAGCGTGAGTAAATCGATACAGCATGCCCGCCGAAAGCGTAGCCGCCCCAACGACCCCATGGGCGGTACACTCCAACAACGCGAACCACAAGAGGCGATGGCATGAAACTGGAATGTGACCGACTATTGCTCGCAGACGCACTGGCCATGGCCGGCGGCGTCATCACCACACGCACCCCAACCCCCGCGCTGCTTTGCGTGCGACTCGTCGCCAAAAACGATGTGCTCGAGATTAGCGCGACGGACACGGAGGTTGGGCTCTCGCTTGCGATCCCGAATGTATCCATCACAGAGGAAGGCGAAGCGCTCATTCCCGCGGACAAGCTGACGCAGATCGTGCGAGCTTGCGAAGACTCCACGATCGCCATCGCTGTGGTGCGCAATCTCGCAACCATCACCGCTGCGGACTCGACTTTCAAGATCTATGGGTATGAGCCACGCGAGTTTCCTGGTGTCCGAGGATTTCCCGCAAAGGCGGATTTCGAACTCGACGCCGCCTTGCTGCGCCGCCTCATCACTCGCACCGTCTTCGCGACCGCGCGAGATGACTCTCGGTACGCGATCTCTGGCGTGTTGATGGATCGCAAAAAGTCCAATCTTCGACTGGTGGCGACGGATGGTCGCCGACTCGCCGTCGCGCGCGGATCCTGCAAGGGAAGCGATGGCGATCAACAGGCAATCATCCCCACCAAGGCGCTCTCGGCACTCAATCGATTGCTCAACGAACCGGATGCGTCCGTCAAGGTCGCGCGCGACGGGAATCAAGTCGTCTTTCAGGTTGGCGAAGCGACCAATGGTGGCGCGGTCCTTTCGACGAGCGTCGATGAGCGATCGTTTCCGCCGTTCGAAGATGTCATTCCGAAAGATCACGACCGTCGTTGCACCTGCGATGCGGCAGAGCTTTCGAGCGCCATTCGCCGCGCCTCACTCCTGACCAATGAAGAATCGAAGGGCGTTCGAATGTCCTTCTCGGCCAAGCATGTCACCCTGACAAGCCGCGCCCCAGAGATGGGCGAGTCCGAAGTCCGCATCGACAGTGAGCAGTACCAAGGCGAACCTCTTGAAATCGCCTTCAATCCGAACTTCATCGCGGAAGTCCTCAAAGTGCTCGACGCACCACAGGTGGTGATCGAACTTAAGGCACCGAACAAGCCGGGTGTCATCAAGTCCGGCGCGGACTACACCTATGTGGTCATGCCCGTGAGCCTGACCTGATCGCACAGAGAACGAGCGCCGCCCCGAAATGCACAGCGCGGCTGCAATTGCAGCCGCGCTGTTTCGTTTCGCGCACGGTGGTAACTCCAACGCCACCGCACAAAGGTACTCTTACTTGTTCTTGACTCCGCAGCCGTATGGCTTCGTTTCACTCGGCGAAACCGGCTTTCCCGCCTTGATCGCCTGGACCGCATCGACGACATAGTTGGTCTTCGCGCCACCGCTAGGGCTGTCGTCAATCGCGCCGGAATACACGAGCACGCCAGCGGCGTCGATCACAAAGCATTGCGGCGTGGTCTTCGCGCCGTAGAGTTTGCAGACGCTCGCGTCGGTATCAATGAGCACAGGCACGGCGAGATTGTGCTTGGCCATGTCGCCCTTCGATGCTTCAAAACTCGAAGGCCTACTCGACGACGAATTGATCCCGACATACACCGCGTCTGGAAATGCCTCGCGCACACCCTTCAGCGTCGCGGCGACGGTTCCATCTTCAACCACGCGCCGGCTCACTGGACACTCTGGGTTGACCCATTGCAGCACGACAACCTTCCCCTTGGCATCCGCGAGACTCCACGACTTGCCCTCGGTATCCGTGAGTGCGATCGCGGGCGCGGCTGCTCCGACCTTCGCCTTGTCCGACTTCGCTGCGGCCTTGGGCGTTTGCGGCTTCTCGCTCTGCTTCGCAACCGTCGCGTCATCCGCGAACGAATGGGTCGCCATGGTCCCTGCGCCGAGGGAGGTGAGCGCGAGCGTGAGCGACGCGAATCTGATGCATGACTTCATTCTGGAAATCTCCTTGCAATTGCCGTGAAAACGAGCGTCTAGGGAAAAGGGGTTGGTGCAATCGGAACATCTATCGAGTAGCAATGATCAGCGGAATCACTCCCGTCGCCTATCAGGATAAGTCCCGCTGCACGAAGATTCTTGCCCGCCGCGTTCGCAGGATCGACGAGGAGCGGGATGGACAACAAGGCAGACGCGCTCGACTCCTCTCCTTCGAATCGGGCACTGATCGGCGCGCCCGATCCATACGAGACCCCAGGCGTCACATCTGGAATGAAGATGATCGGGCGCTGGGAGATCGCCTTCGTTGGAAACTTCCCCGTGAGCGCGAGCGCAGAAATGCTGCCGTTGGGCTCACGAATCACTTCCGCGCTCCATGCCTTCGCGGCCGCGAACGGAGTGGGTAGTTGAAAGCGTGCCGCATCGACGACATCACGGATCGGTCGCGGCATCGTGTGGGTGGCCGGCGCGACGGTGACGGCGAGCGTCGATTCTCCGATCAAGCATGTCGACTTGCATGTCATCCACTTGGCCTTCGCGCGAAGTTGGAGTTCCGCAGGAATCGAATTGGGTGCGCGCACTCGTTGGAAGAGCGCGACCTTCCCTTCATACCCGTAGGTCACTTCGTGCTTGCTGAGAATGGACGGCCGAGGGAACGCAAGTTCCCCAACGAGCGCAAAGCCCTCCGGCACATCAATCGCAAGCGACGGAGGAATGCCAGAGTCACCGGGATTTCGCCAGTACACGTGCCAAGTTGGCGCGATCTCAAGGACGAGCGCAAGCGTGAAGATCGCGCCTGGCTCGACACGCCCTTCCACAATCCAGAGCGATGAACGCACCACGTCGCTGCCGGTGACAGGGGCACGCGCGTTGAGCGCGGAGGTGTTTCCAGGCGGCGACTGCATCGCGCTCGCGGGCGCAGCGACGAATGCGCTACCGATGCATACTGCCAAAGACTTCGCGCCCCTCGCAAGGAATCTCCGCGAAGGTCGAAGGCGCTGGAATGTCGAGCCGCGGTATGGTGTCATTGCTGCGCTTGAGAATTCATGCCCATCGATTCGTGTCGCGATCGACTCGCTTTGTCCGATGAGCGGTTGGGTCGCTCGCCCGACCGCACAGAACGCCGAGGAGCCTCATGATATTCCCCACAAACAGCCTCCGAATGCAAATTGCTGCACTCAGCGTGACCGGAGCATCACTCCTTGTCGGTTGCGACCGTTCAACCACGGATCGCGACATCCTTTGGGTGACGCCGCGAGAGGCAATCGGGCTGTCCGAAAAACCGATGGGGACCTTTGGTTCCAAAGGCCCCCCACGAACGCTCTGGCTCGATCCGCGCCTCCCCGATCAGTTCACGCGAGAGCATCTGCCTGGTGCGACGAACATTCCATTCCCTGAGATTGCGAAGTCACACGAAGCAACCTGCAAGGACTTCGATCTCTTCATCGTGTACGACTCCGACTACGACGATGTGATGGCGAAGGCTGCGTCGAAGCGGTTGCTCGAACTCGGCTACAACGAGGTCTTCACTATTCGCGGCGGTGTCAAGGCGTGGCAGCGAGATGGACTGAAAGTCGACAAGGGAACGGACGGAGCAGTTACTCCGAAGTAGCGGGTCCCAACGCTCGCCACACGCACCCAAGCCTGAACGCGTGACTGCTTGACAAGCGCCAAACCAGCGTGTGGGCTTGCGAGGAATGGGATGCCAACCACTGGGCAGGTTGCTTCGGGGCTTCGGGGCTTCATGATCTTCGCAGTTTGGCTCCATCTCGAGCCCGCGAAACACCCACCCGATTACCTCAAGAACTCCGGCGCAATCTGCGCCAAACCGCAGACACGCGCTCACGCAAGCGCCGCTGCACCGGACACAATCTCGGTGAGTTCGGTGGTGATGCGAGCCTGCCGAGCACGGTTGTAGTTTCGACGAATTGTGCGCCCGAGCCCCGCTGCGTTGTCCGTCGCCGACTTCATCGAAATCATGCGCATGACATGCTCGCTCACGGCGGCATCGTTGAAGGCTTGGAAGAGCGAAACCTTCACCGAGCGCGGGAGGAGATCCGCGAGGATTTCGCCACCGTTGGGGCTGAACTCGTAGCTTGGCGCTGGGCCGCTCGCAGAGGGCGCAGCCAGCGGAAGCAGTTGAATCGTCGTCGGCACTTGGCGGCTGTTACTCACGAATCGCATGTACACGACATGCACCACATCAAACTTGCCCGCGGTGAACTCTTCCATCATGCGATCCGCGAGTGCTTCCACCTGCGCGTAGGACGGCTTGTCGCCAAACTGATGTCGCACGGCGACAGGCATCTTCGCGTACTTGAAGAACGCCGCGGCCTTTTTGCCCGCCGTCTCCAGTTGCGCCTCGCAACCCTTCGCCTTCACCGCCTGTGCGAGCTTTGATCCCATGCGCAAGACACTGCCGTTGTACGCGCCGCACAAACCGCGATCGCTCGCAAGCACAAGAATGAGTTCCCGCTTGGCTGCGACCGATGGCGCCTGCATCAGCGCGTTCGAAAAGTCTGAACCGGCCGCGGCCGCAACCTCGCCAACGAGCGCGCGAATGCGCTCGGTGTAAGGCTTGGTCGCCTTCGCGCGTTGCAGCGACGCGGTGAACTTCGCCGTCGCAATCATCTGCATCGTCTTGGTGATCCGCTGAATCGTACGGACCGCAATCATGCGCTTCTTGAGTTCGCGAATCTGTGCCATAGGGGGGCGAGAGTGTAGCGGATTCCGTGTTCTCAGAGACGCATGCCGTCAAAGCCAAGATGGATGCCTTCAGGCAGCCTTGGCTCGAGTTCTGCATGCAGGATGTCATGGGTCATATGGACGAAAACCGTCTTCGCCGCCCCGACTTGCTGCGAGACGGCGATTGCCTCATCGAGCGAGAAGTGCGTCGGGTGCTTGCGATACCGCAGCATGTCGAGCACGAGCGTCTGCACCCCTCCAAACTCCTTCCAGGTCGCTGGTGGAATGCCCGAAACATCGGTGCAGTAGGCGAGCGGAAAGAGTGCCGACGACTCGACCGGCTCGAGCGCATCCATGCGAAAGCCCAGCACAGGAAGCCGCCCGTGGAGCAGGCGCAGCGGCGTGAAGCGGACTCCGAAAAGGTCAATCGGATGATCGGGGTCAATCGTGCGCGGCATGAGATCAGCAACGAACGAGTCGTTCACATTCTCATGGCGCCTAAAAATGTGACGGAAAACTCGTTCGAGCGACTCACGGGTTCGCGCGTCGGCATAGACCTCAATCGGCGAACCCATGAGCGCGTTGTACCGGCGCACTTCATCCAGTCCAAAGGTGTGATCCACATGATCATGGGTGAAAAAGATCGCGTCGCATCGCTTGAGCTTCTCGCGCAAACTCTGCTCACGATGATCGGGCGGGCAGTCGATGAGAATCGTGCGCGAATTGCCTTCTCCATCCACAAACTGCAACGCCGCGCCTGAACGGGTACGCCGGTCGCGAGGATCACTCGATGTGCAGACCGGGCACGCGCAACCGATCACGGGAACGCCCGCGCTCGTACCGGTCCCGAGCAAGACAAACGACGCGCCTGTCAGCACGAAGGCGATCCTTCTGGTGCCGCAAGCCGGCGAGAGGGATCGAGCGCCGACAGGATCTCGCGCGCAACCCTCGTCGGATCATCCGCAGAGCAGATCGCGCTCGAGACTGCGAATCCTCGACATCCAAGCTTTGCGAGTTCGATTGCGCGAGGCGCGTCAATGCCCCCAATGGCGAGGTGCGCGATATCGGGAAAGTGCGCGAGAAATGCCTGCAAATAGGCCTCGCCCGCAGGCGCAAGCAAGGGCTTCTGCGAGGTCGAGAACATCGCACCCACTCCGCAGTAGTCCGCACCCGCGTCGACTGCTTCTCTCGCCTCAAGAACGGAATGTGTGCTTGCGCCGATGATGAACGACGGAGGCGCACAACGGCGTACTGCGTGAACTGGGAGATCCTCTTGGCCGAGGTGGACCCCGTCCGCGCCGCTTGCGAGCGCGACACCAACATCGTCATTCACAATGGTGGACGCGCCGACTGCCTGCGCACGCTCCCGTACTTCGCATGCTCGCTTCAGCAAGTCTGAGGCGCCAAGTCCCTTCTCGCGAAGCTGAATGCAATCCACGCCCGCCGCGAGCGCACCGTCGAGCACTTCGCGCCACGGACGCACGCAGAGCGACTGCGTCAGCAAGAGACACAACTTCCATTGCCTTCTCTCGCTCGTTCCCAGCCGCAGCGCGAAGGCGGCGTCGATCGTGTACGCCTCGTATCGCATGTGTTCAACCAGGCTCGCGCTGCGCACCTCGCCGAGCGCCTTCAAGCACTCCTCGATCGAGCGCAGGCATTCAGTCAAGCGTTTTCCCGCCGCGAGGGCGATACCGCGCACACCTTCACGCTTGGATTCGAGTTTTCCGGTGATCGCAGTTCCGACATCACCCGCCACATCGCGCGCCGCGGCCATCGAGACATTCGCAAGGATCGCGAGGGATTCGCCGAGCGCATGCCGCATCGTCTTCGTGCGCGTCGCGAGGGAACTGTCTTCGAGCGCGAATCGGGCGATGTCTTCGAGCACGCGAAGCGCTTCGCGCGCTCGGTTCGCGTTCGCGTCGAGGATGCGGAGGATGGCGACTTCATGCATCGACATGGACCAACAGCGTACGGCAATGGGTGCGGGAGAAGGTATCCTTGCGCACGATCCTTCCCTCAAGAACGCGTCGCATGCAACAGGCCCACCCAGACAATGCCCAATCCCGCCGAGAATTCTTGGCGTTTGCGGCCTGCATTCCTGCCGTGGCACACGCGAGCAGCGTGCTGCTCGTTGATACTCGCACCTTTTCAACTCCCGGAGCAAACATGGCCTTCACACTTCCCGAACTCGGCTACGCAGAAAACGCCCTCGAACCCTCGATTGACGCGACGACGATGAACATCCATCGCACCAAGCATCATCAGGCGTACATCAACAATCTCAACAAGGCGCTCGAGGGCCATGCAGACTTGCAGGCGATGTCGCTTGATCAGATCTGTGCGAACATTGCATCCATGCCCGACGCCATCAAGGGCGCGGTGCGAAACAACGGCGGCGGCCATTGGAATCACTCGATGTACTGGAAGTGGATGGCCCCGAAGGGAACGGGAGGCGCACCCAGCGCGGCGCTCACCGCGGCGATGATCGCAGCGTTTGGTTCCTTCGAGGGCTTCAAAGAAAAATTCGCCGCGGCGGGCGTTGGGCGATTTGGTTCCGGCTGGGCGTGGCTCTGCAAGAAGAGCGACGGAAGCGTGGCGATTTGTTCGACCCCCAATCAGGACAATCCGCTCATGCACGGCATCGCCGATTGCGGTGGTACGCCACTTCTCGGCTGCGATGTTTGGGAACACGCGTACTACTTGAAGTACCAGAATCGCCGACCGGATTACCTCGCCGCGTGGTGGGATGTCGTGAACTGGAACTTCGTGAACGAACTGTTCGCCGCGAAGTGATCCTTCGCGCCGCTACCGCCCTTCGCGAATTCCTTCCACGAGCGCATCAAACGCCCCGCGCGTCGCTTCAACCGTCGCTTTCGGACCCGTGAGCCTGAAGAAAACATTGCGCCCCGGTGCCTCCACAATCGCGGCCAACTGCATGAAGCCAACTTTGGGGGCGGGCGACCCCATCGACAGGTAGTCGCCCTCAAGTTCCACGCGCGTCACGGGCATACCTTGCACCTCCGTCTTGGAAGTCTTCGCGTCGGCCATCGCTTCCCCTTTGCGGAATTGACCGCGCCACCGTTCAATGTTGGCGTCAATCGGCCCACCATCGCCCGACTTGAACACACTCACGATCAAGTCCGCCGCAGACGTCGAGTCCGCTCCGCCTGCGACGGTGTATTGCAGGGTACGAAACTGCACCGATGGCTTCACCCACGTCCACGCCACGGGCTTGGGCGCGGTCAGCCCCGCGACACTCAACACCGCTGAGTCACTCGCGGCGGTTGAGTTGTTGTCGTTACTCCATTCGACCGCTTGAGCGGCAGGAGTGACGGCAGGCGTCGGCGAAGAGAGGCTCGGCGCCCGTGGTGGTGCGACCGGCGGAGTTGGCAACTTCGGCGCGGGCGCATTGTCGCCGCAAGCGAAGAGCGACGCAAAAACTGTACAAGCAACGGAGCATCGGATGGACTGGCGCATGCGGCATACGATACGCGCTCCTGCATGCCTCCATCACGCACTCCTCCACGCATCTTCCGCAATGGTCGCATCTGGACCGGATCGGCGATGCAAGCGTGGGCGACGAGTGTGTTGGTGGAGAATGGAATCGTCGCTGCGGTCGATCCAACTTCGTCCGCGATTCCTACGCATTGCGATGAGGTTGATCTGTGCGGCGGCTGCCTGATTCCAGGGCTGATCGATGCGCATCTCCATCTCACCCTTGGAAGCGCATCGTTGTGCGAACTCGATCTCTCGCATTGCGCCTCACGCGGAGTGTTTGAAGCGCGTGTCGCGACTCGCCACGCCCAACTCCCACAAGGGGAATGGCTTCTCGCGAACTCGTGGAATGAAGCGGATTGGAAGGGGCACGCGCCAGGTGGCGAGTGGCTCGCGAGTGCACAGGATCGTCCAGCGGTCGCCTGGCGGATGGACCGGCACGCGTGCGTGCTCAACCGCGCAGCACTCGCGCACATACATCTCCCGGCGGCGATCGACGGAGGTCGCATCGAACGAGATGCGCAAGGTCGCCCCACTGGGCTGCTCCAGGAAGCGGCCGCTTGGCAGCTCGTCGTACCGAAGGTTCCCCCACTCTCACGCGAGCGAGCACGCGGCGCACTCTTGCAGGGTGCACAGATGCTTCGCGAACACGGTCTCACGGCGGTGGGTTCGATGGAGTACCTCCGCGACCTCGTCGATGTGCACGACGCGCTCCGCGATCAACTTCCCCTCCGCGTCCACGCGACCGTGCTGGATCGAGATTGGCCGATCGACGATGCACTGCAGGCAGCGAAGGACTTTGCCACGAGCGACCGCTTGCGCATCATTGGCATGAAGGCCTTTGTGGATGGAACACTTGGTTCACGAACCGCCGCCATGCTCGAGCCCTACTGCGACGACCCCACGAATGCCGGTCTGCTCGTCGAACTCGCGGCGGCAGGGAAACTCAATGCGTGGCTCGAACTCGTACGCAATGCTGGGCTGAGTCCGAGCATGCACGCCATTGGGGATCGCGCCGCGCGAATCGCGCTCGACGCCGCAGACCTCGCTCGCAAGCGCTTGCCCGAAACCACTGCCGCCGATGCGCCGCGCTTTGAGCACATGCAATCGCTGCACCCGGTGGACGCTGCCCGCATGCGCGGACGGTTTGCGTCGATGCAACCGCTCCACAAGGCCGATGACGCGCGCGGAGCAATCACGCGACTCGGCACGGCGCGTCTTCCTCGGTTTTTCCCCTTTCGCGCGCTGCTTGAAGCGGGCGCGACGCTCGCGTTCGGGAGTGATTGGCCGATCGTTTCACCCGATCCCTTGCGGGGCATGCGCGCAGCAATCACTGGCCTCGACCTTGACGGCCGTCCATTCGCGACCGAGCAGAATCTCTCGGTGGAAGAGGTGCTGTGGGGCTACACGCGGGATGCTGCTCGCATGCTCTCGTTGCCGAGTGGCGTGATCGCGCCTTCCTACGCGGCCGACTTCACCCTGCTTGGCGAGGACCCGTTCGCGTGGAATTGGCAAGACGGCACCCCGAAGATCCTCGCAACCTTCGTCGACGGCGTGTAGTGTTCCGCCCATGCAGTTTCCGATTGGTCAAGCGTACGAACAACTTGGCATGCCCGGCGTTGCCGCGTTTCTCTTCTGGGGACTCGCAGCGATCGTCCTCCATGAACTTGGTCACGGTTGGGCCGCGATTTGGCAAGGCGATGACACGCCGCGCCGATACGATCGGCTGACGCTGAATCCACTCGTGCATATGGGTTGGATGTCGATCGTCTTTCTTTGCCTCGTAGGCATCGCTTGGGGATCGATGCCCACGGATCCATCGCGGTTTCGTTGGGGCCGAAAGGGTCGAGTCGTCGTGGCCCTCGCCGGTCCGGCGGTGAATCTTTTCCTGGGCCTGCTCTCGTGGGCCATGCTCGCGGGCCTGCTCGCCTATCACCAGAAACAGGGCACTGAAGTTTCGGAGCAAGCACTTTGGTTCTGGCTGCGGGGCGGATTGCTCAACTTTGTGTTGCTCTTCTTCAACCTCCTTCCCCTTCCTCCCCTTGACGGCGCGCAGGCCCTCGCAGGAGTAAGCCGGACTTTCTGGAAGTGGCTTCATGACCCCACTGCGCTGCGCGTGAGTTTCATCGCCCTGCTCGTATTCATGTTCTCGGGCCTCAGTTCGCTCATGTTTGAGCTGGTCAGCGTGCTGGGAATTCTGACGATGAAGGGCTTCTACAAGATCGCAGCCAGCGCCTTCGGGTTACCTTCGGACGAGATTCCGTTGAGCTAGCGCGAGAACGCGGTTCCCTTTGAAGCGGACTTCGGCTAGGCTTGTCGATTCGCAATCCATTCCCGAAGGCGTGCCGCACGGCGGGTCAATCCCTGCTCCACAGCGCGTCCGAGTCCTTGCAAGTTTGCCTTTGAGGCGAACGGGACCGAGAGGAATGCTTGAAAGGTCGACCTCTATGGTCGTTCTCCGTCTCAAGCGAATGGGCCGTGCCCATCGCCCCTTCTACCGTGTTAGTGCAATGGACAAGCGCTCTCCGCGCGATGGTCGTGTCTTGGAAAACCTGGGCTGGTTCGACCCGCTCACCAAGACTGAGCAACACAAGCTCAACGCAGATCGAATTCGTTACTGGCTTTCGGTTGGCGCGCAGCCAAGCGAGACCTGTGCAAATCTCTTCAAGAAAGCCGGCATCGATCCGACGCCAGGCAAGAAGGCCTGATCGAAGTGCACTGGTGATCGACGCTTGGTGATGAAGACGCGAGAGGAACGACGCATGCGCATCGACATCCTCACCATCTTCCCCGGACTCTTTCGCGATTTTCTCGCGACGAGCATTCCGGGAATCGCCGTCGAAAGTGGCGCGCTGTCCTGCAATACGCATGACATCCGCAACTTCGCCGACAACAAGCACCGCAAGGTAGACGACCGCCCGTTTGGCGGAGGACCCGGCATGGTGATGATGTGTCAACCCATCTTCGACGCAGTTGCTGCTGTGGAGTCACTCGACTCCACGCCAGCGGTGCGCGTGATGCTTTCGCCCCAGGGCGAGCGCCTCACGCAATCGAGAGTGGAATGGCTCGCAACACAGCCACGCCTCCTTCTCTTGTGCGGTCACTACGAAGGGATCGACGAGCGCGTGATCGAAGCACTCCAACCACTCGAACTCTCACTCGGCGACTATGTCGTTTCCGGCGGAGAAGTCGGAGCAATGGTGCTCGTCGATGCCATCGCGCGTTTGCTTCCCAATGTCCTCGGGCACGAGGAAAGTACCGCACAAGACTCCTTCACAATCGGGCGCGCGGATGATCAACCGCTCCTCGATTGCCCCCACTTCACTCGTCCGCGCTCGTGGCGTGGACGCGATGTGCCTGAAGTTCTTGTCGGCGGCGATCACGCGGCAATCGATCGGTGGCGCAACGCGCAACGCATCGAACGCACACGGGCTCGTCGCCCTGATCTCTTCGCCACCGCAGCAGCGCCCACTCAACACACGGAGCAACCGCTCTCGTAAACCAGCGACCTCTGGGGCGCTCACCCAACACAAGAGTCGCACCCAAGTCAGAGTCCCAACGAGCTTCGGCTTCGCGGGCAACACAGGACCACATTGGTCTAGAAGGACAGAAGTCATGAATCGCAGTGCAATCCTCGCATCTATCACGCAAGCGCAGATGAAGCCGGCTGAGTTTTTCCCGACGTTCAGTAGCGGCGACACGCTTGACATTCACTACAAGATCATCGAAGGCGAGAAGGA
>SXUJ01000056.1 GCA_005790565.1 Planctomycetia bacterium
CGGGGGCGGCGGTGAGCTCGACGCGGTGGTGGAGCGCGCGGGGATGCTCCGCTTCGTGGAGGTGAAGCTGCGCGAGCTGGACGATCCGCTCTCCGACGAGGCGGTCGACGCGAACAAGCGCACCCGCCTGCGCCGCGCGGCGAGGACCTCGATCTCGTTGTCGCATCCTCGAGCGGACCAAGCAGCTCCACCCTCACCATCTGGCGAAACCATGGCGGCGCGGGCCTTGTGTACTCGACGCGGACTGACTGGTCTGCGCGAAGCGCGGTAACTCGATTCGAATCGACCGGCATGATGGACTCGGCGCGTTCACGAACACGCAGACCACGGCGAGCAAGCGCTCTCGCTGGTCTCAATCAGGATGGCACCGTGAACGCGGCGGATCTCAGCGTCCTGCTCTCCAACTGGCGTTGACCGCGGCCAGCGGGTGCAATCCCTATGGGCAATCGCCCCAGGCGGAGAGTAGGCGCGCAAGGTCAGGCGCATCGACGATGCCGTCGCCGTCAAGATCGGCGGCCGCGTTCCCACTCCCCCACATCGAAAGCATGGTCGTGAGATCTGCTGCATCGATCGAACCGTTGAGGTCGATGTCGCCCTCACAACTCGAGAGTGTCGCGTTCCAATATTGCGGCGCACGCGCGAGCGCTCGCAGGCCAACCTGATCACCAGCGATGCGGCCAGGGAAGTCATCGAAGGATGGGTGAATGCCGCCATAGAGGCGAGAAAGTCCCGACTGATCGCTCGCGTCGAAGTATGTCGCCCACTGAAAAGTCAGCGTCTCGCTCGGACCATCCTCAAACACAAGGTATGCGTTCTGAGGACAGACGAACTCCCCCACGCCGCCCGGGAAAAACTCACTGCCCGTGAGTCCGGTCATCACTCTCGCACCAGCTCGGCTGAACGTCGAGTGACCGCTCATGTACCCAGCAAATGGCGGCGTCACGAAGGTTGGCCGCTGATACGGAACCCAATCCGTGCCCAGCATCCACCGCACGCCGCTGTATTGCGTCGCAGGTACAAGCGGCGAACCCGGCCAACCCTTGATTGCGATCTGCCCTTCATTTCCCGCAAGATCCGCGTGTCGCTGCCCTGGCGCGCTTGTTGCGGCGGTGATGACTTCGATCACGCCGGGTATCAGGTGAATCCCCGCAGCGTTGTAGCTCGGCTGCGAGGGGTCACTGCATTGACCGCGATGGGCCAGGTAACGCACCGCGGTGATTGGGCGCGAACTGTCGTAGTGCCCCTTATGCCCCCACGCGGTAATCGCCGCATCGTGCAGCGCACCATTGAGCATCATGTACGCCTTCACTTCATATTCAAGTTCCCCGAGCACCGCGCCCTTGCCGAAGAGCCTGCGCTCAAAGGCTGGATGCGTCATCACCGAGTTAAGGAGTGTGTTCCAGTGACCAGGGGGAGTTTCGCTCGTCGGACCGTCCGCCCAGAACTCCGCAAGACATCGTGCCCAATCGCCGCGCTTCACGATGTTTGACGGGTAGGGAAACCCGGTCGCGGGATTGATCGCGTGTCCACTCCCTGCATTCGTGCCGAGTGGATTGTTCCCGAGCACGCTCGGCGATATGTCGATCATCACGCCGTCATCCGGTGTGAGCGTGGAGGAGAGGACGACGACATCCTCATGCTCGCTGCGATAGAGCAAGTCACTCGCACCAAACAAAAGTGCGGGCGGTCCTTGATCGAGATAAACCCCCGGGTTCGTCGCGCTTCGATCCGCCGCGGTCAATCCGAATGGCTTCACGAATCCCCAGAAAGGAGCCAGTTTCGCAGGGTATCCGCCCGGAATGACATTGCCGCCTTGATCGACAAAGTAGGTGAGCGCGAGCGGTTGATAGCGATTGGGGTCGATGGTGTTGGGGTCGCCACCCAACGCGACGATCAACGGTGGATTCACATCTGGATAAGTGCCAGGGTAACTCGCGTAGCCGATGTCTTCGTGCGCTCCATCGCCAAGGCCGTAAGCGATGTACTGCGCCGCGATGCGATTCCCGACGGCTGCGGGCGAATTGCCGACTGTCGTAGTGATGCTCTCGTCATACCCCGCACTGACCATCGCAGCGACGAGTATCGGTGTGATGATTGCGGCGTTCGGACTTCCTGCGAACCGAGATCGCAATATCCGATACGACGCGTAACTAATCGCTTGATGCCTTGCTGCTTCGACCTGCTTGGTAGCCAACTTCTCGCGGAAGAGGTAACCCAGCGCGGTCGCGTCGTAAGCGGCCCAAGCGTCATACATCGCGCTCGACAAGTGGAAGAGATTGCGCGCCTGCCGAGGCGGATGCACGATGTCTTTTCGAATTGATGCAAGCAGCGCTTCATCCCAATGTCGGGCGATAGAGCCGGTCGCTTCGACCGGCGAGGCGACGAAACCAACACTCGCGATGGCTGCTGAGAGGACGGCAGAGCGCGCTGCGCACAAGATGTGATGACGCCTGGGGGTTCGTACATGCATGGCTATACCTTTGGGAGTCAAAGGTCTCATTGATCACTTTGCGCGTTGTTTGCCTTCGCACAATCAAAACGGGGATTGGAGGGCGATATTTTTGAAACTCGACCTCCCCCTACACTGCGTCCGAGAAGCGTCGTTCCCCCAACATCGACGACCACCGCCTGCTTCCCGCGCTCCTCACTCCACTCCGACGAAGCACTCCGTTGACCAATCGCGCGCGCGCCATCTCTTGCTTGAGCGCTGTCGTCATCCGGCGCCCCGTACTCGTGCTCGCCGTCGGCGCGATCCTCGCAGCACTCGGCGGATGGCTCGGCGCTACACAACTGCACCTCAACGCGGACACGAATGCGCTCATCGGCAATGAGCGACCATTTATGCAGCGCTACCGAGCATTCCTCGCCGAGTTTGGAGATCTCGAATCTATTGTCGCGGTCGTCGATCCAAGATCAAACTCTGAATCCGCTACGCGCGCTGCCGAGGCCGCGGTCGACGCGCTTGGCCCTGCACTCCAGAGTCTGGTGCAAAGCGGGTTGCTCGCGCGGGTCGATTGGAAAATCACCCCCAACGAACAATGGACGATCGCATCTCGGGCGATGGACACGACGGCACTGCGCGCGCTCGCCGCGCAAGGCGTCGAGGAGAGGCAATCACTTTTCACCGCGGAACTTCCCACGCAATACCTCCGAAACCCCAATGGCAAGTTGCTCTTCATCGAGATCATGCCGACCAAGGACTTTTCGCAGTTCGGTGCTATCGAGAAGCCGCTTGAAGCGATTCGAAGCATCCTCGCCACCGTGGCAAGCGCACACCCCACGGTTGAGTTGGGGCTCACTGGAAAACCCGTACTCCTCGCGGACGAGATGGCGACCTCGAACCGCGACATGTTCTGCGCGAGCACGGGCGCGTTTTTCATCATCGCGCTGCTCTTCGTCATCACCTTTCGGGGCGTGCGGCTTCCGCTGCTCGCGATGCTCGCGTTCCTCTGTGCCTGCGCCTGGACAATCGGTGCCGCGGCGCTCCTCGTTGGGCAGATCACCTTGCTCTCGAGCGTCTTCTTGCTCGTGCTCGTTGGAGCGGGGCTTGATTACGGCGTCCACGTGGTGAGTCGATACCGCGAAGCACGGCAGGATCGGATGCGTGATGAGGCAATTACCGAAACACTCGAGAGCATTGCTCCCGGGACCATCACCGGCGCGCTCACTTCCGCGGCGGTCTTCTACCTCGCACTCTGCACGGACTTTGCAGGACTGCGGGAACTTGGACTCATTGCGGGCACCGGACTGCTTCTCTGCGCACTCGCAATGGTGACGGTCTTGCCCGCACTCCTCGTGCTCAACGATGTCGCATCGAACTCAATCAAACCCCTTGAAGGGCGCGCCCTTGCCACTCCACCGCAGAAACCGACTCGTGCACGATTCATGACGTTGAGCATCGTGACGGTGGCATGCATCGCACTCGCCCCCATCGGTCTGCACTTCGACGCCAATCTCCTCTCGTTGCAATCCCCCAGCCTCGACAGCGTCGCGTGGGAGAAGCGTGTCTTTGCCGATAGCGCGAGCGCGAGTTGGTTCGCGGCGTCCACCGTGACGACGGAAATCGACGCGCTCGCGCTCATCGAGCGAACGCGTGGCGAAGCAGCAATCCTGCGGACGCGCAGCGTGTTCGATGTCGTGCGTCCCGATTCTCAAGAGAGGACAGAACTTCGCGCCGATCTCGCGGCCACCGCGTCGGATGGAACCGAATCCATGCGCGCTTTTCACTCGGGCGCAACGGCGTCGCTGCACGACGCACTCCCACGCGTGATGCAAGACAAGATGGTTAGCCCTAAAGGCTCGCTTCTCGTTGCGCATTTTCCGAGGGAAGATGTATGGGAAGAGCATGCGCTTGCTCGATTCGTCGACGCCGTTTTGCGCGTGGACCCCGACGCGACCGGCGTACCGATGACCCAGCTCGAGTCGATCCGTGACATGCGGCGAGCATTCGTCACCGTCTCGCTCTTCTCCATCCTCGCCGTCGCGTTGCTCGCATGGCTCGACTTTCGCCGACTCACGCCGACAATTCTGGCAACTGCATCGGTGCTCGTTGGCGTACTCATGCTCCTTGGATTGCTCCCGCTCTGCGGACTGAGTCTCAACCTCGCAAATTTCTTCGCAATCCCCATGCTCCTCGGATTGGGCATCGATAGTGCCATTCACATTCTGCACCGCTGGGACGCCGCGCCCACGCACATGCGTCCCACCCTTCGCGCAGTTGCATTTACGGCGACCACAACCGCCATCGGATTCGGCGCGCTCATCTTTGCGCAGCATCGCGGGCTCCAATCCCTTGGGTACGCCATGCTGCTCGGCAGCCTCAGCTGCCTCTTCGCGTCGAATGTCTTGCTGCCGATGCTGCTCGCGACCCTCCCACGTCAATCTTCGGATTCGATCCTCGGCTCCACGCCGTCTGGCAATGCTGCGAGAAACAGTCTTCCGTAGTGCTTGGTCACGATGCGGGGGTCGAGCACCACGACCCGACCAGTGTCTTCAGCACTCCGAATCAACCGCCCGACGCCTTGTTTGAAGCGCAGAATCGCGCGAGGCAATTGATCGTCGCGAAAGGCGTTGCCACCTGCGGCTTCAATGCGCTCGTGACGAGCCTGCACGAGGGGATGATCCGGAACATCAAAGGGTAGTTTTGTGATGATGACATTCCGCAGCGCCTGACCGCGTACATCGACGCCCTCCCAAAAACTCGCAGTCCCAAACAGCACCGAGTTGTCGCACTCGCGGAAGAGACGAAGCAGTTGCGATCGATCACCGTCTTCACCGTGGATCAAGACTTGATATCCCCGCGCGCGGAGCAGCGGTGCGCAGCGGGCCGCCATCTCCTTGAGCGCGCGAAAGCTGGTGAACAAAACAAACGCACCGCCACCCGTCGCGTGAATGTGCTGAAGGACTTTGGGCAGTTGCGCGTCCGTCGCATTGGGCGCGTCAGGCGTTGGCATTCCCCGTTCGATGTAGAAATCCATCTGCCGCGCGAATTGGAAGGGACTGCCAAGCCTCAGCGTCTCCGCACCTTCGCATCCAAGCCGCGCGAGCGTGTGTTCGAAACCACTCGGCGCATCCGAGCGATCTTCCCGATACTCCACGCTCACCGTCGCGAGTGTCGCGCTCGTCATCGTCACTGAAACCTGCTGACCAAAGAGTTGCGCGCGCAGGACCGGACCCACATCAATGGTTGCACAGCAGAGCACGACGCTTCGACGAGCAAGCTGACCGGCGGGTGGCTTCGCTGTCTCAATCCAGTACACGCAACCCTCGAGAGATTGCTGAAGAAACGCTTCGACTTCCATCGCCAACTCAGAGATCCGCGTCGCCGCGCTTGCAACCTCAAACTGCGCGTCCTCGTCCGTCAATGCCTCCTTCAAGAGTCGCAATCGTTCGACGATTTGACGAAGGCTTGGTGAGAGCGTGTCAGCGACAGGGCAAGCACCCTTCAAGCGTCCATCACGACCACCAAGCTTTTCGTGCAACTGAAAGCAGTCGTGGAAGAATCCCTCCGCATCGTCGGCGGCCTCAAGCACTGCTTGGGTGCAATCATCGACCTCGGAAATGCCCGCACCCAGCGGCTGCACCGACGCGAGAATCCCGCGACCTGTCGCCGCGTGGTAGAGCGTGCGGAGCACATGCTTCACACGCGATTCAGAGATGCGCAAGCCAAAGTGGGAACTCGCAACATCCTCAACATGGTGCGCCTCATCGAGAATCACGTGCTGATACGCAGGTAGAAACCCGCTGCCGTGCCGACGCAGCGCGAGATCGGAAAAGAACAGCGCGTGATTGCAGACGAGGATCTGCCCATGCTCCATCCGCCGCCGAGCCGCCTGATAGAAGCACTTGTCAAAGGTCGGGCAACGGCGGCCTAGGCAGTTTCCCGCGTCACTCTCGGCGTGTTCCCACACCGCTGGGCGTGGAAGGATTGGAAGCGACGCCTTTGTGCCATCCGTCGTCTGATACGCCCAATCCTCGAGCTGGTGGAGCGCGTGCAGATCGCTCTCATGCGAAAAGAGCTTGCTCTGCCGTTCGCTCGCGATCTTCAAGCGGCGCAGGGAGAGGTAGTTTCCTCGCCCTTTCACGAGCACCGACGAGAACTCCTCTGGAATGATCGCATTGAGCAGTGGAATGTCCTTCTCCACCAGTTGCTCTTGGAGAGAAATCGTGTTCGTGCAGATCACGACGCGCTCGCCATGCTCGACAACCCGTTGAATCGCCGGAATGAGATATGCGAAACTCTTTCCGACTCCGGTGCCGGCCTCGACCACGAGCCGGCCGCGCGAAGCCATACATTTCGCGACAGCACTCGCCATCGCTTGCTGTTGTGGGCGTATCTCAAACCCAGCGAGCCGACGAGCGAGCGGGCTGTCCGAACCAAGAAGTTGCGAGAGGGCTTGCAGCAACGCGGGTCGATCGTATGCGTGCGGGATCGATTCTTGGATGCATCCCGTGAAATCTCGCAACATCCGCTCCGTGCGGCATTCTGCTATCATCCCGCCCTTCGATCACGGTCGAAGGACGACCGTTGGACAGGTGGCCGAGCGGCTGAAGGCGTCGGTTTGCTAAACCGGTATAGGAGTTAATACTCTTATCGCGGGTTCGAATCCCGCCCTGTCCGTTTCATTTTTTCGCCGCGCAGGCTTGAAGCGCGCGCGATGCGAGGAGTGGCGAAGTAGACTTCCCCTCCCCACCCAAAAGAACGCAGAACCCCTATATGAAGATCCATGAATATCAAGCGCGAGAGTTGCTCGCCGGCGCAGGCATTCCCGTTCCGGCAGGAGCGATGGTTGAGTCGGTGGAGCACGCAGTCGCCGAGGCCACGCGCATATTCGAGAGTGGCACGCCCGAAGTCGTCGTGAAGGGACAAGTGCACGCCGGCGGTCGGGGGAAAGCGGGATTTGTGAAGCTCGTAAAGTCGGCGCAAGACGCACGAACAGCCGCGAACTTCATGCTCAGCAATCGCATGGTCAGCGTGCAAACCGGCCCAGAGGGACTTGATGTTCGCAAACTGCTCGTCGCCGCGGCGACGGACATCGCGAAGGAGTACGACCTCGCCATCACCGTGGACCGGATGCGCAAGTGCAATGTACTCATCGCCTCGGCCGAAGGCGGCGTCGAAATCGAAGCGGTTGCCGAGCGCAACCCAGCTGCGATTCTCAAGCTCCCCATCCACCCCACCCTTGGTCTGCAGCCGTATGAAGCGCGTGATATGGCGTTTCGACTCGGATTCAAGGGCACGCAGGGTGGGCAGGCGGTCGACTTGCTGATGCGACTCTTTGCGCTCTTCTGCGCGAAAGACGCATCGATGGTGGAGATCAATCCCCTCGTCGTCACGCCCGCAAGCGCGACGCATCCTGACGGACGGGTTGTGGCCCTCGATGCAAAGTTTCAGTTTGACGACAACGCGCTCTTTCGTC